>NZ_JBIWMX010000004.1:0-444647 GCF_044766925.1 Nocardia sp. NPDC101769 | reverse complement strand
CAGGTGACGATCCGCAACGCGGCCTCGGCGCGGGTGCGGAAACGGTGCCGGTGCACGAATTCGACCTTCAGGGTGGAGTTGAACGATTCGGCCGGGGAATTGTCCAAGGCCGATGCGACCCGGCCCATCGACTGCACCACCCCGAGATGTCGGCACAAGACGGGCGGCGTCCTGAAGGCCCTCGGCCTGTAACCCCAACGGCCACAACGCAGAAGGCCCCTCCACCGAGTGGAGGGGCCTTCTACTTTGCGCGCCCGGAGAGACTCGAACTTCCAACCTTCTGATCCGCAGTCAGATGTGGGCCACTTGGTTGGTGACTTGCCAGCTCAGTCGTCGATACAGAGCCAGGTCGACACGCCCGTAACGGGCGATGGCCTTGGTGAGCTGTTCATCATCGGCAGCCTCGACGATCTCGTTGCCTCCAAACGCACGGCATTCGGCAGTTGCGGACGTTCCCCCGGCCTCGGATCGGCACGGCCAGTTGATCTTCCGATGCCTTGCACTGGCCGGTTGGGTCAGCGCGGTATGCGGCAATAGCGGATGTTAGTCCGCTACGGCTGATTGGATCTCTCGGCGGCGTAAGCGGGGAACCGTTCCCGCATCGCGGCGTCGAACGCGCACGCATCCTCAAGGCAGTCCCACCGGTGGAACTGGTCCCGCTGCAGATACCACCGCATCAACGACGCCGCATCCTGCACCCGGCCATCCAGCACGCACAGCACGACAGTTCCGCGCAGCAGCGTCGGATCCGGATTCGTTTCCCACGGCGCGATTGTCGGCTCGCGTGCCGTCTGCAGTAGAGCGGGGAACGTGGATCGTTTGGCGAACCATTCACGTACCGGGCCGCGGACGTACTCCATGAACTGAGCCACCGCCACATCGAGCTCGGCGTCGAAATCGATCGACATCACCCGTGGCTTCGGCGAAACATCCAACAGCTTGAAGCGCCCGGCATCGATGTCGCCGAAGCTCAGCCCGTCGCCGGGCATATCACGCATGACCTCCTCGACGGCCGGCGATCCGATCCGCGCAGTCCCTTCCAGACGCAGGCCACCATCGCGGTGACGTTCGATGTGGGCATCAACAGTCGAGGTCATGCTGGGGATAGACTCGCTCGCCGGACTGAAGTAGACCTCCGTCCACAGACGCTTCCCGGTGCTGGGCCATACCTCCAGCGGCACGCAGACCGTGAAGCCTTCTGCTGCCATGGCCTTTGTCAACCGGGTGATGATCTGCTTGGTCCATTGATTCTGGTTACGGGCACCCACAGCTACGCGCCTTCCCGACAGCACTCTCACATCGACGTGCAAAGTCTTACCCGCCGGCGCTGAAACAATCCGCTGCGCCGATCGGGCGGGGGTTCGATGGCGGATGTTGTGTGCCGCAGGGAGTCCGACCAACCGATTCTCGCCACTTGGCCAGCGCTAGCAGCGTGCTCTGCGGCCTGAGCGCGCACTGCAGGCTGTACGGCGATCTGCCCGTAGATCTTCCGGGGGTTCGCGCTGGCCGGTTCGGTCAGCGCGGTATGCGGCAGTAGAGTGCGGTCGACGGTGGTCACGGTGGTGCTCGGCGGCCCGATGGTCGGCAGTCATCGCCCTCGCGTGGGTGGATCGGGTGTACCGCAATGGTTTCCGAGGAGTGGCGGGCAGAGATGTGGATTCGGGGCGCCGTACGGTGGTGCGGGTACTTGATGGTGTTCGCTGGGCTGGCAGCGATCGCGGTGGTGGGCCTGGCGGTGTTTGATGCGTTCACGCCGAGCACAGGTTCCGCGGAAGCGACTTGTGGGTCGCTGACCGATGGGCAGGCCCGTGAGCAGCTGACGAGATACTTCAACGTTGTTGTACCGGAACAATTCCAGCTGAAGCGGATGGATGACCACTGCACTGGTTCCGGCTATATGGCCGACCCTCGGTATGAATACATCGGCCAGTTCACCGCGTCGACATCATGGCTCGATGAGCATCCCCTGGTGATGCCCGCGAACTACAGTCAACGGGCCGGTACTTGCGCTGACACGGCGCCTTGGCAGCCCATCGGGTTCGATTGCGCGTTCTCGACCTCGATCACGCTCTTTACCCGGGTGGGTGCGACCACAGACCCGTGCTCGGTCTTGGTGAGCAGATCCGCAACGTCCGCGGACCTCTACACCGACTGCCGATGGGGGTATGTCGGATAACAGTAAGATGGATCCTCGTCGGCTCGGGTGTCAGCCAGTGCGGCCGGCGATCGGGCATACCGCATCAGCGCGGCGTAGTAGCGTGCCGGCCAGGCCCTATCGTGCCCACCGAACACTCTCAACTCGGCAGTTACGGACGTTCTGCCGACCTCGAATCAGAACGACCAGTTGATCTTCCGATGCCTCGCACTGGCCGGTTCGGTCAGCGCGGTATGCGGCAATGTAGTGCGTTCACAGGCTCGGGCGGTGGGTTCGGCCCATCCCGCGTCAACGGTGTCGATTCCCGCTCGATGGCGCCGGCACAAAGTTGTTGGTGGCGTTGCTGATCGGGGCACACCCGAGCAGCAGACGACGTCGGCTGCTCGGGTGTGCCGCAACGGCCTTCCGCGCTCAGCCGAATGTCTCGCGATCAATCGGTTGGCTCGAGGAGTCGTGTCAGCAGCCCGACCAGTTGGCGCCGTTGCGCCGGGGTGAGCGATGCGAGCAGGCCGTCTTGGACGTTTCCGACGACCGAGTCGAGCGCAGTGAGTTCGTGGATGCCGCCGGCGGTGATCGTGACGATGTTTCGTTTCTTGTTCTCGGGATCGACGCGCCGCTCGATGAGCCTGCGTGCTTCGAGTTCGATCAGCGCTGCCGTCACGTCACTGCGGTCGATTCCGGTGTCGCGCCCGAGGTCGGCTTGACTGGCCGGGCCCCACTGCTCGAGCGCGGCCAGGAGACGGTAATGGTGGCCGCGCAATCCGTCACCGTGCTGCTCGAAACCTGCGGAGAGCATCGCTGAAGACCGGGCGAACGCCCGGCTGATGAGCCAGGTCGGGCGGTTCTTGATGCGGTCGGGGGTGCGGTCGGACCGACTGTGGCGGGCAGGCATGACCAAAGACTAGCAGTTGTTGGCCATGCCAACACATGATATGTTGGCATGGCCAACAACGGCGGCCTCGAAAACGAGGATCACGGTCCGCCGTTTCGCAACCTCCGTCTGGAGATCCCATGAATGCCTTTCCTACTCAGCACGCCGCACGAGTCCTGATCGTCGGACGAAGCCCGAGCGTGCTCCTCGAAACAGTTGACATCTTGCGAGACAAGGGTTTCGAGGCCAACGCCACCAACCAGTTCGACGATGTCCTCGACGATTACGACGTATCGACCCTCGACGTCCTCGCCTTCGGCGGGATGGTTCCCGCGAACACGAAACGCCGTCTTCGCGAGGAGGTGTCCAAGCTGAATCCCACGGTGACCTTCGTCCAGGGACTCGCGGGTATGGCCGGTCTGGTCGCTGCCCAGGTCGAAGCCGTCACCGCTGCCGACGCGTCGTCGGGTGTGGAGGTCAGCTACGACAGTTCCCGACGATCTGTGCTGGTCACGCTCGCCCGAGCAGCTCACGCGACCGTCGAGGCGTGGTGGGGCACCTCGTTCCAACCTCCGGAGCCCCAGAGCACTTCCGCGGTGGTCTTCGATGAGGAACTCCAACCCGGTCAGCACGCGATCGCCATGCCGGATTTCGTTCCCGTTCGAGCCTCCTTCACGGCCGCGAGGATCGGCAACTCGGTCCACGTGTTCACGGTCGGGGAAATGCCGACCTCCGTCGCCCGGATGGTCCCCACCTCGGCGACGGACCGGCGACTTCCCGAAGTCACGAAGGTAACGACGCGTACCGAACGGCGATGAGGGACCAATAGCGATGTCCGAGCTAGAAATCGGCGTTGCCGCCGAAACCGGCGCGCCTCCACGCACGCAAGGGGCGATCGCTATAACGATCATCGCCCTGGCACGATTCATGGTTGTGCTCGACGGCACGATCATGATTGTCGCCCTGCCCAGCATTTATCGGTCGTTGCACATGTCGGCGGACAACCTGAATTGGGTCCTGAACGCCTACACGCTGACGTTCGGTGGTTTCATGCTCGTCGCCGGACGGGTGGGTGATGCGTTGGGGCGCAAGAACGTATTCCGCTTCGGGCTCGTAGTGTTCGGGGTGGCGTCGCTGTGCGGCGGACTGGCTGGCACCGGGACCGAACTCATCCTCGCGCGCGCGGTGCAGGGCATCGGAGCTGCGGTCGCCACGCCCGGAGCGTTATCGCTCCTGGTGAGTACGTTCCGGGCCGGGGATCAACGCAATAGGGCGCTCGGGGTGTACGGTGCCGCTACCGGAATGGCGGCCCTGATGGGCTTGCTCTTGGGTGGGATACTCACCACCTACGCCAGCTGGCGGTGGGTGCTGTTGGTGAACATCCCCGTCGTGCTGGCCATACTCGTAGGCGTCAGCGTGCTCGTAGAAGGTGAGCGGGACCGGGTCGGCATCGATTTCCCCGGCGCGATCACTTCGACCATCGGTATCGGCTCGCTGATCTTCGCGGTCAATCGCGTTGCCGCGCACAGCTGGACGGACGGCACCGTCATTGCACTGCTGGTCGCTGGAGTCGTTCTACTGGCAGTGTTCGCTTTCATCCAGCTGACGAGCCGGACACCGATGGTGCCACGCGAGGTGATCAACGAACACGGTCGAGTCGCCGCGAACATAGTGACATTCCTGTACTACTCCGGATCCACCGCGACGTATTACTTCCTCACCCTGTTCTTTCAACAGGTACAAGGGTATTCGGCCTTGAAGACCAGTCTCATGTATCTGCCGCTCGCGCTCGGATTCGGCCTGGCGGCAGGCATCGCACCGAAGTTGATGGAGCGGACGTCGGAAAGGACAGCGTTGTCGATCGGCTTGGGGATCATCGCCGCGGGCAGCGTCATGTTCGGCTTCCTCACCCCGCACTCGAGTATCTACGCTTTCGTCCTGCCCGCGAGCCTGGCGACGGGCATCGGACTGGGTATCACCGCAGTCATCAGCACCGGCGTCGGTGTACGGGGCATCGACGCATCCGAGGCCGGTATCGGCTCCGCACTGCTCACCGCAGGCAGCCAGGTCGGCAGCTCACTGGGTCTGGCAGCGCTCGCCACGATCGCCACCACTACAACCCGCCACGCAAGCCACATGGTGCCGGTGAACGATGCGCTCACCACAGGATATTCCGCCGGATTCCTCGCCGCCGCCGGGCTTTACGCCGTGTGCATCGTGATCGCGTTGGCGATGATCAAACCGGTCAAGCCGAACGTGGTCGATGCCATGGCGTGATCCTCGCAGGTCTCCGGCAACGACCAGCTGCCGGAGACCAACCGGTACCTTCCGCTCCGCGGATGACCCGATCAGCAACGCCACCAACAACTTTGTGCCTGCGCCACCAGCCGGAGCCGACAACAGTCGCCGGACCGGACGCTCGAGGCAGCGGCGTGGATTGCACAGTCGCACAACTGAACTCGAAAGTTGCTCTGCGCGCGAACCCGCTCGCGCGAATGCACCCTGAACTCGCAATAGCGGATGCCTCTGGGCCGCCGTCGGTCGTTCCGTTCCTCGACTACGATGTCGAGATCCGTCGAATCGTGTCCTCCGCCAACGCGATCGAGTCACTCAATGCCCGCTACCGGCGCGCTATCCGCGCCGGCTGAACCACCTCCCGCCCTTCACCGAAGCAGGCTTGCCACTCGCGCGAAGGTCTCGGCGATATGGTCACGATTGAACCGTCCATTGTGCTTGTCGACCTGATTGACCGACAGCGGACTCGGATGCGCCGTGAAGAACACCTCGGCACCATGAAATCGGCTGCGGCCCTTAATGATCGCGGCGTTCCAGGCTGGCCGAGACTGCGCCTTGCCCATGGCGATGACGGCCACAAGATCACCAGGAAGAAGCTGTCTGTCTGCTGTCGGCGGCAGCAACCGCAATGACACCACAAGGACCATCGACGTCCACAGCGCCGGCATAGATCACCCGCTCATCGCTGACGACGTCCCGGGCTCGGATGGAAGTCATAAATGTGTAGGTATCGGCGACGTGGTGCGGATGCAGCTCGAAGCACGTGTCCGTACGGCTGCGATTCGTTGTGGACCATCAAAGCTGTTGCAGCACTGACAGTCCCAGACATTCATTCAGACAACACGACTTCTTCGCCAGTCGCCAATGCCTCTGTGCCGTCCACAAACTGCTGGCTGCGGAGTCTCGATGTCAGGAGCAAGCACATCGCTAATGGCGCGATGGGAAAGACTCGGTGGCGCGCGACATGGCCTGGCACCGATGTCCCGCGCAGGTCCAGCCGGGGATCCAGAGTTAGCTCGATGCCACTAGGCTGTTGTATCACTACATTGGTGCAACCAGAAAGGCTGCTTTCATGGCACGCAAGGTCGTCGTTGAGCTGGTGGACGATTATGACGGCAAGTCCACCGCCGAGGAGACAGTGCACTTTGCTGTCGAGGGCGTTGCCTACGAGATCGACCTGTCGAAGCTGAACGCCGCTCACATGCGTGGGACCTTCGAACAGTGGACCCAGCACGCCCGCAAAATGGGTCGTTCATCGAAGACCTCGACCGTCACCAAGTCTCGTCCCGCAGTCGATCGCGAGCAGACCCAGGCTATTCGCAACTGGGCCCGGAAGAACGGCTTCGAGGTATCGAGCCGCGGGCGGGTCTCGGCCGAGATCCTGGATGCCTACAACAAGGCCGGCAAGTAGCGATCACGGACTGCCTGCCGAATGAACTGCCCGGCAGGCAGGTTCGAGATCGACCCCCTTCGCACGCGCCGGGCCAGGGCAATATTCTGCGGCAGGAGACGAAAGGCGCTCTGACGCCCGGCACGGTCGCTAGAAAAAGTCGGCCCTAATCCACACGAACCCGACGCCGCTTCCAGGGAACATCCAGCCGTCGAACCCAACACGGACAGCCTTGCCAGGCACCGCTTCCGCCCTCGTTCGATCCAGGTCGCCTTCCTGCTGGCAATGAAGTCGAGCAGGCCAACCCGCTCGAAATCGCGGTCGCCGTAGTCCAGTTCGACCTACACCCGATCGTTGGCGACGCCAGAAATCGCGCGATTTGATCCACATCCGAGGGGCGCGCTCTCCCACAACACAATTCGATCTAGTCATGGCGCATCCAGGTCCCGCAGGGTTGCATAGACTCCCACACCCGCCCAAATACAGCACCGCGCACACGCCGAGCATGGAGTGAAGGGACATGGCGTCAATCACGTTACAGGCCAACACTTCACCCCTCGCTTCTCTCGAGTTCCTCGCCGGATACCCAACCTGCGGAGATCAAACGTGATCAGAACAAATGATGTCCGGCAGGGTAACCAGCCCCAGGGAGCGGGGCATGGTGACCAGAGTTGGCGGCCGCGAACGGCGAGCGAGCCGGGTCCGACGGATGTTCGACACGGTGATCAGATGCCTTCAGCCGGGCGGCCTTTCGGAGCAAGTCGGCGAACTCCCGATCACGACGATGTTCGGGCAGGAATACTCGACTCGGAGTTCGATCTGATTTTCCAGTCCGCATCGCCGAGACCGAGCTCTCCGGGCATCCCGTTCGCATTTCCGCACGCGCCGGGGCCAACACCCATCGATGAGATTCATCAGTGTTCGGCGACTGTCGACAACCACGGCCGGTTGTCCGACAGATCGGCGATCAGCTTCCTGGGTTGGACTCCAGGCCAGCCTATCTCGATTGCCCTGGTCGAAGGCCTACCCGTTGTTCGCGCCGATGCGGACAGCTGTTGGTGCGTACGCGCGAATGGCTACCTGGTCCTGCCGGCCTCGATCCGCCACGCATGCGGGTTGGGCGCCGGCGATCGGGTGTTGATTGCAGCTCTTCTGGCACGGACTCAGCTCGTTGTCTATCCGACGCGCGTCGTGGCGGCAGCGCTATGGGGGTACCTCCGGTCACCATGGGTGACAGAGCCATGACCGACGATGACCTCAATACTGCGGCCCATCTGCTCTCACGGCTCGGTCTCACGATCGGTGACCTCGCGGACCATGTAAATCGCCACAGGCTTGTCCCGACGTTCGGTGAGTTCATCCCCCGACTGCGAGAGGCGCTACCGGAATCCACTGTCCGCAATTACGAACCGTATTGGCGGATCGTCGAGAATATCTGGGGTGAGCGGACTCTCGACGCGCCGACCACCACAGAGATCGATCTGCTCGTGAAAGACCATCGTCGTCACGCCGTCGTGCGTGCGAACTCCCGCGGCGGTCGCGGAGCAGCAGCAAATATGGTTTCCGCGATCCGGTGCATCTACCGGCACGCCGAAGCCGACCGCTGGATCCGCCCCGTCGACAACCCGGCCGGCCGGGTCCACAAACCTCGGCAGCTTCCCAGCACTCGGCACGCACTCACCTTCGACCAAGTTCGACAGATAGGCGAGGTCGCCTCCACGACCGGTAACGACAGAGAGCTCGATGCCCTCATCGTCCGGCTCCATATCGAAACCGCTTGCCGCAAGGCCGGAGTCCTCTCATTGACGGTCGACGATCTCAACACGCACGACTGCCTCGTCAAGCTGCGAGAGAAGGACGAGACCGAGCGCTGGCAACCCGTCTCCCCGCTGCTGATGCGTCGGCTCGTCGAGCACGTCAGCACGCGCGGGGGCACTCGATCGACTCGACAGGTGCTCCGTTATCGGAGCGGCAGACCCATCGGACGACGCCGCTACGACTACCTGTCCAAGCGGATACGCGAACATCTCGGCTGGGCGGACACCATGCAGGTGAGCGCGCATTGGTTGCGTTACACCACGCTCACGTTCGTCGAGCGCGAATTCGGCTACGCCATCTCACGCGCCTACGCCGGACACTCGGAGCCCACCTACGGAGACGGCGCCACCTACACCTACGTTCGCGCTTCGCTCTCCGAAATTGCCGAGGCGCTGACCGCGGTGACAGGCATGCCCCATCCCCTGGCGCGGACGACACGGCCTTGACCATTGCGGCGAGCGGATCTCGGGGATGCGATCCTGCCTGTCGCTGTCCCGCCCCGTCCATGTGACTGCACCGACTTGGTTCTTCCGTGTGACTGCACCACCGGCATAAGGTGACCGCATGACCCCCAAACCACCGCGAGATCGCTCATATGAGGGGACTGAAGTAGCGTGCCGTCACATGAGTGATGACTTGTCGGGTAAGAGCGCGCTGGTCACCGGAGCCAGCCGGGGTATCGGGTTCGCGGTGGCTGCGGAGCTGCTGCGGCGGGGCGCCAATGTGGTGATTTCGGCTCGGAAGCCGGAGCCGCTGGAGGAGGCGGCGGAGCGGCTGCGCGGGCTGGGGTATGCGGGGCAGGTGGTCGCGGTCGCCGGCAATTCGGGCGATGCGGCGGCTCGGGCCGAGCAGGTCGCCGCCGCGGTGGCGCAGTTCGGGTCGCTGGATGTGCTGATCAACAACACCGGGATCAATCCGGTGTACGGGGCGCTGATGGATGCCGATCTGGATGCCGTGCGCAAGATCTTCGATGTGAATGTCGTTGCGGCGCTGGGTTATGTGCAGGAGGCGTACCGGGCGTGGATGGGTGAGCACGGGGGCGCGGTGGTAAATGTGGCCAGCGTCGCGGGGCTGCGGTCCACCGGCGTGATCGCCGCGTACGGGGCGTCCAAGGCCGCGCTCATCCGGCTCACCGAGGAGCTGTCGTGGCAGCTGGGCCCGAAGATCCGGGTGAACGCGGTGGCGCCGGGAGTGATCAAGACCAAGTTCGCGGACGCGCTGTATTCGGCCGACGAGGAGGCCGCGGCGGGCGTCTATCCGATGAAGCGGCTGGGGTCGCCGGAGGATGTGGCGGCGCTGATCGGATTCCTGGCCTCGGACGAGTCCTCGTGGATCACGGGCACGACCGTGCGGGTGGATGGCGGCCTGCTGGCCACCGGCGGCATCTGACACCGGACGCATCGAAAACTCGCGCCCGGCACCAGGAGTGGGTGCCGGGCGCGAGTTGCGAAATGCTCAGCGGAAGGCCAGCGCACCCAGGGTGTCGTTGTGTCGGTACTTGACGTACTTCTCGACCGTCGCCTCGTCGACGGCCGGAGTGGCGGTCCCGACGGTGATGACCAGGAACTTGCCCTGGTTGCCGTCCTGCCATTTGCCGGTTTCGAAGTTCTTGATGTAGCTGCCGTCGGGGAGCACCACGTCCTTGTCGTCGAACTGGCCGTCGGCGCTGGAGGCCTTGTCGGCGTCGGCCATGGTGAGCACCAGCTGAGTCAGCATGAGTGCGCCGTTCTCGGTCTTCCACGCCATCTCCGAGGCGCGCGTGCACCCGAGGCCGGTCAGTGTGCCCGACTCCTCGATCGGGGCGCAGGAGTCGTAGTCGCGACCGGACACGTAGGTGGCCTGCAGCGCGACGTCGCCCAGTTTGAAGTTCCAGTCCTTGCCGTATTCGGTGTAGCTGAAGCGGCTGCCGCCGGGCGCGGACTTGGAGGTGGTGGGCGCACTGCGGGTGGTGGCCGGGGCGCTGGTGGCGAACGTCGTGGTGGTGGTCGTGGTGGCGTCGGCCTGCGAGGAGTCGTCCTTCTTGGAGACCAGGACGATCGTGCCGACGGCGACCGCGAGCACGACGATCGCGCCGAGCACCACGCCGATGATCAAGCCGGTGTTCGACTTCGGCGGCTGCGGCGGCGGGAAGCCCGGCTGCTGCGGAAAGCCCGGGTTCTGCTGGAAGCCCGGCTGCTGCCCGTAACCAGCATCCTGCGGATACCCCGACTGCTGCGGATACCCTTGCTGCCCAATCCAATTCGTCTGAGTCGGCTGCCAGCCCGCCGGGTCGGCCGGCTGCTGTCCCGGCCAGCCGGTCTGCGGCGTCTGCTGCTGGCCGCCGGTCTGCTGAGCGGGGTGGTCCCACCACGCCGGATCCGGATCCTGCGGCGGCTGCCCGTGCACGGTGGGGTCGCCGCCGAATCCGGCGGGTGGATACGTCATCTGCTCACCTTTCGCGGCCTGCCCGAGCCCTCCCCGGCCCGGCATCATTCCCGAAGCGTAGGCGGGCGACCCGGCATGATCCAATCACGTGGTGACCGACGATCTGCTCATCTGCGGTGCGGGCCCGGCGGGGCGAGCCCTCGCCCACCGCGCGCTGACACACGGACTCTCGGTCACGATCGTCGATCCGCACCCCCGGCGGCGATGGACGGCCACCTATGCGGCCTGGGCGGATGAGCTGCCGCAGTGGATCGCCCCGGTGGCGGTCGGGGCCATGGTCGACCGCCCGATCGCGTGGGCGCAGCGCCGCATCGAATTGGATCGCCCCTACCTCGTCTTCGATACGGCACGCCTACAGGATTCGCTGGACGTCACGGGTGCGCGGCTCCGGCAGGACAGCGTGACCGAGATCGCGCGCGCGGCGCGCTACCGGCACGACGGACTGGATCTGCCGTCGGTGCGGCTCGCGTCGGGTTCGGTACTGGCGGCCGGACGGGTCATCGACGCGCGCGGGGTCGCCCGCTCCCCCAGGCTGGCCGAGCAGACGGCATTCGGGGTGATCGCGGACCGGGCCCGGCTGCCGGAGCAGGAGACGTATTTCATGGACTGGCGCGCGGACAACGGCGCGGAAACCGATGCGCCCCGGTCGTTTCTGTACGCGGTGCCACTGGACGACGAGCGGATCCTGCTGGAGGAGACGTGCCTGGCCGGGCTCCCGGCGCTGGATCAGCGAACGCTGCACGACCGGCTGACGCACCGATTGCGTTCCCGGGGAATCGCTCTCACCGGGACCGAGCCGGTCGAACGGGTCCGATTCCCGGTGCACGGCGGCCGGCCGAACGCCTCCACGTTCGGCGCCGCGGGCGCTTTCACGCATCCGGCGACGGGGTACAGCGTCGCGACCTCGCTGCGGATGGCCGATGCCGTCGTAGCCGGGGAATCCCTGTGGCCGGGTCCGGCGCGGGCGGTGCACCTGTTGCGCCAGGCCGGATTACGCGCCCTGCTGGCGCTGCCGCCCGCCGACCTGCCACTGTTCTTCGAGGCCTTCTTCGGACTGCCCGTCGAGTCCCAGCGCGCGTACCTCTCCGGCCGCGACGACCTGCGCGGCACCGCCGCCGCCATGATGTCGCTGTTCGCAGCGCTCCCCTGGCGACTACGGCGCACGCTCGCCACCGCGGCGGCCCTGCCGATCCGCCGCACACCCGATGCCTCCCGAGCCGCGCCCGCCGGAAATCCCGAGTAGCGCAGCGGGTCAACGGTTGTCGGTAGAGTTCATCTCCATTGTCGACGGCGGTCTCTCCGCGACTCCCGGTTGAGGTGGATATGCGAGCCAGGGCACTGATCGGCCTGCTGCTGCTCGCCGCCTGTTTCGCGCTGCCGGATCATCCTGCCGCCCAGCCGAATCCGTTGGCCGGATACGCCCTGTACGTGGATCCCGGAGCGCAGTCCGCGGCGGCGGCGCGCGAACCCGGGCAGGAACCGTTGCGGGCCATCGCGGTGGAGCCGACGGCCCGCTGGTTCGATTCCGCGATCCCCGCCGACCGCCTCTCCGCCGCCGTGGACGATTACGTTTCCGCTGCCGGTCCGGCACTGACAGTCCTTGTCGCCTATGCGATTCCGCATCGCGACTGCGGGACCGGACCGGGTACGGGAGCGGCCGACGCCGGTGCGTACCGCCACTGGATCGACCGGTTCGCGACGGGCATCGGCCATCGGCACACGGTGGTGGTGCTCGAACCCGACGCGCTGGCCCACACCTCGTGCCTGACCCCCGAGCAGGCGGCCGAACGGACGCGACTGCTCGCCTACGCCGTCGACCGGCTCACCGTCGATCCCCGCGTCGCCGTCTACGTCGACGGCGGCAACTCGCACTGGCTGCCCGCGGACGAGCTCGCGCGCCGCCTCGTGGCCGTACATGCCTGGCGCGCACGAGGATTCAGTTTGAATGTCGCCAATTTCTATCGCACGGAAACCGAACGTGCGTATGGAGACGCGGTCGTCGCACGGCTCGGTTTCGGGCACTACATCGTGGATACTTCCCGCAATGGCACCGGACCGCCGCCGGAAGGCCCTGGTAGCTGGTGCAATCCTTGGGAGCGGGGACTCGGCCTGCCACCCTCGATCGTCACCGGCTCGACCCCGGCCGACGCGGATCTGTGGATCAAGCGGCCCGGCGAATCCGACGGATCCTGCGCTCCCGGGCAACCCAGCGCCGGAACCTGGTGGCCCGCCTACGCATACGACCTGGTGAAACGCCGCGAACTTCCGGGCTGAGGCCCGACCCGGCGACCGAGCGGTACAGCCGGGCACCCGCACCGATGCCGGGTGACCGATTCGAGGCCGATACATCGCAGATTCGCTCGACACGCACTCCCGCAACGGTTTTGCTACGATCCGGAGCACCGGCAGAGTCGCCGGTTTCACGACCCGGGTGCCACGGCACCGATCCGCAGCCCGGGTTCGCAGTTCGGGGGCTGCTGTCGGGGGTGGCCGTTCGGCATTGATTGATTCGCATTGCCGCAGTGAGGGATTCGTTGTGTCTGTTGAAGCCCCGCCACCACGCACGCGCGCAGCACATCTCGTGCACGGGGAGCGCAGCCGGAAGATCGGCCGGGGTCAGCTGTTGACCGCGGCGGGCGCGGTACCGGTGGGCCTGGCGGTGGTCCTGGTGTGCGCCGGGAGTTTTCACGCCTTCCTGGTGGCGCTGAGCGTCGCGTTCTCGGCGTTCACGCTGGTGATGAGCTCATGGTTCCTCATCTCGCTGGTGTACATGCAGCGCGAGGGCGGACTGGAGCGGGAATTGCTGCTGGCCGCGCCGGGCGGGCCCGCGGCGGAGTCCATCGCCGTGCTGATTCCCGCCCGCCACGAGACGGACGTGCTGGCGCACACGCTGCTCACTACGGTGTGGACGCAGCGCGACCATGACCGGCACCGGGTCATCGCGGTGGTCAACGACGACGACCCGGAGACCGCCCAGGTCGCGGCGATCACCGGTCGCATCGTGAATGCCGGCCTGGCGCAGGGCGAATCGTATGAGCAGATGCGCCGGACCCTCGACGGCGAACTCACCGCTGAGCCGTTGCCCGCGGACCTGCCCGGCCCGCTCCCGGACGGCCCGATCCGGCTGATCGTCTACCCGCTGGGCGATCGCCCGCCGAACAAGCCGCAACAGCTGAATCACGCATTCTGGCGATTGTGTTCGGAATTCACGGTTTTCACCGTTCTCGATGCGGAATCCATTGCCGCGCCCGGCCTTCTGCGTGCGGTCGACCAAGCCTTCCAGGATCATCCCGGTGTCGCCATCATCCAGGGCGGCATCCAGCTGATGGATCCGCAGTTCACCGGCACTCGTCTCCAGCGTTTCCGGCAGCGGCTGCTGCGCTGGTATTCCTGGCACAATCTGCTGGAGTACAAGCGCTGGTTCTCCTCGCAGATGCGCTACCAATCCGACAAGGGCTTCATGCCGCTGGGCGGAAATACGGTGTTCCTGCGCACCGGCCTGCTCACCGAGACCGGCGCCTGGCCCATGTCGCTGACCGAGGACTGCGAGCTCGGCGTCCGCGCGACCGCTGTGCACGGCGCGCGCACCCTCACCTTCTACGACCCGGGTCTCACCACCCGCGAGGAGACACCACCCGACCTGGCCACGCTGATCAAGCAACGCCGGCGCTGGAACATCGGCTTCCTCCAGAGCTTCGTCGCGGGCAACTGGCGTTCGCTGCCGACCTTCGGGCAGCGGGTGATCGCCGCGCAGATCCTGTCCATGAGCCTGTTCCAGACCATCTCCTTCGCGGTACTGCCGCTGACGCTGGCCACCGTCTTCTGGATCAAATCGCCCGCGCCGCTGGCGGTCGCCATGTGCGTGCCGGCGATCCCGATCGCCCTGGCCGTCGCCCTGCAGATGCTGCACCTCCACGAGTTCGGCAAGACATATCAGCGCCCGGTCCCCTGGCACGTCTACGTGCTGTTCGCGCTCACCTTCTACCCGTATCAGCTCGTCCTGTCCTATGCCGCAATCCAATCGGTGGTGTGGTACGCGCTCGGGCGGCTCGGCTGGGACAAGACCGCCCACGTCGGCGACCACTTCCAGAGCCCCGCCGGTGAGCCGGCGCCGACCTCGGACGCCGCATGAGCACCGCGGTCGGCACCCGCGATCCGGAGGCCACCGGATACACCGCGCGCCGGCGTATTTCCGCTCTGGGCCAGCATATTTCGACGCTGACCGAGCGCCGGAGGTTCACCCTGGCCCTCATCACCGCCCTGGCGGCGCTGTGCGCGGTGGTCACCTCGATCAACCTCGTCGGATACCCCCTCCGCTTCAAGGACGAGGGCGTCTACGTGGCCGAGGCGTGGGCCGTCCCCAACCTGCACGCCCTCGCCAATTACACCTACTGGTACGACCATCCGCCGCTGGGCTGGCTGCAGATGTCGATCTGGTTCGAGCTGACCCGCGGCCTGCAACGCTGGTCCGGCGACACCACCGTGGCCGGACGCGAATTCATGGTGGTGCTGCGCGTCGCGACCTGCGTGCTGATCTTCCTGCTGGCCCGCCGCCTGGGCATGCGCCGCGCCTGGTCGGCCGCGGCGGTGCTGCTGTTCGTCTTCAGCCCGCTGGCGATGTACTACGGCCGCCTGGTCCTGCTCGACAACATCGCGCTGCCCTGGCTGCTGGCCGCCTTCCTGCTGGCCCTGTCCCCGCGCCGGAAGTGGAGTGCCGCAGTGGGTTCCGCGGTCTGCTTCGCCGTCACGGTGGAAACCAAGGAGACCCTCGCGGTAGTGGCTCCCGCCCTGCTCTACGCCCTATGGCAGAACTACCGCCCGGCCGCCAATCGGCGCTACGCGTGGGTGTCCTTCGCGGTCGTCCTCACCATGACGGCGGCCCTCTACCCGCTGTACGCGATCCTCAAGAACGAGCTGATCCCCGGCCCCGGCCACGTCTCCCTGATCCAGGCCATCGAGTGGCAGCTGCACGCCCGCAAGGGCAGCGGCAGTGTCTTCGATCCCCACAGCGATGCCCGTAACCTCGTCGACAGCTGGCTCAATCTCGACACCCTGCTCCCGATCGGCGGCAGCCTCGCCGCCGTCGCCCTGCTCACCGTGACCCGCTATCGAGCCCTCATGCTCGCCGTGCTGCTCCAGCTGGCCACCCTGCTGCGCACCGGCTACCTCCCCTCGATGTACATCGACACCCTGCTCCCCCTCATGGCCCTGGCCCTCGCCGGTCTCGGTGACACCCTCTGGCCCCGCGACGTCTTCACCCCCGACACGCTCGGCGCAATCCTCGAATCACCCCCGCGCCGAACCGATCTCGCCACCCGGCGCTCCACCACCGCCCTGCTCGGCACCGTCCTGGTCGTCGCCTCGGTCCTGTCCGTTCTCCCCGGCCTCACCGACCACTGGACCAATACCCTCCGCTACCAGTGGACCGCCGACGCCGACCGCCCCGAACGCCAGGTCGTCACCTGGCTCGCCACCCACGTCCCCCACAACGCCGTCCTCGTCTCCGAGGGCGAACTCTGGCTCGACCTCCACAACGCCGGCTTCTCCGGGAACGGCAACGTCTGGGTCTACAAGGTCGACTCCGACCCCGCCGTCACGAAATGGCTCGGGAGCTGGACTCGCATCGACTATTTGGCCCTCTCCCAGACCACCCTGATCTCCGAATCCGAATCCACCATGCCCTGGGTCTTCAAGGCCCTCCACAATGCCGATGTCATGACAACGTTCGGCCAGAACAATGACAAAGTGACGATTCTCGAGGTACGGAAGTAGTGGGTTCGGACTTGATCTACCCGAATTCTCCCGAATTGCCGGTCCGGAGCGGTCGCTGATGGTCTGCTGGTGGGGTCGCAATCCCGAATATGGGGAGGTTCCAACGATGTTCGACCTTCCGCTATCCAGTCACCGTGCGCTGCCGAGGATGACCGTTTCCGATGCGCTCGCCGCGCAGCGGGCGCACGCCGAGTGCCCGATCATGATCTGCCCGATCAAGTTGCAGGCCAGGACATTTCTATTCGACAGGCCGCACCGCGGACCGAAAGGGGTGGGACGTGGACGACCAGAGTGACATCGAGATTCGAGCGCTGCGGGATGTGATCGACGCGGTCGAGGATCGGCTGCGGCGTTTCGAGGCGAAGACCGGTGTCGTGCTCACGGAGCGGGCCGAGGTGTACGCCACGGTCGTCTACGCGGTCATCGCCAGTGCGCGCGCCTCCGGTCACTACGGCGCGGGAAGCCTGGCGCGAGCGCCACTCCTGGACGAGATCCTCATGGGTGCCGAGCCGGAGCCCTGGGAGACAGCGATCTATGCCGTGGTCATCGACCGGGCATTGACGCGGTGAAGCGCGGGAGCCGCCGGCCCCTCATCGGTCGGCGGCTCCCGGACCGTGAAGTCGGACCCCGGCCGCGTCCGACTCACCGGCAGCTGCACGGTGAACCGCTCCACCACCCAGCCGGGCGGGAGCGCCGACGCACAGTGCCCCCGCGATGTCCACGATCCCGGCCCGCTCGGCACGACGCTCACTCGATCCAGCTCCAATCACGGTCGGGGTCCTGGTATTCCAGCCCGATCCAGCCGTCGTATCCGGCAGCGTCGAGGGCGGCGAAGAGGGCCTCGAAATCGAGGGTTCCGGTGCCGGGCCGGCTGCGCGCGGGCGCATCCGCGATCTGCACGTGCCCGATCCGGGGCGCGTACTCGGTGATCACGCCGAACAGATCCGCACCCATGCGCGCGAGATGGTAGAGATCGCAGAGGAACCGGAGATTGGGTTCGCCCGCCGCATCGATAACCCGCAGGGCGCGCGCTGCCGAGACGATCGGATAGTCCGGCGACTCAATGGAATTCAAAGCCTCCAGCACCACCTGTGCCTCGATGCCCGCGGCGGCACGCGCGGCCAGCCGCAGGTTCTCCAAAGCCAGCTCATCCTGCGCCGCCGGGTCCACACCGGGAATCCGGTTCCCGTACAGGGCATTCAACGACCGGCATCCGAGCCGCTCGGCGATCCCCACGGTGACGTCGATATTGTCCCGGAATTCGGCCTCCCGCCCGGGCACGGACACCAGTCCCCGCCCGGCGGGCACCAGGTCGATGAAGTTCAATCCGACCAGCTGCACCCCGGCGTCGAACACCGCGGAGACGAACGCGTCGACCTCCTTGTCCCCGGGCACCGGGTTCTCGCCGAAGGGCCACCAGAACTCGACCGCGTCGAACCCCGCTGCCTTCGCCGCCGCCGGACGTTCCAGCAGCGGCAGATCGGTGAACAGGATCGAGCAGTGCACGTCGAATTTCCGCAGAGCCCCGTCGGCGGTGTACTTCATCGGGCCGTTTCCTCCCTATAGGTGTGCCAGCTTCCGAAATCGGTGATGTCGATGAGCTGCGGGTAGGAAATGATCGGGCGGCGCAACAGCATGGACAGCACCGAGCGGTTGTCGTCCAAGGCAACCACACCCAGTTCCAGCTCCGGCGGCTCGGCCGGGAGCAGGCGGGTGCGCAGCACCTCCATCGGCACCTCGAACAGCTCGCCCGCGATGGGCGCGCCGCCGTAGGCCACCGGATGCAGGCCGGGGAAGCGATCGCCGACCGAGTAGAACCGGTAGTACGGCGCAGTCCTGACCTCCCCGGCGCAGGGCGCGCCCTCGAGCAGGTGGTTCAGGGGACCGCCGCGCATGGCACCCCCATTCAGGAAGATCAAAGGCATGGCCGTGGGTCCTTTTCGGTCGACAGAAGTTTCAGGCGGTGAGCCGCAGGGCGTCCGGCGAGTCCGGGACGGTCACCTCCGGCACCGCGATCGCATCGCGATGGATCGGTCCGCCGTAGGTGCCCAGAGGCATTCCGGTGCCCCCACGGCGGACCGCCACGATCTCGGCGGCGATGGAGACGGCTGTCTCCTCCGGAGTGCGCCCGCCGAGATCGAGTCCGATGGGCGACTTCAGCCGCGCCAGTTCGGCATTCGTCATCCCGACCGCACGAAGCCGCTGGAGACGGTCCTCGTGCGTCCGCCGGGATCCCATCGCACCCACGAACGCCACCGGCAGGCGAAGCGCCACCTCCAGTAGCGGCACGTCGAACTTGGCGTCGTGAGTGAGTACACACAGCACGGTCCGGGCATCCACCCGCGTCCGCGCCAAATACTTGTTCGGCCATTCCACGACCACCTCGTCCGCGGCGGGGAAGCGGGCGCGGGTGGCGAAGACCTCCCGCGCGTCGCAGACGGTGACGTGGTAGCCGAGGAACTTGCCGATGCCGGCGACCGCAGCCGCGAAGTCGATCGCCCCGAAGACGATCATCCGCGGCGGCGGCACATGGGATTCCACGAACACCGTGACCTCGGCGGCAGCGGGCTGCCCATCGGACGCGGCAGCGGGCTGCCCATCGGACTGAGCGCCGCACCCGATGGTGCGCACCGCGGTCGTGCCGGCGTCGAGCATGGCCTGGGCTTCGGCCACCACCCGTTCGTCGAATTCGGCTCCGGAGGTCCACCAGGTGCCCAGCGCCATCACGGCGCCGCTGTCGAGGTCGCGGACCATGGCCACGGCCTCCCCCTCAGCTCGCAGGACCTTCTCCACCGCATCGCGATTGGACTCGGTCACCGACTGGACGAACACCTGAATCGTTCCGCCACAGGTCAATCCGACCGCGAAGGCGTCGGTATCGCTGTAGCCGAAGGTCTCCCGGAGCGGCTCTCCCGTTCGCAGCGACTCGCGGCACAACTCGTAGACCGCGCCCTCGACACAGCCGCCGGAGATGCTCCCGATGACGGTGCCGTCGGCATCCACGGCCAGGGCCGCGCCGATCGGGCGGGGCGCGGAGCCGCCGATCCCGATGATGGAGGCCACGGCGTAATCCTTGCCCGCCGCATGCCATTCCAAGAGTTGTGCCGCGATGTCGCGCATGACTAGCCTCCCAGGGCCAATTCGATGCCGTTGATGCCGAAGTAGGCGACGAAGACGACGCTCACCACGGCCACCAGCCAATGGATTTCGCGGTACTTACCGCGAGCGAGCTTGATCACCGCGTAGGCGATCAGGCCCGCACCGACACCGTTCGTGATCGAGTAGGTGAACGGCATGAGCACGATCGTGATGAAGGCCGGTACGGCGACCTCGAGATCGTTCCAGTCGATCTTGCGGGCCTGCGTCATCATGAGCGCGCCGACCAGCACCAGGGCGGGAGCGGCGGCCTGAATCGGCACCACGGCCGCGATCGGGGTGAAGAAGATGGCGGCACAGAACAATCCGCCGGAGATGACGCTGGCCAGACCGGTACGGGCGCCCTCACCGACACCCGTCGCCGACTCGACGTACACCGTGGATCCCGCGCCGCCGGACAGGCCGCCGATGATCTGGGCGACACCGTCGGTGGTGAGGATCTTGCCCATGCCGGGCACCTGACCCTTCTCGTCCACCAGGCCCGCCTCGTCACAGACGCCGAAAACCGTTCCCATGGCATCGAAGAAGCCGGTCAGCACCAGGGTGAACAGCACCACCGTGGCGGTCACCGCACCCGCGGTGGCGAAGCCGCCGAACAGGTCGATGTGGCCGATCAAGCCGAAATCCGGGGAAGCGAACAGCGATTTCGGCTTCTCGGGCACGACGGTGCCCCACGACCTGGGGTCGATGGTCGCCATGGCGTTGACGATGATCGCCAGCACGGTCGAGATGGCGATGCTGATCAGGATCGCGCCCGGCACCTTGCGAATGAACAGGGCGAGCATCAGCAACAGGCCGACCGCGAAGATCACCGTGGGCCAACCGGACAGATGCCCTTCGACTCCCAGTGTCACCGGTGGCCCGCCGGGCGCACCGTGTCCCACCACGCCCGAGGAGACCAGGCCGATCATGGCGATGAACATGCCGATGCCGACGCCGATGGCATTCTTCATGGCCAGCGGAATGGCATTGATGATCATCGTCCGCAGGCCGGTCGCGGCCAGGATGACGATGACGATGCCCATCAGCACCACCAGGCCCATGGCCTGCGGCCAGGTCATATGGGGTGCGGCCTGATAGGCGACGACGGGGACCAGACCGAGGCCGGCGGCCAATGCGAGGGGCACATTGCCGACCACGCCCATGAGGACGGTGGTCAGGCCGGCGGAGAAGGCGGTCGTGGTGGTCAGCTGAGCGATGCTGAGTTTGTCCCCGTGCGCGTCGGTGACGCCGCCGAGAATTAGCGGGACCAGCAATATGACATACGCCATAGCGACGAATGTAGTGATGCCGCCACGGATTTCACGCGATATGGTGGTCTTGCGCTCCGATAGCCTGAAGAACTTTTCGAGCGCAGAACCCCGCGTTTCCGGGGTGGTGATCGGTGACTGGGTCTGGGTCATGGCTGCCCTCCTATGGGCGTAGCCGACCAGCGGCCCGGGGTGCTGGGGTGTCCCGGGCCGCGGATTCGGTGATGCTTGTTGTGGGGTCCCTATCGCGCTCCACCATTTCGAGAAGCGCGATCTGCCCCTGTTAATCAACTGTTCCGGATGATGTCTTCCGGACGCACGGGCACACGGTTGATGTTTCCGGTGCCGCCCCGCTTGCGGCAGGCATCGCGAATCGCTGAGGCGATCGCAGGCGTGGAGGAGAGAGTGGGCGGTTCACCCGCGCCGCGCAGGCCGTAGGGGGCGTGCGGGTCCGGGTTCTCCAGGATCTCCAGCTTCTGCGGGGGTGTATCGAGAATGGTGGGAATCAGATAGTCCGTGAAGGACGGGTTCCGCACTTTGCCGTTGGTGACCTGAATTTCCTCCATAACCGCCAGACCCAGGCCCTGAATGGAGCCGCCGTGGATCTGGCCTTCCAGCGAAAGCCGGTTCATGATCTTGCCGACGTCCTGAACGGCGTCCAGGGCAACGACTTTGACCAGTCCGAGTTCGGTGTCGACATCCACCACGGCCCGGTGCACGCAGACCGCGAGCTGGGTGTGGCTGGAGCCCTGACCGGTCACCTTGTCCATACCGGTGGTCGGCTGGTGATGGTATTCACGGGTCAGATCGATGACGTCGTCGCCGAGCACATCCTCGATGGTCGCGACCACTTCACCGTTGTTCTTGACAACCTTGCCGCCCTCGAGCCGCATGAAGCCGTGCACGTCGAACTTCTTGCGCGCCAGCACGAACAGCTCGTCGGCCACCGCCCGGCAGGCGGTCATCACCGCGCCGCCGGTCATGTACGACTGACGCGAGGCGGATGACGAACCCGAGCTGCCGACATTGTTGTCGGAGGGGTGGCTGACCACCCGCTCGATGGCGAGTTCGGTGCGCGCGATCTGCGCTTCGAGCGTGATCAGGCCCTGGCCGACCTCCGCGCCGGCCGTGTGCACGAGTGCGACCGGCTCGCCGCCGATCACTTCCAGGCGCACCCGGGCGGTCGAGTAGTCGTCGAAACCCTCGGAGAAGCAGATGTTCTTGATCCCGACGCCGTAGCCGACACCGCGGTACACGCCCTCGCCGTGGGTGGTCTGCGACGCACCGCCGGGCAGGTTGCGGATGTCCGAGGTGTCCACGGACTCCGGCAGTTCCATGTCGCGCAGGCTGTCGAGCATCTCCTTCAGCGGGGTCGGCGCGTGCACGACCTGGCCGGTGGCGAGCGTGGAACCCTGGGAGACGGCATTGACCTGGCGGACCGTGACCGGATCCATATCGAGGGCCTCGGCGAGCTTGTCCATCATGGACTCGTGGGCGAAACATGCCTGCACGACACCGAATCCGCGCATGGCGCCGCAGACCGGGTTGTTGGTGTAGACGCCGTAGGCATCGATCTCCAGGTGCGGGACCTCGTAGGGGCCCAGCGCCAGCGAGGCGGCATTGCCGATCACGTTCTGGGTGGCCGAGGTGTACGCGCCGCCGTCGAGAACGATGAGAACCTTGGCGTAGGTGATCTTTCCGGTCGCGGTGGCGCCGAATTCGTAGCGCATCTTCGCCGGGTGGCGGTGCACGTGCCCGAAGAACGACTCCTCGCGGTTGTACATCATCTTGATCGGCTTGCCGGTGCGCATGGCCAGCATGCCGGCGTGGATCTGCATGGACAGGTCCTCGCGGCCGCCGAAGGCGCCGCCGACGCCGGACATGGTCATGCGGATCCGGTCCTCGTTCAGACCCAGGCACGGGCCGATCTGGGTGAGGTCCCAGTGCAGCCACTGCGTCGCGACATAGAAGTCGAGCGAGCCGTCCTCGTTCGGGATGACCATGCCGGACTCGGGGCCCAGGAAGGCCTGGTCCTGCATGCCGACCTCGAACTCCTCGGAGACCACGACGGTGGCGAGGGCCTTGCCGATCTCGATGTCGCCGGAGCGAACCGGCTGGTAGCGGGCGATGCCGCCGCGCGACTGCACGGCCAGCCCGACCGGGTCCTCGACCACGGCCATCGGGTCCGTAATCGGTTCCAGCACTTCGTATTCCACCTCGATGGCGGCAACGGCGCGCCGGGCGATCTCGGGGTGGTCGGCGGCGACCAGGGCGATGGCCTCGCCGTGGTGGCGCACCTCGTCGAAGGCCAGTACCGGCTGGTCCCAGGTGTGGTCGAGGCCGTAGACCTTGCGGCCCGGCACGTCCTCGTGGGTGAGCACGGCGTGCACGCCGGTCATGGCGAGGGCCTTGCTGGTGTCGACGCTGACGAGTCTGGCGCGGGCGTGCGGGCTGCGCAGAGTCGCGCCCCACAGCATGCCGTCCATCCACAGGTCGGAGGAGTAGGCGAATTCGCCCTTCACCTTGAGGGTGCCGTCCGGGCGGAGCGGGCTCTCGCCGATCCCGCCCTTGCCCGGGACCGCCACATCCGTGGGGAACCGAGTGGTGCGTGTGATGGTCATCGGTTCTCCTGCTTCATGATTCGCTTGCGCGCGGCTACGCCGGCCTGGCCGACCGCGTCGTGCGGCATGGTCTTCAGCTCGTCGTTCTCCACGACGGTGTTGCCGCCCACCAGCAGGCGTGCCAGCGGCGGCTGCGGGCCGAACACCAGCGAGCACACCGGGTCCTCGATGGCGGCACGGAAGCCGTCCACCTTCCAGACCGCGATATCGGCGAGCTTGCCCACCTCGAGGGAACCGATCTCGTTCTGCCGTCCCAGGTTCCGGGCGCCACCCAGGGTGCCGACCTCGAGGGCCTGCCGCGCGGTCATGGCGCGGGGGCCGTGCACGGCGCGCTGGAACAGCATGGCCTGGCGCATTTCGCCGGCCATGGAGGTGAGCTCGGAGGAGGCCGCGCCGTCCACACCGAGGCCGACGGGCGCGCCGGCGGCCAGCAGGTCCATCACTCGCGCGATGCCCGCGCCCAGGCGAGCATTCGAGGTCGGGCAGTGCGCCGAACCGGTACCGGTCTTCGCGAACGCCGCGATGTCCTTGTCGTGCAGGTGCACCGCGTGGGCGAACCACACATCGTCACCGAGCCAGCCCAGCTTCTCCATGTATTCGACCGGGGTGCAACCCATCTGCTCGATGCAGTGCTCTTCCTCGTCCAGGGTCTCGGCGAGGTGGGTGTGCAGGCGCACGCCGTGCCGGCGGGCCAGCGCGGCCGAATCGACCATCAGACCCTCGGACACCGAGAACGGCGAGCAGGGGGCGACGGCCACGCGCAGCATGGAGTCGAAGGACGGGTCGTGGTACGTGCGGATGATCTCCTCGGTGTTGAGGAGGATCTCTTCGCGGTTCTCGACCACCTCGTCCGGCGGCAGGCCACCGTGCGACTGGCCGCGGTCCATGGACCCGCGGCACGGATGGAAGCGAATGCCCAGCTCGCGAGCGGCGCGCACCTCGGCCTCGAACAGATCACCACGGCCCTTGGGGAACACGTAGTGGTGATCGGTGGAGGTGGTGGTGCCGGTCAGCGCGAGCCAGCCCAGACCGGCGGACGCCGCGCCGTAGACGATCTCGGCGTCCATGGTGGCCCACAGGCGGTACAGGCCGGTCAGCCACTCGAACAGGGTGGCGTCCTGGAACAGGCCCTGGGTGGCCCACTGGTAGAGGTGGTGGTGGGTATTCACCAGGCCCGGGGTCACCAGGCAGCCGGTGCCGGAGAGGCGTTCAGCACCCACCACCATCGGCGCAGGTCCTGCACCGAGAGCTTCGATCCGGCCGTCGTCGCCGACGACCAGATAGCCGTTCGGGATCTCCGCACCGACAACCGGTGCGATATAGGCGTTTTCAATGACCAGCTTGTGCCCACCCGTCGCCCCACCGCCGCCCGGGGTGGAATCGCTTCGCGATGCAGTACTCATTCGGCGGCAGCCTTTCGCTCGGCCGCCAGGCGAACGGCATCCAGAATCTTCTCGTAACCCGTACAGCGGCACAGGTTTCCGGCCAGCGCCTCGCGGATCTCGACGTCCGACGGGTTGGGCACCCGATCGATCAGGTCGTGCGCCTGCACGATCAGACCCGGTGTGCAGAAACCACACTGGACCGCGCCGGCCTCCACGAAAGCCCGCTGCATGGGGTCCAGCTTGTCGCCGTCGGCCAGGCCCTCGACGGTACGGACCGAACGGCCCTCCACCTGGCCTGCGGCCACCAGGCACGAGCAGACCGGAGTGCCGTCCAGATAGACGGTGCAGGAACCACATTCGCCCTGCTCGCAAGCGTTCTTGGAGCCGGGGAGGCCGACCCGCTCACGCAGCAGGTACAGCAGGCTCTCGCCTTCCCAGACGTCGTCGGCGGTTTCCTGGGATCCGTTGACGGTGAAGTTGATACGCATCAGGCCGCCCTCCTCTCGGCGGTGTAGTCGTTCCACGCCCAGCCGAGGGTCCGGCGGGCCATCACCGACAGCGCGTGCCGGCGGTAGTCGGCGGTGCCGCGCACATCGTCGATGGGCTTGGCCGCGGCGCCGACCAGACGGCCGAATTCGCGGGCCAGCTCGTCGTTCAGCGCGCCGCCGTTGTCCCAGTCCAGGTTGGCGGCCAGGAAGTCCTGCGCCTCCACCGGACGGATCGGGGTCGGACCGGCCGAGCCGATGCCCGCGCCGACGGTCCGCGAATCCGCGTGCAGCGCAACGGAGAACGAGCACACAGCGATCACCATGGCGTTGCGGGTGCCGACCTTCGAGAAGTACTGCGGGCCGCTGGCGGGCTTCAGCCACACGGCGCGAATGAGCTCGTCCGGTTCGAGCGCGTTCTTCTTGACCCAGACGTAGAAGTCGTCGATGTCGATCATGCGGGTGCCGCGGGCGGCCGACTCGACCTCGACCACGGCATTGCCGGCCAGCAGGGCCGGGTGGGCGTCACCGGCGGGCGAGGCGCCGCCCAGATTGCCGCCGACGGTGCCGCGATTGCGGATCTGCGGAGAACCCACAGTGCGCGAGGCCTGGGCCAGACCGGGTAGCCGGTCCTGATACCGATTGATGATCTTCACGAACGGGACGCCGGAACCCAGCCGGATCCGGCCGTCCTCCTGCTCGTCGACGGTGAAGACCTCACGGCACGGGTTCAGGTCCAGAATGGCGGCCGGACGGTGCCGGTCGAAGTTCAGCTCGACCATCACGTCGGTGCCGCCCTGAATCGGAACCGCCTCAGGGCGTTCCGCTTTCAGCTGGAGCGCTTCGGCCCAGCTTCCCGGTTGTAGGAAATCCATTGCAATCCTCTAGATATCGGTTCGACGCAGGTACGACAGCACTCAGCTGCCCCGGTACGTAGAGAAGGAGTAGGGGCTCAACAGCAGGGGTACGTGGTAGTGCTCATCCGGATCGGTGACCAGGAAATCGATGGTCACCGTGGGATAGAACGGGCTGACACCGGAGGTGTCGAAGATCAGGCGGTGCGCACCGGCGCTCGGGGCGGGTAGATCCTCGACCCGACCGTCGTCATCGGTGTGGCGCTCGGCGAGGATCTCCCCCGCCGCGCTCTCCAGCCGCACCGCCATGCCCGCGGCCGGGCGTCCGGTCGCGGCATTGAGCACGTGGGTGGACAAACTCACTTGTCCTCCAGGAGTTTCCGGATCCGCAGGCCGGTGATGTCGGCGAGCTCGCGGCGGACCGTCAACTGCTCGTCGGCGACCGAGTTGCCGAGCCGGCGCTGGAGCTCCGAGAGCATCTCGGTGGCGCTGCGCCCGGCGGCCCGGATCAGGAAGACGTGGCCGAAGTGTTCCTCGTAGGTCACGTTCCAGGAGGCCAGGTCGGCCTTCACCTGATCGTCGGCGGCGGAGGCTCCGGACTGTTCGTCGGCGGACCACTTCGCCTCACGCTCGGACCGGTGGGCGGCGGCCGTGCGCTCCCCGATGCGCGGGTGCGCCGACAGCGCCTCCTCGACATCGATCCAACTCAGCTCGGTGACCCCGGTCAGCGCCGCGGCGATCAGACTCGACTCGTCCGCGTACGGCCTGTTCGCAACCATCCTGCGTGCCCAGGTCCGCGATGCATTGCAGGTCAGCAGGTGCGTCTCGGCCTCTTCCAGGGGCAGCGAACCGAGCCATTCCAGGCGACTCGACATCCGACCTCCATCCGTCATTGGCTGTGTCAACCACTTAACCCGGCGGGTGGTCAGGCCCGAAAGGACGAGACCTCCGAACCTGTGGCCTGCTTCACAGGGGCGGGTTCGTAGTTACATCCAAGTTCGGTAACCGGGCCGTCACCGACTGTTAGCCTCGGGCATCATGCGGTTACGTTCCCTGCTGACCATGCACGATCTGGGCCTGCGGCTCGTCACCGGAGAAGACGAGCTGGACCGCTTCGTACGCTGGGTGGTAACCACCGACATGCTCGATCCCGGTCGATACCTCTCCGGCGGCGAATTCGTCCTGACCGGCCTGCAATGGCGGCATTCCCCCGAGGACAGTGAGACCTTCGTGAGCGCGCTCGCCCGCGCCCGGGTGGCAGCGCTCGCCGCCGGTGACGCGCTGTACGGCGGAGCTCCCGACGATCTCGTCGCGGCCTGTAAGAAACACCGAATCCCGCTGTTCCGGGTCGCGGAGCAGATCGCCTTCGCCACCGTCACCGAGCAGATCAACCGGAAACTGTCGTCCGGACGGGCCGCCGACCTGAGCGCGATCCTGGACCGGCACCGGCAACTGGTGTCCGGCGGCGGGCTGGGTTCGGTGCTCGACCTGGTGCATCGCACGCTGGGCACGCGCTGCTGGGTGGTGTCCGCGCTCGGCCGCGTGGTGGCCGGGCCGACCCGGGACCTGCCCGACCAGGTGCGGTCGGCGTTCCTGGGCGCGCGGCGGCTGCCGCATGTGCTTTCCCACGATCAGGTGCGGTACTCGCTGTTCGCGGTGGACGCGGACGGGACCTCGCGCATCGCGGACTGGTTCCTGGTGTTCGAGAGCGACTACAAGGACTGGCCCGAGGAGCGGCGGGCCCTCATCGGGGAACTGGCCGCGGTGGTGTCCCTGGAACGAGCCCGGCAGGACGATCGGCACAGTGCCGAGGGACGACTGGCCCAGGAACTGATCGAGCTGATCATGTCCGACGCCAAATCCGCCGACATCATCTCCCGGCTGGAGCTGACCGGGCTGGGACTGTCCGACCGGTACCTCGCGGTCGCCGCGACCGCGGACTCCGGGGCCGTGCGGCCCGGTGAGTTGCGCGCCGTGCTGCGCGAAATCCTTTATGGCCGAAGCCCTGCCATCGGGGTGGTCGACGGCGAGGTCATCCTGCTGGTCGCCCTCGGTGACGACAGGGCCCTGGACGATCGCATCCATCGGGCCATCGAAGCCCTCGAACCCGGGCTGCAACTGAGCCGGCTCTCGGTCGGCATCAGCGGCGCGGTCGACGGCGAGGGGCTGCGCGGCGCGGTCGAGGAGGCCCGCTACGCCCGGCGCATGGCCGCCGAACGGCAGCAGCCCACCAGTGTGGTCCGCCACGACGAACTCGCCACCCACATGCTGCTGCTGGCCAGCGTCCCCGACGAGGTCCGGCGCATGTTCCGGGTGCGGCTACTGGATCCACTGCGCGTCTACGATCAGGACAATCGCGCCGATCTGGTGCACACCCTCGAGACCTTCCTCGAAGTGTCCGGGTCCTGGACCAAGTGCGCGGATCTGCTGCACCTGCACGTGAATACGCTGCGCTACCGCATTCAGCGCATCGAGGAACTCACCAACCGCGACCTGTCCCGGCTCGAGGATCGCGTCGACTTCTTCCTCGCCCTCGCCCTGCGGTGACCGCTGTCCCCCCTCACCGAACCACACGGCCCCGCTCGAGCAGACAGGGCGGCGGAGTGCCGTGCGGGAGAGGCGGCCCGATCGCGACCAGACTGCCGGGTGTGCGGCCTCTCCCCCAGCCGAGCTGCTCACGGTAGCGGCCGATGTGGGCCTCGGCATAAGGCGGCCGGTCGTACTCGCCGAAGGGTTCGAATCAGGACGATCCTTTGGCGGCGGAATTTTCCATATCGCGGAAAGCCACTTGCGTCTGGCGGCTGGATCGGCGCGGGTCAGCGGCAGGCTTCGGCCATGCCGCTGAGCCATTTCCGGACCGCCGCGCGCTGCTCGGGGGTGAATCCGGCTTCCAGTTCGGCTTCGCGGCGGCCGACGGCGGCATGGGCCTCGGTGTACGCGGTGCGGCCCGCGTCGGTCACGTAGATCTGATGGGTCCGGCGGTCGGTCGGGTGCACGCGGCGCTCGATCAGGCCTGCCTTCTCCAGGCCGCCGAGCATCTCGTTCGCGGCCTGCCGGGTGCTGCCGACATCGCGGGCGATATCGGTGACCGACTTCCCGGGCTGTTCCTGCGTCATCATCAGCGTCGCATACTGCGAGGTCGTGAGGCCGAAATCCTTGAGTTCCTCACCGATCGCGGAACGCATGCTCAACCACACCGTGCGGACCATGAAGGTCAGGGATCCATCCTGCGATCCGGAACAGCTCACCGCGACAACCCTTTCCAAAGATTGACAGGTTCCTGACAATCACGCACACTGGCGATCGTCAGGTTCCTACCAATCTTATCGAAGGCATCCATGACCATGCCCGCGACGCTGCCGAGATCCCGGCGGCGGCTCATCCTCGCCGTTCTCCTGCTGTCCTCCCTGCTGATCTGGCTGGACAACACCATCCTCGCCACCGCGCTCGAGACCCTCGCCGATCCGGTGCGCGGACTGGGCGCGAATCCCGCTCAGCTGCAATGGGCCTCGGGGTCCTACACGCTCGTGTTCGCCGCGCTCATGTTCACCGCCGGGGCGCTCGGTGATCGCTACGGGCACCGGACCGTGCTCGTCACCGGATTGATCGTCTTCGCCGCCGCCTCGGTCTGGGCGGCCTACGCCGGTGATCCCGCCGGGCTCGTCGCCGCGCGTGCGGTCATGGGTGTGGGCAGCGCGCTCATCATGCCCGCCACCATGGCGACGGTGACCTGGACGTTCACCGGTCCGGCGCGGGCGTCGGCCATCGGGCTGTTCTCCACCTCCGCCGGTGTCGGACTGGCGGCCGGGCCGCTGCTGGCCGGGCTGCTGCTCGACCGCTTCTGGTGGGGCTCGGTGTTTCTCGTGAACGTGCCCGTCGTCGCGGTCGCACTGATCGGGATCGCGGCACTGGTCCCGAACTTCCGCAGCCCAACGCCGCGGCCGCTGGACCTCGGCGGGCTGGCGCTCTCGGTGAGCGGCTTGGCGGCACTCGCCTACGGGCTCATCCGTGCCGGTCAGGTCGCCGCATGGACGCCGGTACAGGTGTGGGCGCCCATCGCCGCCGGACTGGCCCTGCTCGCCGCGTTCGTGATCGTCGAATTGCGTTCCGGGCAGCCGAGTTTCGATCCTCGACTGCTTGCCCAGCGGGTCTTCGGCGGCGGCAACGCTGCCCTGGGCCTGCTGTTCATGGCCATGACCGCCGCCGGCTTCTACGCGGCCTTCTACCTCCAGGGCGCACGCGGCTTCTCACCGCTGGCGGCGGGTCTGATCAACTCCCCCGCCGCCGTCGGCGTGATCATCGGCGGTCCGCTCGGCGTCCGCCTGGTCCGCCGCTTCTCCCTGCGCGCGGTGACCGCGACCGCCCTCACCGTCGGCGCGCTCTGCATGGGCAGTGCGGTCTTCTTCGGACTGCACACGCCCATCCTCTGGAATGTGGCACTGGCTGCGGCACAGGGTTTCTCGATCGGCATGGTGATCGGTTCGGTCACCAGCGCCCTCATGAGCACACTCCCGCTCGACCGCGCCGGCGCGGGATCGGCCGTCACCAATACCGTCCGGCAAACCGGCAGCGTCCTGGGTATCGCACTCGGCGGCACCATCATGGCCATCACCTACCGGACCGGCATCCAGGCCGCGCTCACCGGCCTGCCCGACGCCGCCCGCGAACCCGCCCAGGTATCCGCCGAACAGGCGCGCCATGTGGCCGCCGCCATCAACCGCGCCGACCTGTCCCACGCCGCGGACGACGCTTTCATCCACGCCATGCACGTCGGCGGTGTCTGGACCATGGTCTTCGCGCTCGCGGGAGCCGCGGTCCTGGCCCTGACCCTGCGGCCCCGCCCCACCCCGGCAGCACCCGAGCCCGAGCCGAGTCTGGCGGCCGCCGGTCACGACTGAGCCGATCGGTCCCGCTCTCAGCGAGCGCCACGCCACGCGTCCTGCGCCACCCGACGGCGGTGCAGGGCGCTGCGCTCATCGTCCCGACCGCGATGCGCCTGCACCAATTTCGAGTGCACGCGCCGAGCTTGTTGCAACGATCTCCGGATCGACATGGCCGGCTTCCTTCTGTTCCGAGGGCACGGTGTCCGCACCACCTACCTCGTAAGACGGTCCGGGGCAGGGAAATTCAGCGCGTCGGGCAACCCCGTTCCACGGAATTCCCTCCACACGCGAATCTCGCACGCGCGCAGCGCGGGAACGTGACCACTCGGATGCCCCTCAGGCAGCGAGAAACTTCCCGAGCAAGGTCGTCAGCTGGACCCGTTCCTCGGGAGCGAGCGCGGCGAAGGCGCCTGCCAGGCACCCACCGGCCTCGGGACCGTATGGACCACGGCCCGGGCTCGCCTCGAGCGCGAACTGTCCGGCGATCCTGGACGTGCCCTACGACGAGGTCATGCTCGCCGCGTTCCTGCCGCTGGCTTACACGCTCGGCATCGAGTTCGAGCCCGCGGTCCGCACGACCGGGTTCTGCACCGGCAGCGCTGGTGACGAGCGGGACACGGCCCGAATCCTCGGGCACGCGGGCATTTCAGGGTTGTCTGTAACCCTAGTTAGCACTTACCTTGGAGTGTGTTGCACCGCACAGGAGCGGCCTCGGCTTCAGCTTCCGGGCGGCGCGGCACAGAGACGAGGAGGCAATGATGGCTCTGACAACGATGTCGGGCTCCGTTCCGGCGGCACGAGACTACGCGGACGTGCTGCACACCCTGTCGGAGGGATCGGTGTACCGCCGATTCGATCCGTATCTCGATATCGCCTGGGACTCACCGGAATTCGCGATCGACCCCCAGGACCCGCGGTGGGTGCTGCAACCGGACATCGATCCGCTCGGCGCGACGCAGTGGTATCAGGACCTGCCCGTGGAACGGCAGATCGAGATCGGGCGGTGGCGGATCGCCAATGCCATCAAGGTCGGCGCGGCCTTCGAGAGCATTCTGATCCGCGGCATGATGCAGTACATCATGAAGCTGCCCAACGGGTCACCGGAGTTCCGCTACGGCCTCCACGAGATGACCGAGGAGTGCAACCACATCCAGATGTTCCAGGAACTGGTCAACCGGATCGGCGTGGACGTCCCGGGAATGCGGCCCATCTTCCGGGCACTGTCGCCGTTCATCGGCGTGGCCGGCGGTTATGCGTGGCCGATTCTGTTCATCGGCATTCTCGGGGGCGAGGAACCGATCGACCACTATCAGAAGGCGGTCATCCGCAATGGCGCGCACCTGCCGCCCGCGGTGGTGCGTTGCATGGAGATCCATATCGCCGAGGAGGCCCGGCACATCTCCTTTGCCAATGAGTTCCTGAAAGAGCATGTGCCGGGTTTCAATCCGCTGTATCGCAATGTCTGCGGTATCGCCTTCCCGCTCGCCATGCGGTGGCTGGCCGGTGAGATCATGGCTCCCCCACCGGAATTCGCCCGCACCTTCGACGTCCCCCGCGAGGTCATCAAGGAGGCGTTCTGGCGCTCCCCGACCGCCTCGAAAATCCTCTCCGGATACTTCGGTGACATGCGCTCCCTCGCCGACGACCTGGGCCTGATGAACCCGGTCACCAAGCGGCTGTGGAAGCTCCTGCACATCGACGGCGACCAATCCCGCTACCGCAGCGAGCCCGAACGCCGGGCGGCCTGACCCCGGGGTTACCCACCGGAATCACCCGTCCGAAGTACGATCGGGAATGCGGTCCATTGGAAGGGCTTTCGATAGCGCGACAACGCGAATACCGAAGGCCCACACCAGGACCGACCAACACGCAGCTCAAAGGCCACACAAGTGGTCCGATATCCCAGATAGCTCGTGCGCAACATGATCTCGAGTGCGATCACTCCGGCTGTGAGCCGAGAAAAAGATTCGTGCACCACGGCTGCTCATCCGCACGCGCCATCAGCAGAACCACAGTTTCCGATGGGGTGTGGCCGTCAGTCGTCGTGGAAGCTGTTTTGGGGCAGGAGGACTACGTGGGCAGAGCGGAGGACGATCGACCACTCATGGGTTGATCGTCCGTGACGGGTTGGCCGGCCGCCCCAGGTTCGAGGCGTCCGGCCGCTTGGTTTCAGCCATGCGCCGCGGTCCCTGCAGGTCGGCCACCGCGCCAGGCGTGCCATTCGTCGATCGTCGATTCGTACCAGCCGCGGACTGTGCCCTTGGGCAGCGTTCCGTCGGGGTTGATCGGGCCGATGATCGCGTCGGGGTCGGGCAAGTTGTATCGGCTGAGGGCAGACGCGGCGACTCCGATACGCTCGGCGACCTGTGCCCGGTTGAGATAGCGGCATGATGTCGTCCTGATGGATTGAATAGTCCAGGTGCCGGAAATGCGATCTATGCTGAACGACACCGGAACAAACACAGCATTCACCCATAAACACAGCATTCACCCGAGACGTTGAGACGAGGTCTGCCATGTCCATGTCTCCCACCCTGCAGGATTGCCTGCGTCAGAAGTCCTCGCGGTACGAAGTCGTGAACCACCCTCATAGCGATACGAGCCTGCAGACGGCCGCGGCGGCGCACATCCCCGGCGATCGCCTCGCGAAAACTGTGCTGCTCGAAGACGACAACGGCTATGTCGCAGCCGTATTACCGACGACACAAGCGGTGCGCCTGGACGATCTCTGGGCGCGGACCGGCCGGCATCTGGTGCTCGCGAAGGAAGTCGAGCTGCGCGAGCTGTTCACGGACTGCGATACGGGCGCATTGCCGCCGGTCTGCATGGCCTACGGCATGCAGACCTTCCTCGAGGAGGATCTGGCGCTGGAGCCGGAGGTCTATTTCGAGGCCGGCGATCACGAGGCGCTCATCCATATGGCGCAGGACGAATTCCTGTCACTGATGGAAACGGCCGAGATCGCGCATTTTTCGTACAGGATGTAGGGCATCGTGTCCCGAGCAGCAACCGTGGCATGACCGCAGGCAGTGGACCGGGTCCTGGGCGTTCCCGAGAGCCTGCGAGCACGCTGGCCGGACTGCACGCGTCCGCGAGCCCAAGCCGTCCACAAGCCGTCGGACGCTCACCGGCAGCCACCGGCGACCAGGGCGAACAGGCAGGTCCCGGCGCGGTGCGGTAGAACGCTGACCTGGGACGACGTACTCTGGCCAAATGCGGTCCATTTGGAAGGGCTCCATCGCGTTCGGACTGGTGAACGTCCCCGTAAAGGTCTACACCGCCACGGAGGACCACGACATCAAGTTCCACCAGGTGCACGCCGCCGATGGCGGGCGCATTCGCTACGAGCGGTTGTGCACGGTGGACGGGCAGCCCGTGCAGTATTCCGATATCGACCGAGCATACGAATCACCCGACGGGGATCGGGTGATTCTCACCGAAGAGGATTTCGCCAAACTTCCGGCGGCCGAGAAACACGAAATTCCAGTCTTGCAATTCGTGCCGTCGGAGCAGATCGATCCGATTCTCTTCGACAAGAGCTACTATCTGGAACCCGATTCGACCACGCCGAAAGCCTATGTGCTGCTGGCGAAGACCCTCGAACGGGTGGACCGGGTGGCGCTGGTGCATTTCACGCTGCGCCAGAAGACCCGGCTCGGCGCGCTGCGGGTGCGCGACGGGGTGCTGGTACTGCAGACGCTGCTGTGGCCGGACGAGGTGCGGGCGGTGGCGTTCGACAAGCTCGAGGGCGTGACCGAGCCGAAGTCCCAGGAATTGCAGATGGCCGAGACGCTCGTCGACACGCTGTCCGACGATTTCGATCCGAGCCTGTACGTGGACGAATATCAGATCGAATTGCAGAAACTGCTCGACGAGGCGATCGCCAGCGGTTCCAGCAAGGTCACCCGGGCGCCCGAGGCGATGGTTCCGGCAATGGATGCCGAGGTGGTGGACCTGGTCGCTGCCCTGCAGCGCAGCCTCGAAGCCTCCGGACGCAAGGCGGGTGCCGCACCGGCCGCACCGGTCAAGGCCACCAAGGCGGCGGAGGCGACCACGGAGAAGAAGCCCGCCAAGAAGGCCGCGAAGAAGGCTCCGGCCAAGCAGACCCGCAAGGGCGCGTGATAGCACGGCACCTGCCTGGCTTCGCTACCCGGCGGGCCCCGGGTAGCCAGCACCGACCTGGCAAACTGACGGGCATGGATTCCGACATATCCATCCATCCGGATATCGCCGTCGTGCCCATGGGGCTCGGGCATCTGCGTCAGGTCATCGACCTCGGCTACCAGGTGTTCGACACCCAGGCCAAGCCCTACACCTCCTGGTCGCTGACCTCGGTGGCCGAGCACCTCGACAGTGCCGGCCGGTCCTGCTGGGTGGCGGTGGATTCGGATCGGGTGGTCGGATTCGTGCTGGCCTCCATGGAATTCGAGCTGCGCGAGGACTGGGCGTACCTGGAGTGGATCGCCGTGGCGCCCGACATGCAGGGGCGCGGTGTCGCGGGCCGGCTCATGACCGCGTGCTGCGATCTGCTGTTCCAGCACGGCGCGGCTCGCATCGTGACCGACGTGGAGAACCACAACACGGCCTCCGCGTCGATGATGCGCAGGAACGGATTCACCGAGGGCACCACGGTGACATTGTTCGTACGACCCAATCCGGACGAAGCCGTCGCCGGGGCCGACGAGCAGGTCACCCTCGGACCCGGCACCAAGCGCGATCTCATCCGCCGCGGCCGGATCACCGGGGACGGACGGCACGGACGGCCCGCCCGCTAGTTGTCGGACCCGCACGCTACGGTCGCGGGCATGACCGCCGTCGACGAGACCATGATCGCCATCAACGACGCCGTAACCCTTGGCCGCCAAGGTGATACGGCGACGGCGCGGAAGCAGCTGACCGCGCTGTGGGACACCATCGGCGCGGGCGGCGACCCGCTGCACCGGGTCTCGCTCGCCCATTTCCTGGCCGACCTCCAGGCGCACGCAGCGGACGCGCTCACCTGGGATATCCGGGCCCTCGACGCCGCCGACACGCTCACCGACGAGCGGGCCCAGGCCCACCATGCGGGGTTGAGTGTCCGGGGTTTCTATCCGTCGCTGCACCTGAATCTCGCCGACAACTACCGCCGCCTGGGCGCTTTCGACACCGCCCGGCGCCACCTCGACGACGCCCGCGACCGGCTCGATGCCCTCGACGAGTACGGCTACGGGCTCGGAGTCCGGGCTGGCATCGCGAATGTCGAAGCGGCACTGGCGGAACGCTCCACCGAGCAGCTACCCACGCACCCCGCCGCGTCATAACGGCCGCGGAACCTTCGAGCATGTCGGCCCGGTAATCATTGCCGGGCTGGACCAGGCGATATACGCTGGCCGCGACCACCACCCAGCGAAGGGAACGCCTCGATGCCGCAGCCGCGACCGGAAGTAGCTGCGCCGCAAGCGGATCCCAGGGGGCGACGCGCCGGACTGGGCGTGACCCTCCTGCTGGCCGTCGCCACGGGCGGACCCGTCGCGACGACCGGTCCCGCCGCCGCCGACGTGCCCGGCACGGCCACGCCGGTTTCCTGCTCCCCAGCCGAACCGGCGATGGGACTGCCCACCCGCACGCCGGTCGTCGACTGGTCGGAGAATCTGGGATTCGACGCGGCCGGGGACATCTGGGTGGCGCGCACCTTCCGCAATACGGTCGAGCGGTACGACCGGGACGGTCACCTCGTCGTCAGTGTGCCGGTGTCGAGCCCGGGCGCGGTCCGGCTCGGCCCGGACGGGCTGATGTACGTGACATACGGCAATTCACCGTTCGCCGGGCTCGCCGGGCAGGGCGGCGTGCTCCGATTCGATCCCGACGCGGCTGTTCCGCAGCCCGAGGTCTTCGCCTCCGGGCTCGGCCAGGCCAATGGGGCCGCCTTCGATGCGGCCGGGAATCTGTTCGTCGCCGACACCACCGCCAACACCGTGGAGCGGATCCGGCCGGACGGGACCCTCGACACCGAGTGGACCGAGCGGGCCCGAAACACGCTGGCGGCCAAGGGATCCGGCGCCGACGGGATCGCCGCGGCCGGGAACATCCTCTATGTGACCCTGCTGGAGAGCCCCACGGCGCGCATCGTCGCGCTACCCGTCGACGATCCGGCCCGGGCCGGCGTCGCCGTCGATCTGGCGCCCGCGCCGCTCACCGCACCACTGCTCCCCGACGATCTGGCGATCGCCGCCGACGGGTTGCTCTACATCGCCACCGGCAGTGGGCAATTCGTGCGGGCCGACCCGGTCACCCACACCAGCTGCACGCTGCTGTCGGGACAGCCGCTGACCTCCGTGGCCGTCGACCCGTCCGACGACCACACCTTCATCCTCGGCACCGAGGGCGGCGATGTGCTGAAGGCGCACCTGCGCTGACGTCAATTGTCCTGCGCGGCACGGGCTCTTCCCTCCCGGAAGAACTCCAGCAGGCCCTCGACCGTCGCCACCTCGGCGCGCGGGCGCATCGCCCTGAAAGACGCGTCCAGAACTCGCCCTCGCGCCGGGTCCACGGCCCGACATACGCGTAGGGCTTCGGGTTGTCCCAGCCTCCCGGGGAGACACCGTAATTCACGTCGTCGATCGCCGCGTGCATCGCGAACCGGGTGCCCTCGTCCGTGATGTCGTCCACCGGGAAATCATCTCCGTCCGGCCGGGCATGTTGCTGGAAAATGGACTCCGGCAAACAAAACAGCGCCACACCGGACGAAGCCGGTGTGGCGCCAGGGTGATTCGCGGTCGGTCAGCTCGCGTTGTCGGTGCAAGCCGACAAGATGACCTTCGCCTGGCGCGGCGAGGACGACCCCGTGTCCGGGAAACCCGGGGCGCTCTTGCCGAGCACATTGATGGCGGCCGACTCGGCCTCCACCTTAGAGGGGGCCCACGCCCAGCCGAAGCGGGTGTCGGCGCCCTGTGCGACCGCGCCGCAGGCATTGGCGAAGTGCACGACGACCGCGCAGTCGCCGCCGCCGCACTTGTCCACTGCGGTGCTGTCCGCGCTGTCCCAGCTGCCGTAGTTCACGGCATAGGCGACATTTCCGGTGCTCTTGGACAGCGCCAGCGCGCCGTACAGGTCACCGGAGGTGGCCACGAAGACCGGTTCACTGTCCGCCGCGGAGGCGGTTCCGGCGGCCACGGTGCCGATCGCGGCCATCGACGTAACGGCGAGGCCTACACCGGCCTTGCGCAGCAACGACATTCGATACTCCCCGGGGATGGAAGGTGATAACGGCCGTCATCATGCCAGACGCTCAGACCCGGCGCATGACCGAGACAACCTTACCCAGCACCTGGGCATTGTCGCCATCGATCACCGGGTGAGCCGCATTGCGCGGCTCCAGATACACATGGCCGTTGGCTCGGCGGTAGACCTTGACCGTGGCCTCGCCGTCGATCATGGCGGCCACGATCTCGCCGGTGTGCGCCTCCTGCTGCTTGCGCACCACCACGATGTCGCCGTCGCAGATGGCGGCATCGACCATGGAGTCACCACGAACCCGCAGGCCGAAGACGGTGCCGCGGCCCACCAGCTCGCGCGGCAGCGACAGCACGTCGTCGGTGTGCTCCTCGGCCAGAATCGGCGTGCCGGCCGCGATATCGCCCACCACGGGCACCGGCACCGAATTCTCGTCCTGCTTCCACTGCGGCCCGGCCGCCCGCAGGAACAGCCGCACATCCATGGGCCGGGTCACCGATTCACTGCGCTTGAGAAACCCCCGCTCCTCCAATTCGCGCAAATGCCGCGAGACAGACGAAGCCGACTTCAACCCGACCGCATCGCCGATCTCCCGCGTACTCGGCGAATACCCGTGCCGCTGCACCCAATCGCGAATACTGCACAGAATCCGCTGCTGCCGCTCCGGCAATGTGGAGGTGTCGAGATGCTCGAACCCGTCGAAGTCGTCATAGGTCACCGGAGAATCCTACGGTCCGAACCGGCTGTTCCCGGTCACGCCCGGCCGTGTCATTCCCGGTCACGACCGGCCGTGGCCCGCGCGAGTGCCGCCTCGGCCTCGGCAGCGAGAGCGCCGACCAGGTCTGCCGCAGGTTGCACACTCTCGATGAGATCGACCGCCTCGCTCGCCCACACCGGAATCGGCGGCAGTTCGCCGCTCGCCACCGCCGCGCGGTAGGCCCGCCGGGCATCCTCGTCACCGATGAGTTCGGATTCGCGTCCGCGCCATTGGTCGAGAATCGGGTGCGGAAGCGTGCGCGCGGTGTATTCCGACGGCCAGTTCGCATCGCGCACGATGTCCAGTACGCTACTGCGCTCGGTGTTCTCGCCCCCGCCCTCGATGATGGCCTTGCCGACGAAGGGATCCGCCAAAGTCTCGATGCTCGCCTGGAATCGAGTACCAATCAGCGCCCCCGCCGCACCCAGGGTCAGCGCGGCGGCAAGCCCACGCCCATCGGCGATACCACCCGCCGCGAGCACGGTAATCGGCCCGACCTGATCGACCACTGCCGGTACGAAGCTCAGCGTCGAACGCCCCCGCCGCGCACCGTGACCGCCACCCTCGGTTCCCTGCGCCACGATCACATCCGCGCCCACGGCCACCGCCCGCTCCGCCTCGGCCATATCGGTCACCTGGATGATCAAGATCGCGCCCGCCGCCCTGATCGGCTCGACGAAAGGCCACGGATCCCCGAACGACAACATCACCGCCCGCGGCCGGTACGTCAGCGCCAGTTCCACCACCGACCGGGACGCACCCCAAGCAAGAAACCCTATCCCCCAAGGCTTTTCGGTGCGATCGCTGACAATCCGCAGCTCCCGATCGACCCACTCGGCCTCGGCACGGCCGCCCCCGACCAGTCCCAGCCCGCCCCCCTCGGACACCGCCGCGGCCAGAGCCCCACCGGCGGAACCACCCATCGGCGCAGATGCGATCGGATACCGCACCCCAACCAACTCGGTGAACGCAGTACGTAATGCCATGGGCCCCTCCGCTTCCACACCGACGCGTGGCCACGAGCCGCCCACGCCGACTCCCACGGTAGCGCCACGGGTGAATCTGGCAAGGCTGGTCAGGACAAGGGGGGTCATGCCTTCGGATCCCGATGGCCCGGGCGCGGACACTGCGCAGCGTGACGTCCCGGAGATCGACGCGCATAGGGTGGGTGGCGTGGAGGATCACGAGAGGCTGTTCGATCGGGTTCGTGGTGCGATGCTGGGTGGGGCTATCGGGGATGCGTTGGGGTGGCCCATCGAATTCCTCAGCCTTGCGCAGATCCGGCAGCGGTATGGGGAGAACGGCGTCGGTGGGTTCTTGCCGGGGCCGATCGCGGGTGCGGCACAGCAGATTACCGATGACACGCAGATGACGTTGTTCACGGCTGAAGGGTTGTTGCGGTGTCCGACCGGCGCGGATCCGGCGCCGGTGTTGCGGCGGGCGTATCTGCGATGGCGGGATACTCAACAGCAGGAGAAACCTGCGGCCGATGTGGACGGGTGGCTGGTGGGGCACCAATTCCTGTATGCCATGCGGTCTCCGGGCAATGCCTGCCTGACCGGGCTGCGGCGGCAAGCCGAAGAGTTCGTGCCGCCGTTGGAGTTCGGGGCACCGGGGCCGGTGAATCCGAAGTCGAAGGGGTGCGGGACCGTGATGCGGTCGGCACCGTTCGGGCTGGCCGGATTCGGCGCCGATCGCGCGTTCTATGCCGCCATGCGATGCGCCCAGCTCACCCACGGCCACCCGACCGGCTACCTTGCTGCGGGCGCCTTCGCCATCTTGATCGACAGCGTCCTGTCCGGAACCGAACTACCGATCGCGGTGCAGGACACCATCTCCCGGCTCGCCCCGATGCCCGCGAGTGCCGAAACGATCACCGCCCTGGCCGCCGCCCTCACCACCGCGCACCTGGGCGACCCCACCCCGGAGCGGCTGGAGCAAATCGGCGCGGGGTGGTGCGCCGAGGAGTGCCTGGCCATCGCCGTGTACTGCGCGCTGCACACCTACCGCACCGGCGACATTCGCGCCGGGCTCCTGTTGTCGGTCAACCACTCCGGCGATTCCGACTCCACCGGCGCGGTGGCCGGCAACCTCATCGGCGCCATCCACGGCCTCGAGGCCCTGCCCATGGAATGGGTGGCCGTCGTCGAGGGCCGCGACGAATTGTTCCGAGTCGCCGACGATCTCGTCCTCAACTTCTTCTACAACGATCGCACGGCCCTGGCCGACCGCTACCCCCTCGACCGAGGCCTCGACCAGTGATCGGGCGTCACCTCAGATGCCTTTTCAAATCGACGAGAAGGACGACATACGGTGACAGACGATTCAAGAGGAAGAATTCGACCACCCCGTCGTTTCGGCTGCGCAGCAAGATCTCCAAGTCCGGTCGCGCGGGGATCCGCATCGGCGACAACGGAATTCCGCGATCGGTGACCCTGCCGGGTATCGGAACAATCCGTGTGAGGGAGGACACTCGTCACCTGCGGCGCATGCTCGCGAACCAACGAACCAAAATCCTCTACACCACTGTGACGTTCCGGGCGGGTCGCTGGCAGCTCAGCGTGACCATCGAGGCCGCCGACTTCCACCCGGCTGTCCGCCACCGGCTGCGTGCGGCCGACGATGACACCGGCTGGGTGGGGGTCGACCTCGGGTTGTCCAATTTCCTGTTCGCCGCCACAGCGGACAGCACCAAAGTCGCCCGCATCGACAACCCGCCCAAACCCCTGGCGGCCGGGCTGCGCCAGCAGCGATGGCTGGCGAAATCATTGTCCCGCAAGCAGAAAGGATCGCGTAACCGCAAAGACGCTGCCGCACGGCTGGCGCAACATCACCACCATGTCGCCAATGTTCGCCGCCACTTCCTGCATCAGGTCACCAACACGCTGGCCAAAACCCACGACCGGCTCGTCCTCGAGGACCTGAATGTGGCGGGCATGCTCGGCAACCACCATCTGGCGCAAGCGATCGGCGACGCCGGATGGGCCGACTTCGCTCGATTAGTGCGTTACAAGCAACAGTGGCGCAGCGGCACCGTCGTCACCGCCGACCGCTGGTACGCGTCGAGCAAACGCTCGGCCTGCACCGGGATGAACACGCAGCTGACCTTGTCGGATCGGGTGTTCACCTGCGAGTGCGGGTTTCGCGCCGACCGCGACCACAACGTGGCGGTCAACCTCGCGGTATAGCCGACGATCCGGCACGAAGACTCTCCCCGATCCCCGGACCCCCAAGCAGGAGGCCGGGTCACCAACGCCCGCCGACGGGAAGGCGCTGACCGACACCTCATGGGTGCCGGTGAAACCGGCCCGGACGACGCGGGAACCGACGTGCACACCACGCAAGTGGAGTGAACCGACGACGCCCGAGAAGGGCGGTGCCTGATAACCGATCAGGGTCTTTCAGACACGCTGTCAGTAGTAGAAGCACACCAGGCCGACGCGCTGGTCGCGGCAGAACCGTAGCCAGTCCCGGATCTGACCGACCGACTCCCGAATGCCCGGGTCAGCCAGCCGATCCAGCTCGACCGCATCGAAAGTTCCCGCGAGCGAATCGATCCCGCTCACCTCGAGTGATCCGATACACGGAAAATCGTCGATAAGCTCCCTGTGTCCAACCCGTCGAGGAACGCTTCCGCCTCGCAATGTGACCGCAGCCGGATGAACTCGACTCGGGATCCGACTATCGCACAGCGGTTCCGGTCAGCCGAATGTATATGGGCTCGAGCCGAAAACGACGATGCGGACCGATCCACATCGGATCGGTCCGCATCGTCGGCGGATCCATTGGTCCCGCTAGACGGTGAAGCCGAGGGCGCGCAGCTGTTCGCGGCCGTCGTCGGTGATCTTGTCGGGGCCCCACGGGGGCATCCAGACCCAGTTGATCTGGAGGTCTTCGGCCAGGCCGGAGCGCACGAGGGCGTTGCGGGACTGGTCCTCGATGACGTCGGTCAGCGGGCAGGCCGGGGAGGTCAGGGTCATGTCGAGTTTGGCGATGCCGTCCTCGAAGGTCATGCCGTAGACCAGGCCGAGGTCGACGACATTGATGCCGAGCTCGGGGTCGACGACGTCGCGCATCGCCTCTTCCATGTCCTCGAGGTGCTGGATCTCCTCGAGGGTGAGTTCCTTGGCCTGCTGGTCGGTTTCGCTCATCTCTACTCCCCGTTGCCCATCGTCTTCTTGGCTTCCTCGGCCGAGGCTATCCGCACCACGGCATCCTTGAACGCCATCCAGCCCAGCAGCGCGCACTTCACGCGGGCGGGGTACTTGGCGACGCCGACGAACGCGATGCCGTCGCCGATCACCTCCTCGTCGCCCTCGACCGTGCCGCGGCCGGTGACCATCTCGTCGAACGCCTCGACCACCTTCAGCGCCTGCTGCACCGGCAGGCCGATGACCTGATCGGTGAGCACCGAGGTGGACGCCTGGCTGATCGAGCAACCCTGGCCGTCGTAGGACACATCCTGGACGTCGCCATTGCCGTCGATATGCACACGCAGCGTCACCTCGTCACCACAGGTGGGGTTGACGTGGTGCACCTCGGCGCCGAAGGGCTCGCGCAGCCCTCGGTGGTGCGGGTGCTTGTAGTGGTCCAGGATGACTTCCTGGTACATCTGCTCCATGCGCATGTTTTATGCAACTCCGAAGAAGCTCTGGGCCTTCCGCACGGCGGCCACCAGCTGATCGACCTCGTCGAGGGTGTTGTACACCGCGAACGAGGCCCGCGCGGTCGCGGCGATGCCGAAGTGCCGGTGCAGCGGCCACGCGCAGTGGTGGCCCACGCGGACGGCGACACCCTGGTCATCGAGGATCTGGCCGACGTCGTGGGCGTGAATACCGTCCACCAGGAACGACACCGCGCCGCCACGGTTCACGTTCTCGGTCGGGCCGATGATGCGGACGCCGTCGATCGCGTCCAGACCTTCGAGCGCCGCGCTGACGAGCGAGTGCTCGTGCGCCGCAACGGCTTCCATGCCGACCTCGCTCAGATACCGGACAGCCGCGCCCAATCCGACGACCTGCGAGATCATCTGCGAACCCGCCTCGAACCGCTGCGGCGGCGGGGCGAAGGTCGAGTGATCCATGTACACGGTCTCGATCATGGAACCACCGGTGATGAACGGCGGGGTGTCCTCGAGCAGCTCACGCCGGCCGTACAGGATGCCGACGCCCGAGGGGCCGAGCATCTTGTGGCCGGAGAATGCGGCGAAGTCGACGCCCAGCGCCTTGAAGTCCACCGGCATGTGCGGCACCGACTGGCAGGCGTCCAGCACCACGATCGCGCCGACTTCCTTTGCGCGGCGCACCAATTCGGCGACATCCGCGACCGCGCCGGTCACGTTCGACTGGTGGGTGAAGGCGACCACCTTGGTGGCCGGCGACAGCTCCAGCGAGTCCAGGTCGATGCGACCCTCGTCGGTGACGCCGTACCACTTCAGCGTCGCACCGGTCCGCCGCGCGAGCTCCTGCCACGGCACGAGATTCGCGTGATGTTCGAGCTCGGTGATGACGATCTCGTCGCCGGGCCCGACGCGGTACGGGAATCGGTCATCGGAGAAGGCGTAGGCCACTACGTTCAGCGACTCGGTCGCGTTCTTGGTGTACACGATCTCGTCCGCACCGACGCCGACGAACGCCGCGATCGCCGCGCGCGCCGCCTCGTAGGCCTCATTGGCCTCCTCGGCGAGCTGGTGCGCGCTGCGATGCACGGCCGCGTTGTGTTCGAGCAGGAATTCCCGCTCGGCGTCGAGCACCTGCAGCGGACGTTGCGACGTCGCACCGGAATCCAAGTACGCCAACGGTTTTCCATCGCGCACGGTCCGGCTCAGGATCGGGAAGTCGGCCCGGATCCTGGCGATGTCGAGAGTCCCCACGGTGCTGGTCATTTAGGCTCCTACGACAGAATCTGATTCGCGGCTCGCCGCGGATGAGGTGAAGCGCACGTAGCCATTCGCGTCGAGTTCCTCGGCCAGCTCGGAGGCACCCTCGGCCACGATGCGGCCGTTCACGAACACGTGAACGAAGTCGGGCTGGATGTAGCGCAGGATGCGGGTGTAGTGGGTGATCAGCAGGATGCCGCCGGTCTCCCGCTCCTTGTAACGGTTCACACCCTCGGAAACAATCCGCAGCGCGTCCACGTCCAGACCCGAGTCGGTCTCGTCGAGGATGGCGATCTTCGGCTTGAGCAGGCTCAGCTGCAGGATCTCCTGGCGCTTCTTCTCACCGCCGGAGAAACCCTCGTTGACCGAGCGCTCGCCGAAGGCCGGATCGATGTCCAGCTCGGCCATGCCCTCCTTGACTTCCTTCACCCAGGTGCGCAGCTTGGGGGCCTCGCCGCGGACGGCGGTGGCGGCGGTACGCAGGAAGTTCGAGACCGAGACGCCCGGGACCTCGACGGGGTACTGCATGGCCAGGAACAGGCCGGCCCGCGCACGCTCGTCGACCGACATCTCCAGCACGTTCTCGCCGTCGAGGGTGATGGTGCCCTGGGTGACGGTGTACTTGGGGTGCCCGGCGATGGCGTAGGACAGGGTCGACTTGCCGGAGCCGTTGGGGCCCATGATCGCGTGGGTCTCACCGGACTTCACGGTCAGGTTGACGCCCTTGAGGATCTTGATGGGCTCGGCGTTCTCGTCCGGGTTGGCGACCTCGACGTGCAGGTCCTTGATTTCCAGGGTGGTCATCGAATTCGAATTCCTTTGCGGGGATGGGAAGTTGGTGTCAGGCGCCGACGGCGGCGAGCTCAGCCTCGATGGCCGCCTCGAGCCGCTCCCGAACCTCGGGGACCGTGATCTTCTGAATGATCTCGAAGAAGAAGCCGCGCACGACCAGACGCCGCGCCGCCTCCTCGCTGATACCGCGCGAGCGCAGGTAGAACAGCTGCTCGTCATCGAAACGCCCAGTGGCCGAGGCATGTCCGGCGCCGACGATCTCGCCGGTCTCGATCTCCAGGTTCGGCACCGAGTCGGCGCGCGCGCCATCGGTGAGTACCAGGTTGCGGTTGGCCTCGTAGGTGTCGGTGCCCTCGGCAGCCGCGCGAATGAGCACATCGCCCACCCACACGGTGCGCGCGTCCGGCTTGCTGGAGGACGGATCGCCCTGCAGCGCACCCTTGTACAGCACGTTCGACTTGCAGTGGGGCACCCCGTGATCGATCAGCAGGCGCTGTTCGAAGTGCTGGCCGTCATCGGCGAAGTACACGCCGAGCAGCTCGACGTCGCCGCCCGGACCGTCGTAGCGGACAGTCGCGGTCAGGCGCACCAGATCGCCACCGAGGGTGACATTGGTGTGCCGCAGGGTGGCGTCACGACCCAGCTTGGCGTGGTGCGCGGTCGCGTGCACAGCGTCGTCGGCCCAGTCCTGAATGACGATGACATTCAGCTTGGCGCTGTCGCCGAGCACGAATTCCACATTCTCCGCGTAGGTTCCGCTGCCGCGCTGGTCGAGGACCACGTTCGCGTGGGCGAAGTTGCCCAGTCGGATCTGGGTGTGCCCGTAGGCGGTCTTGCCCTCTCCCGGACCAGTGATGGTGACGACGACCGCTTCGGCCACTTCGGTTTCCGCGCCGATCGACACGATGGTCGCATGCTCGAAACCCGAGTACGCCTGCGCGGCAACGCGATCGGTGGGGGTACCGGCGACACCGAGGCGAGCGTCGTCACGGCCGACGGTCTCCACCGTCACGCCCTCGACAGCGTTCGCCTCGACGACGGCCCGGCCGTCACGAACGGCGGTGCCGTCGTGCAGGCCACGCAGGCGACGCAACGGGGTGAAGCGCCACACCTCGTCATGCGCGGACGGCACTTCGAAGGCGTTCACGTCGAAGGACGCAAAAACCTCACCCTTGTTGATCGCCGGCACACGGCCCTCGGCGGCAACGGCAACATTCTGGACCGTCATCAGCCGACGGCTCCTTCCATCTGCAGTTCGATCAGGCGGTTCAGCTCCAGGGCGTACTCCATCGGGAGCTCCTTGGCGATCGGCTCGACAAAGCCGCGCACGATCATGGCCATGGCCTCGTCCTCGGTGAGGCCGCGGCTCATCAGGTAGAACAGCTGGTCCTCGGACACCTTCGACACCGTGGCCTCATGGCCCATGGTCACGTCGTCCTCGCGGATGTCGACGTACGGGTAGGTGTCGGAACGAGAGACGTTGTCCACCAGCAGCGCATCGCACTTCACAGTCGACTTCGAGCCGTTCGCGCCCTTGTTGACCTGCACCAGGCCGCGGTACGAGGCGCGACCGCCGCCGCGCGCCACCGACTTGGAGATGATGGTCGAGGAGGTGTGCGGCGCCAGGTGCAGCATCTTCGCACCGGTGTCCTGGTGCTGGCCGGCACCCGCGAACGCGATGGAGAGCACCTCACCCTTGGCGTACTCACCGGTCATCCACACGGCCGGGTACTTCATGGTGACCTTGGAGCCGATATTGCCGTCGACCCACTCCATGGTCGCGCCCGCCTCGGCCTTGGCGCGCTTTGTCACCAGGTTGTAGACGTTGTTCGACCAGTTCTGGATGGTGGTGTAGCGGCAGCGGCCGCCCTTCTTCACGATGATCTCGACCACCGCGGAGTGCAGCGAATCCGAGGAGTAGATCGGCGCGGTGCAGCCCTCGACGTAGTGGACGTAGGCGTCCTCGTCGACGATGATCAGCGTCCGCTCGAACTGACCCATGTTCTCGGTGTTGATGCGGAAGTACGCCTGCAGCGGGATGTCCACGTGCACGCCCGGCGGCACGTAGATGAACGAACCACCCGACCACACCGCCGAATTCAGCGCGGAGAACTTGTTGTCACCCGACGGGATGACCGAGCCGAAGTACTTCTGGAAGATCTCCGGGTGCTCCTTGAGACCGGTATCGGTGTCGAGGAAGATGACGCCCTGCTTCTCCAGGTCCTCACGGATGGAGTGGTAGACGACCTCGGACTCGTACTGCGCGGCGACACCCGCGACCAGCCGCTGCTTCTCCGCCTCCGGGATGCCCAGCTTGTCGTAGGTGTTCTTGATGTCCTCGGGCAGCTCTTCCCAGGACGCGGCCTGCTTCTCGCTCGAGCGCACGAAGTACTTGATGTTGTCGAAGTCGATGCCCTCGAGGTTGGAGCCCCAGCTCGGCATTGGCTTCTTGTCGAAGATACGCAGTGCCTTCAGACGGAAGTCGAGCATCCATTCGGGCTCGTTCTTCTTCGCCGAGATGTCGCGAACGACGTCCTCGGACAGGCCGCGCTTGGCACTGGCACCGGCGACATCCTTGTCGGCCCAGCCGTACTCGTAGGTGCCCAGGGACGCGATGGTCTCTTCCTGGGACAGCGGCTGCACCTGGTCGGTGGTCGTCGTCATTCGGCACTCCTTCCGGAGTCATGTGTAGAAGTCGTTGCGGGCTGTGCAACGGGGGTCGATGCGGAATTCTTTTGGGCGGTATTCGATATGGGGGGCACTGTGGCCAGCGGGACGTGCGTGGTGCAGGCGCAGTCGCCATTGGCGATGGTCGCCAGGCGCTGCACGTGCGTACCGAGAATTTCCCGGAAGGCTTCGAGTTCGGCCGCGCACAGCTCCGGGAACTCCTCGGCGACATGCGAGACCGGGCAGTGGTGCTGGCAGATCTGCACGCCCGCACCGACCTTCCGGGTCGAGGCCGCGAATCCGGCATCGGTGAACGCGTCCGCGATCTCCTCCGCCTTGGCCTCGGTCTCGGCCGGGGTATGCCCGGTGAGCTCACCGACCCCGGACACGATGGTCGCCACCCGCTTGCGCGCGAATTCGGTGATGGCCTGGTCCCCGCCGATCTCCCGCAGCTGCCGCATGGCGGCTCCGGCGAGGTCATCGTAGGCGTGCCCCAGGCGGCCACGGCCGGTGGCCGTCAGCTGGAACTGCTTGGCGGGACGACCACGGCCCTTCTGCTGCCACGGCGCCGACCGCGTCGCGCGGGCCTCGCCCGATTCGATGAGCGCGTCCAGATGCCGGCGCACGCCCGCCGGGCTCAGGCCCAGGCGTTCACCGATGGCGGTCGCGGTGATCGGGCCCTCCTCCAGCAGCAGCTTGACGACGGCTTCCCGGGTGTGACCCTCACCCGCCGGCACGGGCACGACAACGGACCGGGCACCCTCGTGTTGGTGCCCGGCCTGTTCCGCGTTCCGCAAACCCACGGTTTTCACAACATCAGTGTGACGGAATTCCATCCCCCGTTCCAGTAAGGGTCACCTGACCTGATCTTCGCGACCTGGGGCGATGGGGTCGGGTGTGATCCGGGCCACCATATATATCCGCGCATTTCGGAAATTCGGCCCGGTCGTGGCGGGTTTCCGAAGACGTGAACAGTGTGCTCGTGGTGGGTGCGACGGGAAACGTCGGCCGGCAGGTAGTTGCCCAACTGGCCGCGGCAGGGGTCCGGACACGAGCGCTGGCTCGCGATCCGGAGACCGCCGGCCTGCCGCCCGGAGTCGAGGTGGTGGGCGGGGATCTGGCCGAGCCGGAATCCCTGGCCACGGCCGCGGAGGGGGTCGACTCGGTGTTCCTGGTGTGGCCGTTCCATGGGACAGAGGGCGCGGCACAGGTGCTGAAGGTGCTCGCCGAGCACGCCCAGCGCGTCGTGTATCTGTCGTCCACGACGGTGAACGACCAAGGGCCGCAATCGGATCTGATTCCACAGTTGCATGCCGAGATGGAGGGCCTCATCGAGGCCTCGGGGCTGCCGTGGACCATGCTGCGCGCGGACACCCTCGCCTCCAATGCGCTGGCCTGGGCGGGGCAGATTCGCGCCGGTGACGTGGTGCGCGGGACCGAGGTCGCGCCGAGCGCGGTGGTGCACGAGGGCGATATCGCGGCCGTGGCGGCGCGACTGCTCACCGATCACTCGCACACCTGGCGGAAGTACCTGGTGACCGGGCCGCGGGTGGTCGGGCGCGCGGATCAGGTCGCGGCGATCGGCGAGGTCCTGGGACGTTCACTGCGGTTCGAGGCGCTGCCGCTGGGGGTGGCGCGGGAGTCGATGACCGGGGCCGGACTGCCGGCGCGGCTGATCGAATCACTGCTGTCGATGGCCGAATTCAGGCCACGCTCGGATCTGATCACGACGACCGTGGCCGACCTCACCGGGCGGCCGGCGCGGGATGTCCGGGACTGGGCCGCGGAGCACGCAGAGAAGTTCCGGTAGCCGACCGGTCGCCCGATGACGGCCCGGCGCGGCGCGGGCATAAGTTCGATGGCAATCGAATTATCACTGGGGTGCGGGTGCCACAGCGCCCGCCGTCCAGACCACGACATCCACGAAAGCCGGTGCCAGCATGCCCATCGCACTGTCCCTCCTCGACCTGGCGGTGATCGCGCCCGGTCAGACCGCGCGTGACAGCTTCCGGAACAGCGTCGCGCTGGCGCAGGCGGCGGAACGCAGCGGGTACCGGCGGGTCTGGTATGCCGAGCACCACAATATGAACTCGATCGCGTCCAGCGCGACCAGCGTGCTCATCGGCCACGTGGCCGCGCATACCGGGACCATCCGGCTCGGGGCGGGCGGGATCATGCTGCCGAACCACTCGCCGCTGGTGATCGCCGAGCAGTTCGGCACCCTCGAGTCGCTGTACCCGGGTCGCATCGACCTCGGGCTGGGCCGCGCGCCGGGCAGCGATCAGGAGACCATGCGGGCGCTGCGGCGTAACCCGTCCTCGGCGGACGCCTTCCCGCAGGACGTGCTGGAGTTGCAGGGGTACCTGACCGGGAGCTCGCGGATTCCGGGCATTCAGGCCGTGCCGCGGGCGGAAGGCGTTGTGCCGCTCTACATTCTGGGGTCGTCGCTGTTCGGTGCGCAGCTGGCCGCGCACCTCGGCCTGCCCTACGCTTTCGCCTCCCACTTCGCGCCCGACTCCCTGCACGAGGCCGTCCGCGAGTACCGCGACCGCTTCCGGCCCTCCGAACAGTTGGCCGAGCCCTATGTCATGGCCGGGGTCAATGTGTTCGCGGCGGAGGACCGCGCGCAGGCCGAGGAGCAGAAGACCGTCTCCTACCGGGCGCGCACCCGCGCGTTCATCAAGCGCGGCGCGGCGGGCATGGACTTCTCCGACGAGGAGATCGACGCCTTCCTGGCCTCGCCCAATGGCCGTCACCTGGCCAGCATGACCACGTACACGGCCGTCGGCACACCCGCCGACGTCGTGGCGTACCTGGAGGACTTCGCGGCCGACATCCAGGCCGACGAACTCATCACGGCCCACCACGCCCAGAACATCGACGACCGGGTGCGCTCGATCGAGCTGACCGGCGCGGCGATGGACGCACGCGAATCCGTCACGCGCTGAAGGACATCGGCCGACCGCTATGCCGGCCCCTCGCTCTCCGCCGGGGTATTTCGCCGGAGAGCGACGGCGGTAACCGCGAACAGGACCAGGACGAGCCAGATAAAGGCATCGTGGTCGAAGATCGAGAAAGGGCCCCGGTCCGGGAAGTCGAAGACGCTCTCGCGGTGGACGCCGAACAGGATGAACACACCGCCCGAACAGACGAGGAAGACGGCGAGCAGGCCCGCGACGGCGGGGACGGAGCGGTGGCGATTCGCCGGGTGGAGGCACTACGCTCCGGCCAGCGCACCCAGCGCGGCTACCAGCCACACCACGGCCGGCGGAATCGAGCGCCGCTGCGACGCAGCCCGATTCGCGGCCGCCACCCCATCGATCGTCGGCAGCGGCATGCGCACCCCCACGGTTCCGGGTTCCGATTTCCGCTCACCGTAACAGCACCCCTCGATCACGAGCCCCTATTCTTCCTGCAGCGCAACATGTTTCGGTTCAATGCGGCGGCACCGTCCAGGGCCTGGACATCACCGCCGACGTGACCCTGGGCCCGGACCCGGCCGGCGGCTTCCGCATCTCCAAGATCAAGCTGACCCTGGTGGGCAAGGCGTCGGGCATCGACGAGGCCGGCTTCCTGGCCGCCGCCGAGGCGGGCTGCCCGGTGTCCAAGGCGCTGGCCGGCGTCGGCACCATCGAGCTGGATGCCACCTTCGAGGCGTAGCTCGCGAGTTCCCGGCTGACCCTTTTGATTAGCCGGAAGCTAACTCTTTTGGCTATTTCTTCCGAGAATCGGGCATTGGGCTCGTTTTTCTCGTGTGTGCCGAATTAGCCTCGCTGTCACTACCAGTCGAAATCCTGGAGGTGGGCAAGGTTATGAGATCGCGGGCGTCGGTTACCGTGCCGCAAGAAGCGGATGCTTCGACTTCGCTGCCGCGTGTCCTCGCGCTCGACGCGGCGCGGGGCATCGCGGTGCTGGGCATGTTCGCGGTGCATGTCGGGCCGCAACGGAGCCAGCCGGGCGCGTCCTGGCTGACGGTCTTCGAGGGCCGGGCGGCCGCGCTGTTCGCGGTATTGGCGGGCGTGTCGATGGCGCTCATGTCCGGCGGGCCGCACCCTGCCACCGGGATCGCGGCCCGCCGCAGCCTGATTCGCATCGGCTCCCGAGCCGTGCTGGTCGCGCTGCTGGGTCTGGCGCTGGCGCAACTGCATTCCGGCATCGGAATCATGATCATCCTGACCTACTACGGCCTGTTCTTCCTACTGGCCCTGCCCGCCCTGCGGCTGGAGGTCCGCGCGCTCGCGATACTCGCGGCGGTGTGGGCGATCGCCGGACCGATCCTGTCCTTTGTCATCCGAAGCCACATGCACCAGAACGCTTCCGGCGGCAACCCCATCTTCGAGATGTTCACCTCGTGGTCGGGTCTGCGGCAGGCGGGCCAGATGCTGGTGCTCACCGGCGGGTACCCGGCGCTCACCTGGATGCCGTTCCTCTTCGCCGGTATGGCTCTGGGCCGCTGGGGGATTCGCGCACTCCGGCCGCTGCCGGTGATAGGTGTCGGTGCGCTGCTGGCCCTGCTCGGATACGGCGGTTCGTGGCTGGTGCAGCACCCGCTGGGCGGGCGCGCGCACCTGGTCGACCTGCTCACCGCAGGTATGACACAGGCCGGGGTCACCGACTTCGATCCGGGCCAGATCATCGATATGACGGGTTTCGGCGCGGTGGCGACAACGAGCTGGTGGTGGATGACCGTCGCCACCCCGCACAGCGGCACCCCGTTCGAGGTGTTCGGCGCGATCGGTGCAGCCTTCCTGGTGATCGGTGTCCTGATGGCACTGGTCCCGCGTGCCGGTATCGCCTTGCGGCCCTTGATGGCCGCGGGCTCCTGCGCGTTGAGCCTCTACATCCTGCAGGCGGTGGCGGTCAGCGCCCTGGTGCCGGTACCCGACGAGAACGCGACCGCACTGCCGGGCGGCATCCACGGCCCGGGCTGGGAACTACTGGCACTACTCGCCATCGGTTCCCTGGTGCCGGCGACTCTGTGGCGCAGCCGGTTCCGTCGTGGTCCGGCGGAACGGCTGCTCCACACGATCACTCAGGGTGTGACGAACGCTCTGGTCGGGCGGCCTTCCCCGCCACATCCGTGACGACCTCGAACTCCAGCGGCGACGCGCCCGTGGAGACCGGCTTGCGGGCCTCGCCCGGTTGCGCCTCGCGCACGGACCGTCACGCCACGCGGCGAAAGTCTCCTCCGAATCCCACTGGGTGACAACGAAGTACCGATTGTCTCCGGAGACGGGTCGCAGCAGCTATAAGCCCAGGAACCCGGGCGAGTTCCCGACCGCGTGTCCGCGGTGCGCGAAGCGCTACTCCAGCTCGGGTATATGCCAACGTAGGCAACAGCTTTCACCAAACATGCCGATGGGGCGGCACCGCACCGCGGTGTCACCCCATCACACACTTCGAGACACTTCCTAGTCGTGGAACGGGTCGGCGTCCTGGCCGGGCAGCCAGGACCGCCCCGCGTCGGTCCAGCCATTGGCCTTGATCATCTTCTTGGCGGCGCGCTGATTGCGGCCGATGAGGCGATCCAGGTACAGATGGCCGAGCAGGTGATCGGTCTCGTGCTGCAGGCAGCGGGCCAGGTAGCCGGTGCCGGAGACGATGACCGGCTGGTTGTGGATGTCGACGCCCGACACCTCGGCCCAATCGGCGCGCCCGGTCGGGAACCACTCCCCCGGCACCGAGAGGCAGCCTTCGGCGTCGTCGTCGGGGTGGGGCATGGTCTCCGGGATCTCGGAGGTCTCGATGCTCGGATTGATGACGTACCCGCGCTGCCGGCCGTCGCCGGTCATGAGGTCGTACACGAAAACTGCACGGGGATCGCCGATCTGATTGGCCGCCAGGCCCGCGCCCCGGGCCGCGGTGTTCGTCTCGAACAGGTCCTCGACGAAAGCGGCCAGTTCCGCGTCGAATTCGGTGACGGGCACGGCCGGGGTGGACAGTCTGGGGTCACCGGCGATGAGGATCGGTCGAACAGCCATGTCCCTATTTCTTCCAGAAGCAGGCCGACCGGTTTCCGCCGGGGTCCAGCAGCGGGCATACGCGACCCGCTACGGGCGCGGAATATTGCGCAGGTTGCTGCGGGCCATGTCGATCATGCGGCCGACACCGCCGGCCAGCACGATCTTGCCCGCGGCCAGGGCGAACCCCTTGACCTGCGCGGCATCGATCCGGGGCGGGAGGGACAGGGCATTGGGGTCGGTGACCACGTCCACCAGCATCGGCCCGGGCGCGGCGAACGCCTCGGTCAGCGCGGCCCGGACCTCGGACGGGTCGGTCACCCGCAGCGACGGAATGCCCACGGCCGCCGCGATATCGGCGTAGTTCACCGGCTCCTGATCGGTGCCGTAGTCGGGCAGGCCGTCGACCAGCATCTCCAGCTTCACCATGCCGAGCGTGGAGTTGTTGAACACCACGATCTTCACCGGCAACCGGTGCCGCCAGACGGTGAGCAGCTCACCCATGAGCATGGCCAGACCACCGTCGCCCGACAGCGAGATCACCTGCCGGCCCGGGTAGGCCGTCTGGGCGCCGATGGCGTGCGGGACGGCGTTGGCCATGGTGCCGTGCCGCCACGAGCCGATGATGCGGCGGCGGCCGTTCGGGTTGATGTACCGTGCCGCCCAGACATTGCACATGCCGGTGTCGACGGTGAAAACCGCGTCGTCGTCGGCGATTTCGTCGATGAGCGAGGCGACGTACTCGGGGTGGATGGGCGTGTGGTGGTCGATATCGCGGGTGTAGGCGTCCACCACGTTCTCCAGCGCGGAGGCGTGCCGGCGCAACATGTCGTCGAGGAAGGCGCGGCTCGGATTCTGGTGCAGCAGCGGCAGGACAGCGTCGATGGTGGCGGCCACGTCGCCATTGACGGCGATATCGACGGCGGCGCGGCGCCCGATGCGGGACGGGTCGCGGTCGATCTGGGCGATCCGGCCGTTCTGCGGCAGGAACGTGTCGTAGGGGAAGTCGGTGCCGAGCAACAACAGCAGGTCGGCTTCGTGGGTGGCCTCGTAGGCGGCGCCATAGCCGAGCAGGCCGCTCATGCCGACGTCGTACGGATTGTCGAACTGGATCCACTCCTTGCCGCCGAGCGCGTGGCCGATCGGGGCGTGCAGTCGCTCGGCCAGACTCATGACCTGGGCGTGTGCACCACGCACACCCGCGCCCGCGAACAGGGCCACGGTGTCGGCGTCATTGAGGGCCTCCGCGAGGCGGTCCACCTGGGCGGCGGGCGGGACAACAGTCGGCGCTTCGGCCACCAGATCCGACTGCCAGCCGCGGTTCTCGGCCTCCGCGCTGAGCACGTCACCGGGCACCACCAGCACCGAGACGCCATGCTGACCGAGTGCGGTCTGCATGGCGATGTAGGCGAGCCGCGGCATCTGCTCGGGGATGCCGACCATCTCACAGAAGTGACTGCACTCCACGAAGAGTCGCTCGGGGTGGGTTTCCTGGAAGAAGCCGGTGCCGATCTCACGGCTGGGAATGTGCGAGGCGATAGCCAGCACGGCGGCGCCATTGCGGTGCGCGTCGTAGAGCCCCTGGATCAGGTGGGTGTTGCCGGGTCCGCAGCTGGCCGCGCAGACCGCCAGCCGGCCGGTGAGCACCGATTCCGCGCCGGCGGCGAAGGCGGCGCCCTCCTCGTTGTGGCAGTGCACCCAGTCGATGCCCTCGGTCCGGCGCACGGCGTCGACGAAGGGGTTCAAACTATCCCCCACCAGTCCGTACACCCGTTGGACACCGGCGGTGACGAGCGCGTCGACCAACTGGCTGGCGACCGAATTCCGACCCATGATCGCTCCGTTCGCAGTGCCGAGACCGAGCATGACCGGAGGCCACTGTCGCACTGTACCGAAATCGGACAGTTAGAGTTGCCACATCGTTGCTATACAGTGAGTCGGACCGGTGGTCACATCCCGTTGAACTCCACCAGCGGAGCCGGGTAGCCCGGCACGGGAGGTGTTGCGCGCCACGGCTTGTGGATGCGCGCACCGGGCAGCCGCGCGAGCTCGGGGAGCCAGCGACGGACGTACTCGCCATCGGGATCGAAACGCTCGGCCTGGCGGATGGGGTTGAGGATCCGGTTCGGGCGGGTGTCGGTGCCCGTGCCCGCGGCCCACTGCCAGTTCATCTGATTGTTGGCGATGTCGCCGTCGACCAGCCAGGTCAGGAAGTGCGCCGCACCGAGGCGCCAGTCCACGCCCAGCGATTTGGTGAGGAAGCTCGCGGCCAGCAGGCGGGCGCGACCGGGCATCCAGCCCTCGGCCAGCAGCTGCCGCATGGCCGCGTCGATGACCGGGTAGCCGGTGCGTCCGTCCCGCCAGGCCGCGAAGGCGTGCGGGTCGTCACGCGGGGCGGTGGGGCGCGGGCGGAGGTCGGTGTGGGCGAGGTCCGGCCGGGCCGCGAGGATCTGGTGGTGGAAATCGCGCCAGGCCAGCTGACGGGCGAAGGCCTCGCCGCCTGGGGCGGCAAGATCGGTGCGCCGGACCACCTCGGCCGGGGAGAGGCAGCCGAAGTGGAGGTAGGGCGAGAGTCCCGAGGTGGCGCCGGCCAGGCAGTCGCTGTCGGTGTGATAGCGGTCCACGGGCCCGGCGAGCCAGTCGTGCAACAGTTTCCGGCCGGTGCGCTCGCCACCCACGGACAGGTGCGGGGAGGTCGGCTCGGCGCACAGATCCGCATAGGCGGGCACGGGCTCGCCGCCGATGTCCGGACCCGCGAGTTGTCGTGGGCGCGGGGCCTGCGGCCGCAGTGGGGTCTCGAGCCAGCGACGGAAATACGGTGTGAAGACCGCGAAATGGTCGCGACCGGTGGCAGGCCGCAGCTCCGACGGGTCGACGACGGTCACCGACGCGGGATGGACCACCAGCCGGCACCCCGACTCGCCCGCGCGAACGCGCAACTCCCGCTCACGGTTTCGGCTGTACCGGCTGACATCGGCGGCCACATGCACACTCGTCGCGCCCGTTTCGGCGATCACCCGGGCCACCTCGTCGACGACCGGGCCCCGGCGGATCACCAATGGTGTGCCGAGCCCGCGTAATTCGGCATCGAGGTCCGTGAGGGCCGCCGTCAGGAAGCGGAGCCGGTTGGGCGCGACCGGGTTTCGCTCGATGATCCCGGGATCCAGCACGAACAGCGGCACCACCGCCCCGCCCGCGGCCGCCGCCAGTACCGGATTGTCGTGCACCCGCAGGTCACGGGTGAACAGGGCGATCGCCACCTGCATCGAGCACTCGCTTTCGGATCGAACGGGTCGAACGGGAACGCGGTGTTCTACGGGAGATTCCGCCGGAAACCTATCAGCTGGTCCCGGACTTTCCGCCCGGGCGGACGGGTCGCCCACGAGACGACCGTGAGCACGAGCAGCAGCGCGAGCACGGCCACCTCGCCGCGGGCATAGCCGACGGTCAGGTGCGAGACGATGCCGCCGCTGTCGACGAAGACGACGCCCGCGTAGGCCCACTCCTTGACCAGGGGAAATCCCGGAACCAGGACTGCGAGCGCGCCCAGTAGCTTCCAGACGCCCAGCAGGACCAGGAAGTAGGTCGGATAGCCGAGATGCACGATGGTGTCGCGGGCCTGCGGGTAGCGGGTGATGTCCCACCACCCGCCGACCACCAGTTCCGCCGCGACCAGCATGGTGGCGGTCCAGTAGAGCACCGAGCGGTCGGGAGCTTTTCGTGTGACGATGGTTCGTGTAGTCATGACACCATGACGTTCGGCGAGCGCGAAATATGTCGGACACCGACTCGGGATTCCCGGTAGAACGTTTCGAACAGCGGCGCGCCAGACTGAACGCGCTGGCATTCCGCCTGCTCGGCGCATCCAGCGAGACCGAGGACGCGGTCCAGGAGACATGGATGCGGTTGCACCGCACCGACATCGACGACATCCGCAATCTGGACGGCTGGCTGACCACCACACTGTCCCGGATCTGCCTGGACCGGCTGCGCGCCCGCCGGACCAACCCCGAACGCCCGCTGGGCGACGTCGTGCCCGGACCGCTCCCCTCCACTGCCACCGCCGGTGAACCCGAGGAACAGGCAGTGCTCACCGACGAACTGGAACGGGCGGTCCTGGTGCTGTTGCGGCGGCTGCCACCGGCCGAACGGGTCGCCTTCGTCCTGCACGACATGTTCGCGGTGCCGTTCTACGAGGTCGCCGACATCCTGCGGCGGTCCCCGAACGCGGCCCGGCTGCTGGCCAGCCGCGCCCGGCATCGGGTGATCGACGGTTCCGACGAGCTCCGGCCGGATGCGCTGCGGGAACGCCGCGTCGTGCGGGCGTTCCTGGCCGCGGTCCGAGCCGGAGACATCGCCGCGGTGCTGGCGGTCCTGGCCGCCGACGTGACCGTGTCGGCGGACCGGACCGCCGCGCCGGGGCCGGTGCCGGTCACCGCACGGGGAGCACCGATCGTGGCGCGGCTGGCGGCCGGGTTCGCCGCGCGGGCCGACTTCTCGGCGATGGTCCTGGTCGACGGGCGGCCGGGAGCGCTGGTCGCCGGCCGCGACGAGCCACCGGCGATCCTGTTGTTCACCGTCGAGGGCGAGCGCATCGTCCGGATCGACGTGCTCGCCGAGCCGGAAACGCTGGCGCGACTACCACTCTCGGTATCCGGCTTCAGCGCGTGGCGACGAGTTTGACCGGCGCCTCGAGCAGGGCGTCGATCGAATCCTCCCAGGCCACGGTGCGGGTGGTCACCACGCTCGGATCGAAACGCCCGGCCGCCACCAGATCCAGAATGTGCGGGATCGACGGGCGGGCGTGCGCCCGGCCGGTGTGGAAAGTGCAGCAGCGCGAATACATTTCGAGCATGGGCAGGGCGACATCCTGGGTCTGGACGCTGACGCTGGTGCAGAAACCGTCATTGGCCGTGGCACGGATGGCCGCCACCAGCGCTTGGGAACCGCCCACGGCTTCGACGGTGACCGGGAATCGGCCGATCCGGTCGGTCGGCCTGCCCTCGACGGGCTCGGCGCCGAGTTCGGCTGCGATGGCGAGCCTTTCGGGATCGGTGTCGAGGTAGACGGCCCGGGCGGAACCGAGCGCCGCCGCGAGACCGGCCGCATACAGACCGATGGACGGTGCCGCCGGACCGCTCAGGACCAGGACTTCCGCGCCGGGGCGGGCGGCCAGCTGCGGGGCGACCGATCGGTAGGCGTCGGCGATATTGTCGCTGGCACTGGCGACCGCGGCCGGATCCACTCCGGCGGGCAGCGGGACCAGCATGGCGTCCGCGTGCGGGACGGCGACCAGGTCCGACCACAGCCCGCCCCAGCTCAGCCCGCCCATCGGGCCGAGGCCGTAGCTGGACATGAACGGGTGGGTGGTGCAGTTGCCCGTATGGCCGCGGCGGCAGGAATCGCAGGCGCCACAGGAGATCTGGAACGGGACCACCACCTTGTCGCCACGGCGGACGGTGGTGACGTCGTCGCCGACGGCCACCACCTCCGCCACCCCCTCGTGGCCGAAGGGGTACGGGCCCGCCAGCGGGAACCGGCCCTGCAGGATCGCGGGGTCGATATCGCAGGTGGCCACGGCGATAGGGCGGACCAGGGCCTGATCGGGGGCATCGAGGGTGGGTTCGGCGGCGTCTTCCCAGCGCAGTGCGTGCGGGCCGTCGAGCACGAGTCGCTTCATTGATCGATCGTCGCTAGAACATTCTTTCCAGTCAACCCCCCTGGGGTGAATTCACCTCGGCAGCAGCGACTTCCGCGAGGCTCATCCGGATCAACCGGGCCATGGCCGCGGAAACCGTGTGCAGCGGGTCATCGGTGCGGCGCACCCGGGCCAGGACGGTCGCGCCCTCGTAGGCCGCGACCACCGTGGTGGCCAGATCGCGAGCCTCCCCCGGCGCCAGGCCGAGCTCGGTGAACAGTTCGGCGAATCCGTGTGTCATCGCCTCGAAGGCCGACACGCACGCGGCGCGCACGGAGTCGACATCACTGCCGCCGTCCAGGGCGGGGGTCCCGACCGGGCAGCCCGCGGCCCAGTCGCTCTCGGCCAGTTTGGCGGCCATGAAGTCGAACAGCGTTGCAGCCGTACCGAACACATCACCCGGGGCCTGGCGGATCATGCGCCCCACCAGCACGCCCGTGCCGGTGATGGCGGAGACCGCGATCTCCTCCTTGCCGCCCGGGAAGTGGTGGTAGATCGACCCATACGGCAGCCCCGCCGCCTCGCTCAACTTCTTCAGCCCGAATCCGTGATAGCCGTGCCGGGCGAGCAGCCCGGCCGCAGCCACCTCGATTCGCCGTTTCGAATCGGACACCATTCATCCAGAGTATGAGCCGGGTCCGACAGGGGCAGCGCGAATCGTGTTCGGGCAGTGGATCAGCCGAGCGCCGCGATGGCCGCGCTCAGTTTCTCCGTGGCGGCGTCGGCGACCTCTTGCAGCGCAGGATCGCCCGCGACCTGCACCATCACCTCCGGATTCATGGCCTCCACGATCACCGCGCCGACGTCCGAACGATCCGCGCGCACAACTACATTGCACGGCAGCAGCAGGCCGATCTGACGGTCCACGCCGAGGGCGGCGTGCGCCAGCGACGGATTGCACGCGCCCAGGATGAAGTAGTCCTCCATGTCCGCGTCCAGCTTCTGCTTCATGGTCGCGGTCACGTCGATCTCGGTGAGCACGCCGAATCCCTGCTCGGACAGGGCCTTCCGGGTGCGTTGCACCGCGTCGGCGAAATTGGTGCGCAGAGTGGCCGAGAGGGCGAGGGTCATCACGAATTCCTTTCCGTTGCGGGGCCGCCGGTTCGGGGCACGCCCAGGCGTTGCAGGAGCAGTGTCATCGGACACCAGCCCACGAGCCCGAAGAGCAGCAGGTTGGCGGCCACGAAGGCGGTCAGCAGCAGCCACCGGGGCGAGAACGCGAGCACCAGCGCCAGGCTGAGCAGCACCATGGCGCCGGCCAGGGCCGGTACGATGCTGTCGATGGACCAGCGGCGGATTGCGGCCATCAATAAATTCCTTTCACTCCCGGCGCCGGCGATCGCTTGGACGAGATCGCCCGAAGAGCTTCAGGCCAGCGCCAGGAAGAGTTTTTCCAGTTCCTCGACTGTCATCGGCTCGGAGTTCTCGGCCCGCTCCCCGGTCAGGCAGTCCCGCAGACCGGTGGCGACGATCTTGAATCCGGCGCGGTCGAGAGCGCGGGAGACCGCGGCGAGCTGGGTGACCACGTCCTTGCAGTCGCGACCCTGCTCGATCATCGAGATGACGCCCGCGAGCTGTCCGTGCGCGCGGCGCAGCCGGTTGAGGACCAGTGCGATGCTGTCTTCGTCGCCGATCATTGGGGGTTTCCTTCCCTGAGTCCGATGACTTCAGTATACCCCTGGGGGTATGGAAGGGTCATGAGAGAGGGCTCACCCTTTCCCACGACCCCACCCGTCAGTGCGCGAAGCTGATATCCGGCAGCACCCTGCGCAGCCAGCGCGGCGACCACCAGGCGGCGTGGCCGGTCAGGCGCAGCAGCACCGGCAGCAGGATCAGGCGGATCAGCACGGCGTCCAGCAGGACGGCGACACCGAGAATGATGCCCATCTCCTTCGGCGGCAGCGGATCGGCCAGCGCGAAGGTGAAGAACACCGCCACCATGACCGCCGCCGCGGCCGCGATCACCCGGCCCGAGTGCGCGATGCCGTCGATGTGGGCCACCTCGGGGTCACCCGAGCGCTCATAGTGCTCCTTCGCCGTGGCCAGCAGGAAGACCGTGTAGTCCATGGCGATGGCGAAGATCATGGCGAAGAAGAACACCGGACCCCAGCCGTCCAGGAAGCCCTGCGGCGTGAAACCGAGCAGGCCCGCGCCGTGGCCGTCCTGGAACACCAGCTTCGCCACACCGAACGCCGCCGCGGTCGACAGCAGGCTGACACCCGCGCCCAGCAGGGCGATCAGCGGCGCACGCAGGGCGACCAGCAGGAGCAGGAAGCCCAGCACCAGAATGATGCCGACCACCAGGGGCAGGTAGTCGTTCAAGGCCTGCTGGAGGTCGAGGTTCTCGGCGACCGCCCCGCCGACCAGCGCACCCGCCGGGAGTGCGGCGCGCAGCGAATGGACGATGTCGCCCATGGCCGGATCCGAGGGGTCGACCGTCGGGGTCGCCTGGAGCATGACCAGGCCACTGTCGTCGGCGGCGGGCTGCGGCGGGGTGACCATCGCAATCCGATTGTCCGAGGCCACGATTCGCTGAACGTCCGCGCCGTCCGAGGCGGGGGCCACGATTTGCAGCATGCCGGGCGCGCCCGGGCCGAATTCGCGCTGGACCAGCTCGTAGCCCTGACGCACGGACGCGTCCGCGGGGACCACCTGGATGGAGGGCATGGCCACCTTCAGGCTCGTCACCGGAATCGCAAGCGCGATCAGCACCAGCAGAGAGCCGACGGCGAACGGCCACGGGTGGCTGTGCAGCAGTCGTCCCCACTTCGCGAAGACCGGCGACCGATGCTGCTGCCGGGCCACGTACGGCAGCGAGCCCGCGTTCACGCGCCGGCCCAGCGCGCCGAGCACGGCGGGCAGCAGGGTCAGCGTCGCCAGCAGCACGAACGAGACCGCGAACATGATGCCGACCGCCATGGTCCGCACCGCGGGCGCGGGCACCACGAGCACGGCCGAGAGGCTCACCAGCACGGTCAGGCCCGAGAGGAGCACGGCCTTACCGGCGGTCGCCATGGTGATGGCGACGGCGGTGCGCGGTGGCGTGTCACCGCGGATGGCGTCGCGGAAGCGGGAGACCAGGAACAGCGCGTAGTCGATGCCGAGCGCGAGGGCGAACATCATGGCGAAGTTCATGGCCCACACCGAGATCGGGGTGACATGGTTCAGCAACACCAGGCCACCCGCCGAAGCGATGAGCCCGGTGAGGGTCAGCAGCAGCGGCAGCCCGGCCGCCACCAGGGAACCGAAGGCCAGCACCATGATCGCCAATGTGACCGGCCACGAGAACATCTCGGCCTTCATCATGGCCTCGTGATTGGCCTTGTTGAAGTCGCTCCACAGTGCCGAGGCGCCGGTCGGATAGATCTCGAAGCCGTCGGACGAGAGGGCCTTCAGTTTCGGGCCGACGTCGGTGACCGCAGCAACCATCTCGTCGGTGTTCGCATTCGCGCCCGCCAGCAGAATGCCGGTGTGGCCGTCGCGGCTGACCGACTGCCCCGGCACGGGTGCGACGATCGCGCCGAATCGGCTGTCGGCCTGCAGGATTCCGGTGAGATCCCCCACCAGGCGTCGAGCCTGCGGACTGTCCATGGTCGCGGTGTCCGAATGGATCACCACCTGCACCGCCGCGGCCGAGTTGCCGCCGAAGTGCTCCTGGGCGAGCTCGCGGACTTGCACGGACTCTGATCCATCGGCCTGCCAGCCCGCCCCCGCGAGCGAGTCGAACACCGCGGGCGCGGCCGCACCGAGGGCGACCGACAGGATCAACCAGAAGCCGAACACCCAGCGGGCGTGATCGGCCATGCGGGCCCCGAGACGGCCCAGCAGACCGCCGGGGGCGGTCGTGATCGGAGAAGCGTCGGCGACGCCGACTGTGGTACTTCGCATCTGACTTCCTTCCATACCCCCTGGGGTATGTCACGACTATACCCCCAGGGGTATAAATGGCAAGTGTGGGCGCCCATCGGCAACTCGCGAGCACACCGGGCGAACCCCCGCTACGGCCATGCGATCGGCGTCCGACCCGCGGCTCCGGACTAGGCTTCGCAGATGTGGCGGTAGTGGAAGGCGCGCGGCGCAGAGTCATCGATATCGGACGCCGGGCCCTGGGCCTGGACGTTCCTGCCGCCGATCACACCGTCGCCGTCCTGCACAGCGTCGACGCCGAACGGCCCGGCCTGGACCGGCGCGAAACCCTGCAACTGCTGCGGATCCGCCTGCTCGGCGCGACCGGGGCCGTGATCATGGCGGTGTCGGCGCTCGGTGTCGGAGCGCAACCGGTGCACCAGAATCCGATCTCCGGCATGCGGGTGCTCGGGTTCTTCGCGCGCGCGGGCACCTCGACGCTGGCCATGTGCATGATCGGCACCGTCCTGGTGATCATGGCGTGGCTGCTGCTGGGCCGCTTCGCCGTCGGCGGGTGGGGCGGTGATCCACGCCACCGGCTCAGCCGCTCGCAGATGGATCGGACGCTGCTGCTGTGGATCATTCCGCTCAGCGTCGCGCCACCCATGTTCAGCAACGACGTGTATTCGTATCTGGCACAGAGCGAAATCGCGGCCCGGGGCATGGACCCGTATTCGGTCGGACCGGTGGACGGGCTCGGGCTCGACAACGTGCTCACCAACAACGTGCCCAATATCTGGCGGTCCACCTCCGCGCCATACGGGCCGCTGTTCCTGTGGGTGGGGCGCGGCATCGCGCAGATCACCGGCGACAACATCGTGCTCGGAGTGTGGCTGCACCGGCTGCTGGCACTCGCGGGCGTGGCGCTGATGGTGTGGGCGCTGCCGCGACTGTCGCGGCGCTGCGGGGTCGCGCCGGTGAGCGCGCTGTGGCTGGGCGCGGCCAACCCGCTGGTGCTGTTCCACCTGGTGGGCGGCGTGCACAATGACGCGCTCATGCTCGGACTCATGCTGGCGGGCCTGGAATTCTGCCTGCGCGCCATCGACGATGCCCCGCACTTCGATCAAAGAGCCTGGGCGCTGCTGGTTTTCGGTACCGTGCTGATCACGCTGTCCTCGTCGGTGAAGATCATTTCGCTGGTGAGCCTCGGGTTCGTCGGCATGGCGCTCGCGCGGCGATGGGGGCGCGGACTCAAACCCGTGCTCATCGCCGGCGGCGTGCTCGGTGTCATAGCCGTGGTCACGACGCTGTCCGTGAGCTATGCCAGCGGCCTCGGATTCGGCTGGGTCAATACCGTCGGCACCGCCACCACCGTGCGCAGCTACCTCTCGCTGCCGACCGCCGTCGGGATCATCACCGGGTTCGGCGGCGTGCTGCTCGGACTCGGCGACCACACCACCGCCCTGCTCGACATCACCCGGCCCATCGCGGAACTCGTCGCGGGCTTCGTCACTCTGCGCATGCTCATCGCCGCCTGGACCGGGCGCTTGAATGCGATCGGCGCGCTGGGTGTTTCGCTCGGCGCGATCGTGCTGCTGTTCCCGGTGGTGCAACCCTGGTACCTGCTGTGGGCCATCGTGCCCCTAGCGGCGTGGGCCAACCGGCCTGCGTTCCGGGTGCCGGCGGTGGTGCTGTCGGTCGTGGTGTCGGTGATGGTCATGCCGCGCGGCGCGGACTTCTATGTCTTCCAGATCGTCGAATCCGCCATCGCCACCGTGATCGTGGGCCTGTCGCTGATCTTCCTCACCCGAAATGTGCTGCCGTGGCGCAATCAGCCGGGGGTGTCGGCTCGGTCACAGCAGCCCACGCCTTACGGTGTCTCATCGTGACCGCAGCTTCCGGACCCGCCGTACGCGTCGACGGCGTCGTGAAACGCTACGGCGAGACCACCGCGGTCGACGGCATCAGCTTCGATATCGAACGCGCACAGGTGCTGGCCCTGCTCGGACCCAACGGCGCCGGCAAGACCACCACCACCGAGATGTGCGAGGGCTTCGTCGTTCCCGACGCCGGAACCGTACGGGTGCTGGGCCTGGACCCGATCGCCGACTCCGCTCAGCTCCGACCGCGCATCGGCGTGATGCTGCAGGGCGGCGGCGCTTATCCGGGGTCGAAGGCCGGGGAGATGCTCGATCTCGTCGCGTCCTATTCGGCGAAGCCCCTGGACCCGGCCTGGCTGCTGGACACGCTCGGGCTGAAAGACGCTCGGCGGACGCCGTATCGGCGGCTCTCGGGCGGGCAGCAGCAGCGGCTCGCGCTGGCGTGCGCGCTGGTCGGGCGGCCGGAGATCGTGTTCCTCGACGAGCCGACCGCCGGATTGGACGCGCAGGCACGGCATCTGGTGTGGGAGCTCATCGACGCGCTGCGCCGCGACGGGGTCAGCGTGCTGCTGACCACGCATATGATGGACGAGGCCGAGCAGCTGGCCGATCAGCTGGTGATCATCGACCACGGGCAGGTCGTCGCGCAGGGCACGCCCGCCGAGGTCACCTCGCACGGCGCCGAGGGGCGGCTGGCGTTCACCGCGCCGCCCAAACTGGACCTGTCGCTGCTGGAAGCCGCACTGCCGGAAGGGTTCACCCCGCGCGAGACCGCACCCGGGTCATACCTGCTGCAGGGCGACATCACCCCGCAGGTGCTGGCCACCATGACCGCGTGGTGCGCGCGAATCGACGTGCTGCCCACCGACATTCGCATCGACCAGCGCCGGCTGGAAGACGTGTTCCTCGAACTGACCGGGCGGGAGCTCCGCGGATGACCGAGACCGTGAACCGATTCCCGGCGGGCACCTTCTCCCCCGCGCCGCAACCGACCACACGCGCCAAGATGCTGGCGGCGCAGACCCGCATGGAGCTGATCCTGTTGCTGCGCAACGGGGAACAGCTGCTGCTGACCATGTTCATTCCGATCACCCTGCTGATCGGGCTGACCCTGCTACCGGTGAGCGGGCTCGGCGAGCACCGGGTGGACCGGGTCGTGCCCGCGGTGATGATGGCGGCGATCATGTCGACCGCGTTCACCGGGCAGGCGATCGCCGTCGGCTTCGATCGGCGGTACGGGGCATTGAAGCGGCTCGGGGCGACGCCGCTGCCGCGGTGGGGCATTGTCGCGGGCAAGTGCTCGGCGGTGCTGCTCGTGGTGGTGCTGCAGTCGATCTTGTTGGGAGCCATCGGGTTCGCGCTCGGCTGGCGGCCGGTGCTGACCGGGTTGCTGCTGGGTGCGGTGGTGATCGCGCTCGGGACCGCGACCTTCGCGGCGCTGGGGCTGCTACTGGGCGGGACGCTCAAGGCCGAGGTGGTGCTGGCGCTCGCCAACATTCTCTGGTTCGTCATGCTCGGGACCGCGAGCCTGGTGTTCATGTCCGACGACCTGCCGCACGCGGTGAGCCTGATCGCGCGGATCATTCCGTCCGGGGCGCTGTCCGAGTGCCTGGAGCAGGCGATGCGCACCAGCATCGACTGGTACGGGCTCGCGGTGCTGGCGGGCTGGGGCGGGCTCGCGGGGTGGCTGGCCACCCGCTTCTTCAAGTTCGATTGAGGCCGACCGGGTGGCGGTCACCTCGAAAGTTCGCGCCCACCCGGGTGTTTAACGACACGTTGTAGTAGGGCGGGTGACGGGGCGAAATGCGGCCCCGCTACCATCGGTGCGTGCTGTCTCGCGCCTTCCAGCGACTTGCCGACCTGTTCCCGATGCCTTCCCTGCGGGTGCAGCGACTCCTCGCCTTCCTGGTCATCCTGTCCCAGGCCGGAATCTCGGTGACCGGCGCGGTCGTCCGCGTCACCGCCTCGGGCCTGGGCTGCCCCACCTGGCCGCAGTGCTTCCCCGGCAGCTTCGTGCCGACCGCGGTGGCCGAGGTGCCGGTGGTGCACCAGGTCGTCGAATTCAGCAACCGCATGCTGACTTTCGTGGTGTCGCTCGCCGCGGCGGCCATCGTGCTCGCGGTCACCCGGGCGCGGCGGCGGCGCGAAGTCCAGGTGTACGCGTGGCTGATGCCCGGCGGCACCGTACTGCAGGCGGTGATCGGCGGTATCACCGTGCGCACCGGGCTGCTGTGGTGGACGGTCGCTGTGCACCTGCTGGCATCCATGCTGATGGTGTGGCTGGCGACGCTGCTGTGGGCCAAGGTCGGCGAACCCGACGAGGGCATCGACACGGTCCAGGTTCCCAAGCCGCTGCGGCTGCTGACCGCCCTGTCCGGTCTGGCCCTCACCGGGACCCTGATCGCGGGCACCCTGGTCACCGGCGCGGGCCCGCACGCGGGTGACAAGAGCGTCGAGAAGCCGGTCCAACGCCTGCAGGTCGAGATCGTCACCCTGGTCCACCTGCACGCCGAACTTCTGGTCGCGTACCTGGCCCTGCTCGTCGGCCTCGCCTGCGGCCTGGCCGCGGTCGGCATGAACAAGACCATCCGCAACCGCCTGATCCTGGTGATCTCCCTGGTGTGCTCCCAGGCCATGGTCGGCATCGTCCAGTATTTCACCCACGTGCCCGCCGCCCTGGTCGCCGTCCACGTCGGCGGCGCCGCCGCCTGCACCGCCGCCACCGCCGCCCTCTGGGCCGCCATGCGCACCCGCGAACCCCTCCCCACCTCGGCCCCGGCAGCGGCCGACAAGGCCGCCGCCTGAATCCACCCGGCTCGGGGTCGGGAGCGGCGAATCCGGCTGCGCAGCAGCACATTCCGGCCGAGCGCTCGCGGCCGTTGCGCCGGAAGTGGAGCATACGAGGCTCGTTCGCCGGATTGCCGCTGCTGTCGCGGTCGCCGGAGCAGTCTGCGAGGTGGGGGCCTGCGGTGATGTTGGGGCGCGACAGCCGGGAGGGCCGTTGTCGGCCGCTGCGCGTGCGGGGGTCGGGCGCGCCCTGGACGCCGCCGTGGAGGCGGGTCAGGCGGGGAGGAACTGCCACAGGGCGCTTCGAACCGACCCCTGCTCATGGCCGGCCTGCAATTCCAGCAAGGCGGCTTCGGCGACCACGCCGACCCACAGTCGGGCGCCTGCCTCCGGGTGAGGCCAGCCCAGGACCTTGAAATCGGGTTCGATCAGCGCGGCGTTGTGGGTGTTGCGAGCCGTGACCTCGTCCACGATCAAGGGTTCGGCCCGGACTTCGAGCAGCAGAGCCTTGACTCCGCGGTCGCGCAGACAGGCGTTCAGGTAGGCGGTGGATCCGGCCAGGAGGCGGTCCCGGCCCGGGGCGAGACCGGCGGTGGCGGAGTCGATTTCGACCTGCAGGCGCTCGTGGAATTCGCGATGCAGGGCCAGCAGGTAGTTGGCGCGGGTACCGAAGTGGTGGAAGAACGTGCCTTTCGAGACGCCGAGCTCGGCCACCAGGACGTTCACGCTGACACCGCCGAGTCCCAGCCGCTCGGCCAGCACCAGGCCGCTGTCGACGAGCGCGGCGCGGGTGCGCGCGGCGGAATCCTCCCGCAGATTCATCAGATTCAACCCTCACCGGGGGCAGTGCCGGTTCGCCCTGTGTTGCGTGACAGGCGATTCGACGTCCCCTTGCGTGTGTTTCGGACCGATTGTATGGTCACATCATACTTGACCGACCGACTGGTCAGTGAACGACCGTTCGGTCACCACAATCGAATGAAGGGTTGTTGCGTATGCACATCATGCGCACGTCGGCCGGACGACTGGCCTACGAAGACATCGGCACGGGGCCCACAGTGGTCCTGCTGCACGCCACCCTGCACGACCACCGCGACTTCGATCCGATCCTCCCGGCGCTGACCGCGGAGCATCGGGTGATCGCCATCGATTGGCCGGGACACGGTGCGTCCGAACCGAATTCGACCGTCTCCGCCGCCGCGATCGCCGACACGCTCGCCGAGGTTGTCACGACATTGGAGCTGGATCCCGCGGTGTTCATCGGCAGTTCGGTGGGCGGATTCGCGGCCGCCCGCCTGGCGCTGGAGCAGCCCGCGCGCGTCGCCGGGCTCGTCCTCGTCAACACCGGCGGCTTCGTCCGGCAGACGCCGCTGACCCGGGCCTACTGCAACCTCTACGGCTCCAACCTGATGGCCCGCCGCTGGTTGCCGCACAGCATCCGCAACTACATGAAACCCGTGAGCCCGCACGACGACGCCGTCGTGGAGCGCGCGATCCGCGTGGCGGGCACCGAGATCGGTCGCGCCACCTACTCCGCTCTGTGGCACAGCTTCAACGATCCCCGCTACGACCTCACCAGTCGCGCAACAGAAATAGCGGCACCGACGTTGATCGTGTGGGGCCGCCGCGACCCGGTCCTCCCCCTCCGCTACGCCAGGACAGCCCACGCCCTGATCCCCGGCTCCGAGTTGCAGGTCCTCCCCACCGGCCACCTGCCCTTCTCCTCCGCCCCCGAGCAATTCCTGGACATCGTCCGCCCATTCATGAAATCCGCATACGCGACACCGGGAGCCAACCCGTCACCGAGATGAAGTGTGGCACCCACCAAGATCAGGGAGCTCTCGGCGCGGAATTTGTCCGGGTAGCGACGGTGAGGACTCCCCGATTCTGCCGTGGTCTGATGGTCCGGCATCGATGATCCGATTGGCGGATTCGGTCGGCAGGATAGTTCGCCGCGGGGCAGCGCGAATGAAGCGCTCGAGGACTTCGCGGGCGAGAACTCCGACGTCGTCCAGTCGGACACCGTGAATTGGCAGTTCTGGGCCTCGGAGGCGAGCTCATGGGTGAGCAGCGGAGTCGCACAGTCGAATTCGGGTATGGCAGTCGGCTGATCCGCCCGCGCGATCGGGCGCCGGCGGCGGAAGTGCTGGATACTTCGACGGATGGGTGCGCTCTCGCTGTTCGACACACCGGCACTGCATCGACTGCGGGATTGCTCGCGGGTCCTGGTCGCTGGAGCTGGGGGCGGGTTCGACGTGCCTCAGTGGATTGCCGATGGCGTTCGCGCTGCAGGAGCAGGGCAAGTCGGTGGTGCTGGCGAATCTCACATTCACACCGGTCACGCGGACCACTGCCCGGCAGGTCGGGCCGGGGTTGTTCGAAATCGATGCTGAGACCGAGGGTTCGGACGCGTACTTTCCGGAGAAGCACCTCGCGGTGTGGTTGCGTGACCACGGATTTCCGGGTCGGGTGTTCCTGATTCGCAAGGGTGGGCCCGCCGATGTCCGGGCGGCCTACGCGTGGTTGGCGCGCGAACTCCGGCTGGACGGGGTGGTGTTGGTCGACGGGGGTACGGATCTGCTGATGACCGGTGATGAAGCCGGATTGGGTACACCGGTCGAGGATGTGACCAGCCTATTGGCGGCGCAGGCGCTCGACCTGTCCGTCAAGCTGGCCATTTGCGTCGGGTTCGGCGTCGATGCCCACCATGGCGTCTGCCACGCGCATTTCCTGGAAAACGTTGCCGCACTTGCCAGACTCGGCGCTTATCACGGCGTCTTCGCTCTCACGCCAGGCATCGCGGCCGTCGATGCCTGGCTGGCGGCCGTCGACTGGGTTCAGCAGCACACCCCGGGTAAGGAGAGCATCGTCTGCGCGTCTGTCACCGACGCCGCCCGCGGCGAATTCGGTGATCACCACTGCCTGGCCCGCACCCGCGCCAAGGGTGCCGAACTCTTCGTCAATCCCCTCATGTCGATGGTCTGGGGATTCGACCTGGATGCCGTCGCCGAGCGGGTGCTCTACCGCGACGACATCGCGCACGCCACAACACCATTCGAAGTTGCCGCGGCTATAGAAGCGTTCCGCGACCGCACACCCCTGCGGCCTCGCCGAACGATCCCCGTATGACGATCGACGTCCCGGTTCACCAGAACAGCCGACCGGCCAATGGCCATCAGGCGATTGTCTGGTAGAGCCGATGGCCGGCGCTCGAATCGAGATGTGTGCCCACGATGGCCGACACTCGACCGAGGCCACGCCCACCGACACCGGAGGCAGGTCGGCGTACTCGACCTGCCCGCGAGTCACGTTGCGGCTCAGCTCAGAACGACCATGTGGCTATGCCTGACGGATCCTGAAGAACGGACCCGCGAGATCGCGATCGGGTATGCCGATACCTCGCTCCGGGGTGCGGCAGCGGCTGGTCCTGATCACTGCCGATCCGATGGAAGCGGACGACAACCGCCGGGCCGTGGCGACAAGGATTTCATAAGTAACCCGCTGGGTGCCGTGGATAACTTCGTCTCATCCAATCAGCCATTCGGGCGGTGGAATTCAAACGGAGGTCAGGCATCATGTGGAACGTTCCCAACGGCGGACGGGGTCTGGTGGCGAAGGCAGCGGCACCGGTGGCCGCCGCCGCGGTCGGAGTGGCGGCCATCGTGCTCGCCGCGGCACCGGCCCAGGCACAGTCCAATCATCCGAATTCGTGCATCGTGGTGCAGAACCACGCCGGCCGAACCACCACGGTGACCATGAACTACCCGGCGGGCTACAACGGGTCGTGGACGATCTACCCGAACGACCTGAGCCTGCTGCTGTACAACGGCCAGCCGGTGCAGTCGCCGACGGGTGATTTCAACATTCAGAAGGACTCGGACCTGCAGACGGTGTGGAACTACGATCCGAACCGCGACACCAACCGCGGCTGCAACGGCTCCTGGGTCGTCACGCTGAACTGAGCAGGGTCAGCGCCGATCGGCGATGACGATGTGACCGTCGGCGCGGACGGAGGTGCGTTTGCCCTCGATTCCCGCCTCGACCGCGACCGATTGCAGGTCGCGGTCGGCTGTGACAGAGAAGCCGTGCTCGGCTAGCAGTGCGGCCATCGCCTCGGGGGTCCAGCTCGAACGCTGCGGTTCGCCGGCCATCGGATTGGTGCGGCCCGAGACGGACAGCAACAGCTCCATGGCCTTGCGGCCGTAGTGGTACACCCGATTGGGGGTCGGGTAGGTGATGATCAGGCGGCTATCGGGGGCACTGTGCTTGGCCACCTCGGTGACGGTCTCGGCGACCTCGGCAGGCGTCAGATAGGGGACGACGCCCTCCCAGATCCAGGTGGTGGGCCGCGTCTCGTCGTGGCCGGCCGTGGTGAGGGCGGCCCCGAGGGAGTCCGTACCGAAATCGACGGGGACGAAACGGACGTCCGCCAGGGCTTCCCGCTCCCCCAGCCGTTCCCGTTTCTCGGCCTGGGACGCCGGATGATCCACCTCGAACACGGCGACTCCCGCCAATTCGGGCATGCGCCAGGCGCGCGCGTCCAGCCCCGCGCCCAGAATCACCAACTGCGGACGGGCACTCTCCCGCACCGCATCGTCGATGGCGACCGTGCGGGCCGCCAGCACTTCCGAAGTGGCGGAGAGCAATTCGTACTCCATCCGCGCCCCGACCCCTTTCGGCGCCGCGCCCGCGCGCACGAGATCGACCAGTGCGCGTTCGCCGTCGACCAATAATTCGACCGCGACCGGGTCGGAGAACCGCCCGATGCCCATTCGCCCGTCCGCCACGGCGCGGCCCTGGCAGACCAGGACCGCTGTCCGGCTCGCTGCACGCTCGGTCACGGGTTCATTATCGGCGCGGCGGCCATAGTTCGCCCGCCGCCCGATCGATCCGGGATTCGCGCCAGAGCGGGCTGTCGACGAAGTGATTGTCGAAACGCTCCTGGGTGCGCAGGATTTCGAGCGGATCGCCGTCGCCGCGGCGGAGCCGCTCACCCATCCGGAAGTATTCGAAGCGTTCGATGCCGGGCGTGAACACGATCAACACATCGGCCGCCGAATCGGCGGAGGCGGCCCAGGCGTGCACCATGGCGGGCGGCACCAGCAGGAAATCCCCCTCGCCCATGGTGAGGATCTCCTCCCCGGCCAGCACCCGCAGCGTGCCGCCCAGCAGGAAGAACAGTTCCGCGGATGTGGTGTGGAAGTGCGGCGGCGGGCCGTCGGTGCCGGCGGGCAGGACCGCGCGGTTGGCGCTGAGCTTTCCGCCGGTCATATCGTGGTCGGCGTACAGGTGCACGCCCAGGCCCGGCAGCTGTTCGGCCTCGCCGGCCCGGATGAACAGGGCGCGGTCCGCGCCGGAGGGAGTGGTGGTCATGGTCGGTCTCCTCGGCCCCGGGGACCCTCCCCGGACGACAACACAGAGGCACGGTGACCGCGAACAGTGACATGGGCGCGGGCTTCGGTGACACGGAACACGATCCGGGCCACCATGTCACAGTTTCCGGGCCGCCCGGCTCTTCGGTGGCGAGAGAAGGGAGACGAGTCATGACGGCACAGCCACCGCACGCGGCCTCCGACCAGGTCACCGCGCGCTTTCTCGACTACCGCGAACTGCTGTTCGCGGTCGGATACAACATGCTCGGCAGCGTCGCCGATACCGAAGACGTGCTCCAGGAGGCGTGGCTGGCGTGGGCGGCACGGCACCGGGACCCCGCGGCGGCACCGGTCGACAATGCCCGCGCCTACCTGGTCCGGGTGGTCGCCAATCATGCCCTGGCGCGGCGCACCGAGATCGGCAGACGCCGCGAAACCTACGTCGGCCCTTGGCTTCCCGAACCGCTGGTCACCACCGAAGACGAGGTGTCCGGCGTCGTGGAACGCAAGGAATCGCTGTCCATGGCCGTCCTCGTGGTCCTGGAAACCCTGTCCCCGCTGGAGCGCGCGGTCTTCGTCCTGCACGATGTGTTCGGCTTCGGCCACCCCGAGATCGCGGCCATGCTCGACCGCTCCCCCACCGCGATCCGCCAGCTCGCCTCCCGCGCCCGCAAGCACATCCACGAGCGCCGGCCTCGCCAGCGCGACAAGCACTTCCAGGCCGGACTGAGCGAGCGCCTGGCCGAGGCCACCCTGCGTGGTGACCTCGCCACCGTGCTCGAGGTCCTCGCCCCCGACGTCACCCTGTGGACCGACAGCGGCGGCGTGGGCCGAGCCCAGAGCCTGGAACCCGTCCACGGCCGCGACCGGGTCGCCGCGGTCTTCATGGCCGTGGCCGCCGACCCCCCCGCCGGGCACCTAGCCATTCGCTACCGCTGGGTGGCCGAAGACCCCTGCGTCCTGGTGTTCTCCGACGAGAGCCCGCTGGCGGCCGTCGTCGTCGACCTGGACCCGGCCGGTACCCGAATCCAGACGATCTACTCGATCACCAACCCGCACAAGCTATCCCGGATCACCTGATGGCACGCCAGACAGCCGAGCATGTGACCGGACTGCGTCGAGCTGCTCGATCACGAACCCGCACAGGCTTTTCCGGATCACCGCGGACGGGGTGCGCGAAAGGCGTGCTGCACCGGCATTACGCCGTCAGAAGCTCTGCCAGGAGGGCTTGTTCGCCACCGCGAACCGGTAGTAGTCGGCTGCCTGCAGGCGTGTCGCCGCCTCCGGGTCCACGATGACGGTGGCGTGCGGGTGCATCTGCAGGATCGACGCCGGGCAGAACGCGGAGAGCGGGCCCTCCACCGCGGCGGCGACGGCCTCCGCCTTGCCCGCACCGGTGGCGATCATGAGCAGATGGCCGGCGTCGCCGATGGTTCCGAGGCCCTGGGTGAGGACGTGGGTGGGCACCTGATCCAGGTCGTCGTCGAAGAAGCGAGCGTTGTCCTCGCGGGTCGTCGGGGTCAGGGTCTTGACCCGGGTGCGCGAGCGCAGCGAGGAGCCCGGCTCGTTGAAGCCGATGTGCCCGTTCGCGCCGATGCCGAGGATCTGCACGGCGATGGGTCCGTTCTCGGCGATGGCACGTTCGTAAGCGGCCGCGGCCGCCGGGATATCGGCGGCATTGCCGTCGGGGCTGTGGACGTCGGTGTCGGCGAAGTCGACGTGCGAGGTGAACTCGTCACGGATGAACTGCCGGTAGGACTGCGGATGTCCCGGCGGCAGGCCGATGTACTCGTCGAGCAGGAACGCCTGCACGCCCGCGAAACTCAGGCCCTCCTCGCGATACTGCCGGATGAGCTCCCGGTACGCGCCCAGCGGTGAGGAGCCCGTGGCCAGCCCGATGGCGCGAGCGCCCCGGCGCACGTGGTCGGCCATGATACGGCCGGCCAGCACGCCCGCCTCGGCCGCGTTGTCGGTGATCACGAGTTCCATGGCGCTCCATCCTTGTACACGGTCACGGGGTTGAGGTGGTGGTCGGCGACCAGGATGTCTGCGCGCATCCCCGGAGCCAGCGCGCCGATGTCGTCGGCCATGCCGAGCAGGCGCGCCGGGGTGGCGCACGCGGCGGTGGCCGCCGCGGTGAGCTCGACGCCCGCGTGGAAGACGGTGCGGCGCAACACTTCCGCGGCGGTGGCGGTACCGCCGGCGATGGCGCCCTCCCGGTCCGGATCGTAGATGCGCGAGATGCCTTCCCGCACCACGACATCCAGGCTGCCGAGCTGATAGCGCCCGTCGGGCTGCCCGGCGGCGGCCATGGCGTCGGTGATGAGGGCGAGATTGTCGGGGCCGATGGTGTCGAAGACCATGCGCACGGTGCCGTCGGCCAGGTGCACGCCGTCGCCGATGACCTCGGCCACCACATCCCCGCGTCCCGCCGCGGCCATGGCGGCGGTGAGGAAGTTGGCGTCGCGGTGCGCCAGCTCGGGCATGGCATTGAACAGGTGCGTGATGGACACCCGCCGCCCGCGGCGCATGGCGTGCACGGACTGCGCGTAGTCGGCGGCGGTGTGTCCCAGGGAGAGAATCACATTCGCGTCGGCGAGCACGTCCGCGAGTGCGTCGAAGTTCGCCGTTTCCGGGGCCACGGTCACCGACACGATGCGACCGCCCGCGTAGTCGAGGAGCCGTTCCAGCAGCGCCGGATCACCGGCGATGATCCGATCGGGATCGTGGGCCCCGCGCCGGTGCTCGCTGATGAACGGGCCTTCGAGGTGGATGCCCGCCAGCAGGCCGTCGTCGATGGCCTTGCCGAGTACGTCGATGCGGTCGCGCAGTTCGGCCTCGGTGGCGGAGACGAGTGAGGCGAGCAGCGTCGTGGTGCCCCGGCCGCGGTGGAAGTTCGCCGCGGCGGCCACGCCCTCGGGATCGGCTTCCGGGAAGCCGAATCCCCCGCCGCCGTGACAGTGCACGTCGATCAGCCCCGGCAGGATGACCGGCGGCTCGTCCGCCGGTTCCGGCAGGTCGCCGCCGAATCCCGTTGCCGGGCCCACATAGTCGAGGCGCGCCCCGTCGAACGACACCACCCCGTCGGCGAGCTCGCCCGCCTCGGTGAGGGTGACGACCCGGCCGCGCAGGGTGGTCGTCACTTGTCTCGCCCCAATGCCCGGCGCGCGGCCTGGAGCGCGTCGTCGGCGGTGCGGGCCGAGAGCACCGCTGCCGCCGCCGCTCTGCACTGCTGCAGGGTGACCTCGGCGAGCCGGGCCCGGACGCCGCCGATCGAGCGCGGCGCCATGGACAGTGTCTCGACGCCGAGACCCACCAGTACACAGGCGAATTCGGGGTTCGACGCGGATTCGCCGCAGACGCCGACCCTGACGCCGTGCTTACCCGCGCCGGTCACCGTCAAGGCGATGGTCGCGGCCAGCGCGGGCTGCCACGGATTGTGCAGCGCCGCCAGTGACGCCGCCATGCGGTCCGCGCCGAACAGGTACTGCGACAGATCGTTGGTGCCGATGGAGAAGAAGTCCACCTGCGCACCGAGCTGCTCCGAACGCAGTGCGGCGGCGGGGATTTCGACCATGATGCCGCAGGTGTCGATCCCGGCGTCCCGGGCGCGGGCGGCGAAGTAGCCCGCCTCCTCCGCGGTGGCGACCATCGGCGCCATGACCTGAACCGGCGTGCCGGTCTGCCTGGCCGCGGTGTCGATGGCCGTGAGCTGGTCGAGCAGCGTCCCCTCATCGATGCTGCTCAACCGCAGACCGCGCACGCCCAGCGCCGGGTTCTCCTCGTCCGGCAGGTCGAGGAACGGCAGCGGCTTGTCGGATCCGGCATCGAGGGTGCGGATCGTGACGGGCCGGTCGCCCATGACCCGGAAGACCTCGGCGTACTGCTCGGTCTGCTCGGCCACCGTCGGGGCCGACTTGCGGTCCAGGAACAGGAATTCGGTCCGGAACAGGCCGACGCCCTCGGCGCCGAGTTCGACCGCCAGCCGCGCATCGGCCGCGGAGCCGACATTGGCCAGCAGCGGTACGGCGTGGCCGTCGGCGGTACAGCCCGGACCGGTCGGCGTGTCCACCTGCCGAGCGCGCAGAGCGAGCACTTCCTCGCGACGCGCGGCGGTCGGCTCGACCTCGACCACGCCGGCCGTGCCGTCCAGCACGACTTCGGTGTCCTCGGCGATCCCGGCGGCGGCCGGTGCGGCGACCACGGCCGGAATACCCAGCGCCTTGGCCAGAATGGCGGTGTGCGAGGTCGGCCCGCCCACCACCGTGAGCAGCCCGATGACCCGCTCCGGGTCCAGCGTCGCGGTGTCGGCGGGCGCCAGATCCTGTGCGGCGAGCACGAAAGGCGTTGCACTGTCCGGGATCCCGGGCGGATCCACCCCGAGCAACTGGGCCACCACCCGCTGGCCCACATCGCGCAGATCCGCGGCCCGTTCGGCCATCATGCCGCCGAGCGCGGCCAGCTGCGCCCCGAAGTGCGCCACCGCCTCGGTCACCGAGTGCGCGGTCGGCGTCCCGCCCCGGATCTCGGCGCGCACCTGGTCCAGCAGTGCCGGATCCGCGGCCAGCGCCGACGTCATGAACAGGATGTCCGCCGCCGGGCCCTGCGCGTCGAGAGCCTGCGCGGAATACCGGCCGGCGACCGTCTCGAAAGCGGCCTCCGCGCGGGCGATTTCGGCCTCGACGTCGCTCCCTGGCGGGTCGTCCGGGCTGGTGACCGGCGCGGGCGCCAGCCACTTCACCGATCCGACGGCGATCCCGGGGGCGGCGGCGACACCGCGCACCTCACGCGTCAAGATCTGTCTCCAGCATCGCGACCAGCGTATCGAGGGCCGCGTCGGCGCCGTCCTCGGCGTGCAGGGTGACGGTGTCGCCCTGCTTGGCGCCGAGGGTCATCACCTGCAGCAGGCTGTTGGCGGCGACGGGGTCCTTGCCGCCGACCGAGATCTGCACGGGGACACCGGCTTCCCCGGCGGCCTTGGCGAACAGGGCAGCGGGCCGGGCGTGCAGTCCGGTGCTGGACGCGACTACGGCGGTGCGGGTGATCATGCTGCGATGTTCTCCTTCTCGAAATCGGACTCGTCCGGCTCCCGCCCGGGTGTCGGCAGGTTCCAGCGCTTGATGATGAAGCTGAAGGTGACGTAGTACAGGGCCGCGTAGCCGAGTCCGATCGGGATCAGCAGCAACGGATGGGTGGCCTTGCCGAAGTTCAGCAGATAGTCGATGGCACCGGCCGAGAAGGTGAACCCGTCGTGGATCCCGAGCGCATTGGTGAGCGCCAGCGAGGTACCGGTGAAGAACGCGTGGATCACCAGCAGCGGCCAGGCCACGAAGATGAATGAGAACTCCAGCGGTTCGGTGATGCCGGTCAGGAATGCGGTCAGGCCGGTGGACAGCATGATGCCGCCGATCATCTTGCGGTGCTCCGGGCGGGCGTGGCGCCAGATGGCGATGGCCGCGGCGGGCAGGCCGAACATCATGATCGGGAAGAAGCCGGTCATGAAGGTGCCGGCCGAGGGGTCGCCGGCCAGGAAGCGCGGGATGTCGCCGTGCGCGCCGTGGTAGTCGCCGATGACGAACCACACCACCGAGTTGATGATGTGGTGCAGGCCCAGCGGCAGCAGCATGCGGTTGGCGAAGCCGAAGATGCCGCCGCCCACGACCGAGTTGTCGGCGACGGTGGTGCCCAGCCAGGTCAGCGCGGAATTGAAGGCGGGGTAGATGAACGACATGAGCACGCCGATCACGACGGCCGCACACGCGGTCAGGATCGGCACCAGCCGGCGGCCCGAGAAGAAGCCCAGGTAGTCGGGTAGCTGGGTGCGGTGGAAGCGCTGCCACAGCGTGGCCGCGGTCAGGCCCATCACGATCCCGCCGAGGACGCCGAAGTTGACGAGCTGTGCGGCCGGGGCCTTTGCGACGTCGACGACCGGGCAGTTCCAGTGCGCCGCCCGGAACAGCCAGCCCAGGACCGGGCCGCAGCTGCCGTCCAGCACCACCGGTGACATGGCCTTGAGGACACCGGTGAAGGCGAGGTAGCCGACCACCGCCGCGAGCGCGGTGGACCCGTCGGCCTTCTTCGCCCAGCCGATGGCGATGCCGACCGCGAACAGCAGCGGCAAGTTGTCGATGAGGGTGCCGCCCGCGCCGGCGAGCACGGCGGCGACGGACCGCATCGGCGAGAACCGGCCGAGCATGTCGTCCTGTCCTAGCCGGAGCAACAGTCCGGCAGCGGGTAGCGTGGCGATCGGCAGCATCAAGCTGCGGCCGAGTTTCTGCAGTCCGGATAGATCGAGCTTCTTGCGGGAGCTCTCGACGGCATCGGCCATGAAAGTGGTCCTCAGTCTGTGAATGGAGTCACGCGTACTGTTCACGATCAGTTAGCGTCACTGGTTATAACCAGACATATACTGGTTATAACCAGCTTTGTCTACTCGACACGCACGGAGGAAAAATGTCGAAGGTGGATCAGATCATCGCCGGACTGGGTGGCGCGGACAACATCGTCGAGGTGGAGGGCTGCATCACCCGCCTACGCTGCGAGGTGAAGGACGCGAACCTCGTCGACGAGAAGGCACTGAAGGCCGCCGGCGCACATGGCGTCGTCAAGATGGGTGACGCGGTTCAGGTCGTGGTCGGACCGAGCGCCGACGCCCTGGCCGAAGACATCAACGACCTGATCTGACCGCCGTGAGCACCGAGATTCTGGCGCCGCTCGACGGCCGCGCCATGCCCCTGTCCGAAGTCCCCGATCCGGTCTTCTCGGCCGAGATGGTGGGCGCGGGCGTGGCCATCGAACCCCTCGACACCGATGCCGCCACCACCGTGGTCGCCCCCGTCACCGGATCGATCGTGAAGCTGCACCCGCACGCCGCGGTCATCGTCACCGACGACGGCACCGGCGTGCTGCTGCACGTCGGCATCGACACCGTCGGCAAGCCGGACCTCTTCGAGGTGAAGGCCGCCGAGGGCGACCGGGTCACCGCGGGTGATCCGCTGATCGCCTTCTCCCCCAACGCCATTCGCCGCCTCGGCCTGAGCGCGGCCGTGCCGGTGGTGGTCATGGACAGCAGCCCGGGATCGGCGCGGAACGCCCTCACCGGCCCGGTCACCGCGGGCTCGGTGTTGTTCTCCATGTGAGACTCGAAAGACTCCACATAGGACGGGAAAAGAACTGAGCCGCTGCCCGATCGGGCGGCGGCTCATTCATTGCCGGTAGGCCGGTCAGTCGTCCTCGGCCGAGACGGTCATGTAGACCTGGTAGCGATCCGCGCGGTACCAGGACTGCGCGTGTTCCACGGCCCGGTCGCGCGAATACGAGATCCGGTCGAAAGCCAGTAGCGGCGAACCGGTTTCGGTGCCCAGCCAGCCCGCGTGCCGCTCGTCGGCGGCCACCGCGCGCACGCTCTGCTCGGCCCGGTCGATCGGGCAGTCGTACTCGCGGGAGAACAGCGCGTAGAGCGACTGCGTCAGTTCGTGATCCAGCAGCTCCGGCAGCAGATCGGCGCGGTACCAGCCGTCGTCGATGGACATGGGCAGTCCGTCGGCCAGCCGCAGCCGAACCAGGTGGTACGCCTTGCTATTCGCGGTCAGCCCCAGCGCGGTCGCCGAGGCCGGCGGCGGCACCGCATGATCGGTGTGCAGTACCACCGTGCTCGGGGTGCGGCCCAGCCGGCGCATGTCGTCGGTGAACGAGGCCATGTGCAGCCGGGAACGGGCCACCCGCTCGGCCACGAAGGTGCCCTTGCCGGGGACGCGCGTGATGACGCCCTCGGATTCGAGCTGGCCCAGCACCTCGCGCACGGTCATCCGGCTGACGCGGTAGTCGTCGCACAACTGGCGTTCGCTGGGCAGCATTTCACCGGGACGTAGATTCGCGCACAGGGTGGTGAGCGCCGAACGCAGTTGCGCTTGCTTGGTCACGCGCCCTGACACGTCGATCCGGTCCTTTCCGCCCCCGCCGGCTGCGGGCGCGGTCACTTCTCGTTGCGCGCCTTGGGGAATCGCTTCTGGTGTGCGACCCAGCCTGCCATCTTGGCCCAGTGGCCCTGCGCCGGGGTGACCTTGGAGATGAGCTCGCGGTCCCACTCCTCGGTCTCGGACAGGCCGTTCACGGTCTCCACGAGGGACTTGGCGGCCGCCATGGACCCGACGACGCGGTCGCCCAGGGTGCCGTCCGCGCCGACCAGGGTGATGCGGACGCCGACGCGGCCGATGGGCTGCAGCACCGCGGTCGCGGAACCGCCGTGCTCGGCGACGAATCCCTTCACGGAATCCACGACGGACGGCGACAGCTTCTCGGATGCCGGGGCGGCGGTAGCGCTCATGCGCTGCAGTTTACCCACGGGTAATTCAGCGTCCATGAACCGCCGCACATCTCACACTCCGCGAGCCGCCGCGCACCGCGTGTCCGCGGCGATGTAAGACTGATTCCATGCGCGCCATCCAGGTTTCCGAGCACGGCGGTCCCGAAGTCCTGCGGTACGTGGAGGTGCCGGACCCGCAGGCCGGGCGCGGGCAGTTGCTGGTACGGACGCAGGCGAGCGGAATCAACTTCATCGACACCTACATTCGGACCGGGCGGTACCCGCAGGCGGTGCCCTACATTCCGGGATCCGAGGGCACCGGTGTGGTCACCGCGGTCGGGCCCGAGGTCACCGAGTTCCGGGTCGGGGATCGGGTGGCGTGGGCGGCCGCACCGGCCGGTTACGCCGAGCAGGTGGTCGTGCCTGCGGCCGTGGCGATTCCGGTGCCGGACGGGGTGGGCGCGCCCGTCGCGGCGTCGGCGCTGTTGCAGGGCATGACAGCGCACTATCTGATCGAGTCCATCTACAGGCCCGAGCCGGGCGAGAGCGTGCTGGTGCACGCCGGAGCCGGCGGTGTCGGGCTGATCCTGACGCAGCTGCTGGCGGCGCGCGGGGTCCGGGTGATCACCACGGTGTCGACCGACGACAAGGAGAAGCTGTCCCGGGACGCCGGGGCGGCCGAGGTGCTGCGCTATGACGAGGACATCGCGGCGCGGGTGCGGGAGCTGACCGACGGAGCGGGCGTGGCCGCGGCCTATGACGGCGTGGGCGCGTCCACCTTCGAGTCCAGCCTGGCGGCCACCCGGATTCGCGGCACGGTGGCGTTGTTCGGCGCGGCCAGCGGGCCGGTGCCGCCGTTCGATCTGCAGCGACTCAATCCGCTGGGCTCACTGTTCGTGACCCGTCCGACGCTGGCGCACTACACCCGGGATCACGCCGAATTGCTGTGGCGCGCAGGCGACATCATGAACGCGATCGCCGACGGAACGCTGCACATCCGGATCGGCGGCAGTTATCCGCTCGCGCAGGCCGAGCAGGCGCACCGGGATCTCGAGGGGCGCCGGACCACCGGTTCGATCGTGTTGGTGCCCTGAGGTTTTCGTCAGCCGAGATCGCGGCCGGTGAGGCCGCGGTAGACGAATCGGGTGAGGGCGTCCACGGCCTGCTCGTCGGTGAGCCCCAGGCCGCCCTCCTCCACCGCCTGCAACAGGCCGGTGGCCGCGAGGAACATCATGGCCAGGCTGGCGTCGGCCGAGCCGGGTAGGCGCAGGCCGGCGGGGGCGAAGCCGTCGAGGTGGTCGGCCACCTCGTCGCGCTGCTCGGTGGCGAAACGCGCTGCGATGCGGGCGAAGTCGTCATTGACCAGGGCCGCCTGCTGGACGGCGCGCAGGACCGGCCAGTTCGTGCGGGCGAAGGACCAGTAGCTCGCGATGTGGTAGCGCACCGACTCCGGATCGGTGAAGTCGGCGGTGTGCGCCGGGTCCTCGGCGGAGGTGTCGCTCTCCTCGGCAAGGTCTTTCAGCAGCGACTGGAGCAGCTCCTCCTTGCTCGCGAAGTGGTTGTAGAACGAGCCCGCGGCCCGGCCGGCGGCCGCGGTGATGTCGGTGATCTTGGTATTGAGGTAGCCGCGGTCGGCGAACAGCTGCCGGGCGGCGTGCTTGAGCGCCTGTTCGGTCTCGGCCGACTTCGCACTGCGGCGGGCTGCCACCATCCACCTCCTTGACAGCGGAAGGTACCACCCAGAATACTGAATCTACATTCAGTGAATTTTGATTCAGTATTGGAGTTGTCATGAATCCGCAGGTCCTCGTCGCGGGAGCTGGTCCGACCGGGCTCGCCCTCGCCATCGATCTGGCGCGTCGCGGCATCGGGGTCCGCATTGTCGACAAGGCCGAGGAGTTCTTCGCCGGGTCGCGCGGGGACGGGCTGCAGCCGCGCACCCTCGAGGTGTTCGACGATCTCGGGGTGCTCGACGCGGTGCTCGCACAGGGCATGCCGCAGGCGCCGCTGCTGGTGCACCTGGACGGGCAGTTCGTGATGGAGCGGCGGATGAGCGCCTGGCGGGAGCCCGCATCCGCGGTGCCGCACCCGAATCCGTGGGTGCTGGCCCAGGCCGATACCGAGCGGGTGTTGCGCGAGCGACTGGCCGAGTTCGGGGTACGCGTCGAAACCGCCACGGCCGTGGTCGATTTCAATGCGGACGCCGACGGAGTGACCGTGATCCTCGAGCACGCGGGTGCGACCGAGACCGTGCGGGCCGGCTATCTCGTCGGAGCGGACGGCGGCCGCAGCATCGTGCGCAAGACGCTGGGGATTCCGTTCGAGGGCACCACCGACGAGTCGATCCGCATGCTGTTGGGCGACGTGTGCGCGGATGCGCTCGATCACTCGGTCGGGTACTGGTTCGCCGACACCTCCTCCCCCATGGACGGCATCGCGCTGATGCCGCTGCCGGGTGGGCGAAAGTTCCAGTTCGCGACCGGCCTGACCACCGAGTCCGGCACCGAGCTGGCGGATCTGCAGGACCATCTCACGCGGCGTTCCCGCCGTGACGACATCATCCTGAGCGACCTGACCTGGTCGACGGTGTGGCGGCCGAATGTCCGTCTCGCACAGCGGTATCGGTCGGGCCGGGTGTTCCTGGCCGGAGACGCCGCGCACGTGCATCCGCCGACCGGCGGGCAGGGGCTCAACACCGGCGTGCAGGACGCCTACAACCTCGGCTGGAAACTCGAAGCCGCGCTGCGTCATCCGGGGCCCGCGAGCGAGGCGCTACTGGACAGCTACGAGACCGAGCGCCGCACCGTGGCCGCGCGGATCCTCGGGTTGAGCAGTGAGTTGCTCGACAAGACCGTGAAGGGCGATCCGGATGCCATGGATCGCGAGGGCACCCATCAGCTCGACATCGGCTACCGGGAGACCGGCGACGACGCGACGGGGCTCCGGGCCGGTGATCGCGCCCCCGACGCACCCCTGGTCGATGCCAACGGCAAGACCGTGCGGCTGTTCGACCTGTTCCGCGGCCCCCATGCCACGCTGCTGCTGTTCGGCCCGGACACGACGGCCGATCAGGCCGGATCCCCCGCGACAGACCGGCGGACCGTGCGCGTGGTCCGGCCGGAATCCGCCTCCGGCAATGGTGAATTCACCGACGCCGCGGGGGACGCGCGGCGGGCCTACGACGCGGCCGACGGCAGCTGGGTGGTCGTCCGCCCCGACGGGTATGTCGGATCGCGCAGCACGCCTACCGAGCGGTAGCTGCCGGAGTTCACATTCCGGGCGTAACCGGCCGAAGCCCCTGGGATCCCGAGTCCGGGGCCCACGGTGCAGAATGATCATGCTGCCGCGCAAGACGATTCGATGTGACTGTACATTTTCGGCCACACGAGGGTGCCGCGACCCCGTATGGTGGTCGCGGCGAGGGTTCGGGCGGCCGGCAGGTAGAGGCGCATCGGTCAGAGGTGGTTCTGGGATGTTGGTGAAGGTCCGTAACGACGACCCGTCGCGGCTGTCGAGTACCGAACGCACCGTGGTGAACTGGCTCAAATCCTGGAGCGGACCGCACGCCGTACCCGGTATCGCCGTGGTGCAGTGCCAGGACGCCGATGTGGTGGTGTGGACGCCGCAGACCTGTGTGGTGGTCGGTGTGCACGGGTTCACCGAGCGGGTGACCGGGACCCTGGCATGCGCGCAGGATCAGCCGTGGACCGTGGACGGCAAGCCCGCACCCATCGACGGGGACGCCGATCCGCTGGAGCGGGTGCGCCGCCAGACCGTGGATCTCGCCGGGCAATTGCGCTCCGCGCCCGGACGCGAGCATGTGCCGGTCAGTGGGCTGGTGCTGCTGGTGCCGCAGCTGGGCAGTCGCGTGAAGCTGGAGAAGGGCGCGCTGCCCACCGGCATCGACGTACTGATCGGCGACGGGCCGTCCTCGCTGCGCGCCTATTTCACCACGCTCGCCGAGGGCGCCCCGGCGTCGTGGGATGCGGGACAGGTCGGGCAGGTGCTGGGGGCGCTCGGGTTCGCCGCCGCCGCAACCTATTCCGATCTGGTGTCGGAGGGATTCCCCGTGCCGGACTCGGCACGGGACGCTCCGCTGCCGTTCGCGAACCGGCCGACCGAGGTGATGGTGCCGTCGGTTCCGTCGGTGCCCGTCCACCCCGCCGAGGGCGCGGGCGCGCCCGAGCCGGGACCCGCTGCCGAATCGGCGGGTGGGGGTGATCGTCCTGTCGTACAGCAGGATCCGACGCCCCGCACCGGCCGGGGCAGTGCCGCCGCGGCCGCGATCGCGGGTGCTACCTCGGCGAGCGTGGCCGAGCGGGCCTACCGCGCGCTGGCGGGCAGGTCCGAGCCACAGGCGCCGAGCCGGGGCACGCCACCGCCTCCGACACCGATCCCGGGCGCGGCCCCGGCCGGGCGGCCGACACCGACCGCACCGACCCAGCCCCTGCCCGCACCGCCCGGTGCACCGCAGTTCGGGCAACCCCCGCAGCCGCGTCAACCCGCGCCGCCGGGTTTCGGGCCGGGCCCCCAATCCTGGCCGCAGCCTGGTGCTTCCGGTCCGTCGCAGGAACGCGAGAGGTTCCCGCTGTGGAACGAGCGGCAGGCCACCAGCGGGACCGGGAAGAAGCGGCGCAAGGATCTGCCGATCATCGGCGGCCTGGTACTGGCGGTGATCATCCTGGTGATCGCCATCGCCTGCACGGGCCGGACCACGCCGACGCCCAGCAAACAGCAGCCGCCGCACTCCGCAGTCGTCCAGGCGACCACCTCGACACATTCGGTCGACCCGACACTGCCGTCGACCACCATCGCGCCCGCCTGTTTCCCGTTGCAGCCCTGCAACTGACCGCTCCCCCGCCCCGGAATCCGGTGCGGGGCCGGGGAAGCCGGAAGGTCTGCACGCCGGCCGTGGTGCCGAGGATGAGCACGCCGTTTCCGACCGCGGGGGTGGCGAAGTGCGGAAGCGGCCCGGTTCCGTACTGGGCGAGCGCTTTTCCGATGGCAGGGTTGAGGGCGTAGAGCGTGCCGGCGTGCCAATCGGTCGTCCGGACGCGTCCGGCGGCGACCACGAGCGGGCCGTTCGCGGGAGCGGTGGTGCGCCACAGTACCGTGGCAGCGTCCGTCGCGGTCACGCGAATCGCCATGGTGCCGTTGGCACATGGCAGGTAGGCCACATCACTCGCGACCGCGGCCGGGCCGAAGGCGCGACAAACGGTGAAAGCCGGTGCGGCCGAGGAGATTCCGCCCAGGTGCGCGCGATCGAGAAGGTAACCGTCGCCGGATCTCCCGGCCATGACGAGGCGGCCCTCCACCGGCGCCGGGTTCATGCTGCCCAGATCGCGGTCGGCGGCGATGTCCTGGGCCCAGTTCGCTGGTGCGAAAAAGTCGGTGCGCCACCGGACGTCGCCGTCGGCGATCGCGTAGACCGTCGCCGTCGGCGATCGCGTAGACCGAATCGTTCTCGGTGGCGGCGAAGACCGTGCCTCCGGCCACGATCGGCTGACCGTAGACGGCGCCATCGAGGTCACGGTGGTGTCCGCCGGGGGTGTAGTGGTCGCCGGGGGCTGCGTGGCCGGACCGCCGCACCCGGTCACAGACAGGAGCACTCAGCAGAGCCCCAGCGCTGTCATCGTGTTCCGAATTCCGTACGCCATCATCACCGCTCATTCGTCGGCCCGGCTGTGCTCCGCCATCGTGACACACCGTCGAGGAGGCACCGATGAATTCCGCCGCGCGGTACCGTCTCTACCGATATGACCGAACACATCCTCGAAACGACCGAAGTCGATCTCGCCTACGACCTGCTGGGACCCGCGCCGTCCGCGAGCCCGCACCGGCCGCTCATGATGATCGGCCAGCCCATGACCGCCGACGGATTCGCCACGCTGGCTTCGTATTTCCCGGAGCGGACCGTGATCACCTACGATCCGCGCGGACTCGGCCGGAGCGTCCGCAAGGACGGGCGTACCGACAATTCACCGACCGTGCAGGCCGAAGATGTGCACGCGCTGCTCACCGCGCTCGGCGTGGGTCCGGTGGACCTGTTCGCCAGCAGCGGCGGCGCGGTCACCGCGCTGGCCCTGGTCACCGCGCATCCGGACGATGTCGCCACACTGGTGGCGCACGAGCCGCCGATGATCCCGGTGCTGCCCGACGCGGCGGCCGCCGAGCGCGCCCGCGCCGCGGTCCGCGACGCGTACCAGGCCAAGGGATCCTTCGCGGGCATGGCGGCGTTCATCGCCTGGACGTCCTGGCAGGGCGAGCTCACCGACGCCTACTTCGCCCAGCCGCCGGCCGATCCGGCCATGTTCGGCATGCCCACCATCGACGACGGCACCCGCGACGACCCGCTGCTGTCGGAGGCCTCCTGGGCGGTGACCGACTATGCCCCCGATGTCGCGGCGCTGCAGGCCGCGAGCACGCGGGTGCTGATCGCCGTCGGCGAGGAGTCCAAGGGCGTCTTCACCGGACGCACCGCCGAGGCCACCGCGGCCGTCCTGGGCAGCAGCCCGGTCGTATTCCCCAGTCACCACGGCGGATTCACCGGTCCCGACGGCGGGTACCCGGGACAGCCGGAGGCCTTCGCCGAGCGACTGCGCGAGGTCCTCGACGAGAGCTGACAGGCTCAGGCATAGTCCGGTAGCGGATATTCGCCCTGCTTGCCGATCAGACGGGTGAGCAGGGCGCGCGCCGGGTGCAACGGTCGCGACACCAGCACCCGCATCAGGGTCTGCATGATCGCGACGCCGCGACGGGTCTCGGGATGGCGGAGCCGCACCGATGTCTCGGTGCCCTTCTGCACCTCGGCCACCAGCGGCCGCAGGATCTGCTCGTATCGATCGAAGGCCCGCTCGAAATCCGCAGGCGTGCCGAGGAGTTCACCCGCGAGCAGATACGCGCCGATCAGTGCGAGCGCGGTGCCCATACCGGTCATCGGCGATCCGCAGTAGGCGGCGTCGCCGAGCAGCACCACCCGGTCCTGTGACCAGCGCGGCATCCGGACCCGGGTCACCTCGTCGAAGTAGAAGTCCGGCGCCGCGGGCATGGGGTCCAGAATCGCCGGAATCACCCAGCCGTGACCGGTCAACCGTTCGCGAATCAGGTTCTGCTGCACCGTGATATTCCCGCGCAGGGCGGGATCGGCGGGTACCCGGGTGGAGAAGATGGCCATCGAGGTCGCCGGATCCGGATCGGGCCGTAGTGCGACCATGCTGCCCGGCACCGGCAGGACCCCGACCCATCCGGTTTCCAGACCGGTACCCGGCGGCGTCGGAATGGTGAAGAAGGCGATGTAGGCCCCGAGATACTCGCAGTACCGCTCCTCCGGGCCGAACACCCGTTCCCGCAGGGCCGAATGCAGGCCGTCCGCGCCGATCACGACATCGAACTCGTCCGCCGCGCCGGAGGCGAACCGGACCTTCACCCCGTCGCCGTCCTGCTCCAGCCCCTCGACCCATTCCCCGTATCGATAGTCGAGGGCACCGGATTCCGCGGGCAGACCGGCGATCTCGTCGAGCAGCACCTGATTGAGCTCGCCGCGGGCGATCTCGATATCGGCGACGAACCCCTGACCGCCGAACATCTCCGCCGGCATCCGGGACCGCTGCCGTCCTGCCTCATCGACGAACACCATCCCCAGCTCGTGGAGCTGCCGCCGGCGGATCCCGGGCATCAGACCCATCCGCTCGGCCACCTTGCGGCTGGGCCCGCGCAGGTCGACGGCCTGCCCGCCCGGCCGCGGGACCGGCGCCCGCTCCACGACGGTGACGGCCATCCCGCCCCGCAACAGCTGCAACGCAACCGCGTTCCCCGCGATCCCGCCGCCACACACCAGAATTCGAACCGACCGAGACATGCCGAACCCTCCCTCACAATGCTTTCGCATGAAGCCGACGCTCCAGGAGTCGAACCAAGTCAGTGTTCCAGCGAATTCCGAATCGGATCAATCGATTATCCGCCGCTCCCCTCGCCACACCGGCACCGGCAACCGCCTCGGACACCCCTGTCTCCGCGGAGCTACTACCGGCAGGACAGCGCCCATCGACGGCTTCTCGCGCCAGGTGACATCGTGATGCCAGGCATTCTCGAATCCGCTGACCTGAGCGCTCTTCTCGAACCGGACCAGCTCGGGGCAGCTGGTGCTGGAGGGGATGAAGGGGTGGACCTCAAGCTCGCCGAAGTGGCGCGCGAAGGCCACCTGCTGCTGCGGGGTCAGCGGCTGGTCACGGAAGAACAGCACCTTGTCGCGATCCTCGACGGCTACCCGGTCGGACAGATGCAGAGCCGGTTCCCGGTCATCGAATCCCTGATCGATCAGGCTCGGACGCAGCACGCCGACGACCAGGACGCCGCCCTGGCCGTCGCGAATGTGGCCGCGTTCACGCTCGGCCGGCAACTGTTCGAGCCGTTCCTGCGCAATGCCGCCGGACTCGACGACATGCCGAACGAGCAACTGCGACATGCCATCGGCACCGAGGCGGCGTCGATCCTGCGCGGTCCGCTCCCCGGCCCCACCACCGCGAGCGAATGAGCGGGCGCGCGAACAGGTCCCGGCCCGCGCGCCGGCTCGGGGTCATTGCCTGGTGAACCAGAGGTGAGTGACGGCCTTGGTGCTGATCATGTCCGACAGGCGGTAGCCGGGCAGGGTGCCGAGGTCCTGGAACAGCCGTTCACCGGACCCGAGCAGGACCGGGACCAGCACCACGTGCAGCTCGTCGATCAGGCCCGCCGCCAGGAACTGCCGGATGGCGCCCACGCCGCCGCCCAGGCGGACGTCCTGACCTCCGGCCGCTTCGCAAGCCTGCTTCAGGACGGCTTCGGGGGTGTCGGAGACGAAGTGGAAGGTCGTGCCGCCCTGCATCGGAAGCGCAGGGCGGGGGTGACGGGTCATGACGAAGGTGTCGTGGTGATAGGGCGGGTTGTCGCCCCACCAGCCGGTCCAGGAGTGGTCGGGCCAGTCCCCGCGGATCGGGCCGAACATATTGCGGCCCATGATGGTGGCCCCGGTACCGCGGTCTCCCGCGGCGAGGAGATCGTTGTCTGCGCCGAGGTCGCCGCCGCTCTCGCCGATCATCTCGCGGCCGTATCGGGTCTGGAAGACCCAGTCGTGCAGCCGTTCTCCACCGATCCCCAGCGGGGCGCCCGGGCCCTGATCGGGTCCGGCGGCGAAACCGTCCAGCGAGACGGCGAAATTGTGGACGCGAAGTTTCGGCATGACGCGGTCCTCTCGGGTGAGCGGGCGGCGGTTCCGCCCCTACCCTGTCATCGAACGGCGGTGAGTCGAATCGACACGCGCGTCAGGATCAGCCGAAGAGGGTGTGGCCGAGGGTGTGCCAGCCGAGCACCGAGTCGACGGCCAGGCCGCAGAAGACGACGGCCAGATAGTTGTTGGACTGCAGGAACAGTCGCAGGGGCTTGACCGATTCGCCCTTGCGCACACCGGAGTACAGCTGGTGGGCCATGAGCAGGAACCATGCGCCCGCCACCAGCGCGACGGCGGCGTAGATCACACCGGCGGCGGGGACCAGGGCGAAGGTGGCCAGGACGGTCAGCCAGGTGTAGATGACGATCTGCTTGGTGACCGCCTGCTCGGTGGCGACGACCGGGAGCATCGGCACGCCCGCGGCCTTGTAGTCCTCCTTGTACCGCATGGCGAGCGCCCAGGTGTGCGGCGGCGTCCAGAAGAAGATCACCAGGAACAGCACGATGGCGGGCCAGCCGATGTTTCCGGTCACCGCGGACCAGCCGACCAGGGCGGGCATGCAGCCGGCGGCTCCGCCCCACACCACGTTCTGTGAGGTCCGGCGCTTGAGGCCGAGGGTGTAGACGAAGACGTAGAACAGGATGGTCGCCACGACCAGCGCGCCCGAGAGCAGATTGGCCTGCCACCACAGCCAGGCGAAGGAGGCCAGGCCGAGGGTGACGCCGAAGACGAAGGCATTGCGGGTGGGCACGGCCTCGCGGGCCAGCGGACGCTTGGAGGTCCGCTTCATCACCTTGTCGATATCGGCGTCGGCGACACAGTTGAGGGTGTTGGCGCTGGCCGCGCCCATCCAGCCGCCGAACAGGGTGACCAGGATGAGCCGGATGTCGACGTGGCCGCGGGCGGCCAGCAGCATGGTGGGAATCGTTGCGACGAGCAGCAATTCGATGACCCGGGGCTTGGTCAGTGCGATGTAGGCGAGCACTCGCCTGGCCGCCACCGCCAGCGGGCCGCTGCCCGTCACGCGGTCGGCGAGCACCGCCCCGGAGGAGCCGTGAGCGCCACCCGGCTGTTGCCCAATCCCCACTGTTTCTCCTCGCACGCCGTGCACTATCCGATCCGGTCTGGAACTAGCAGCGCGCTCTGCCGATCTCCAGACACAGCCCAGTGCGGCGCGGCCACTACTACAGAGCATGGTAGACCTACAGCGACCATGCTCCCGACCAGGTCCACCCCGGCGCGGCCCGAGACCGGTTCGCGATGCGTACACCGGGCAGTCACGAACAGGTCCGGGAAACGCCACGAACCAGAGACACGGCGGGCGGTGATTGCGGGTTCCCGTATGACCACGAAACGCCGCCCTTTAGGGTGGTTGTAGATCGGTGCGGCCGCGTCGCACCCGGATCGAACGCAGCGAATCCACCGCCGCCCACCACCGCATCGTTGACGAGAAGGTCAGGAGAACCTCGGTCGTGTCAGTCACAGACGACATCCGCGCGCTCACTCAGCCGAACCACCCCACCGACTGGACCGATCTGGACACCAGAGCCGTCGATACGGCCCGGGTCCTCGCCGCCGATGCGGTCCAGAACACCGGCAACGGCCATCCGGGCACCGCGATGAGCCTGGCCCCGCTGGCGTACACGCTGTTCCAGCGTGTGATGCGGCTGGATCCGAGTGATCCGGCCTGGGCGGGCCGCGACCGTTTCGTGCTCTCCTGCGGTCACTCCAGCCTCACCCTGTACATCCAGCTGTACCTGGCGGGCATGGGTCTCGAGCTGACCGACCTCGAGCACCTGCGCAAGTGGGGTTCGCTGACCCCGGGTCACCCGGAGTACCGCCACACCGACCACGTCGAGATCACCACCGGCCCGCTGGGCCAGGGCCTGGCGTCGGCGGTCGGCATGGCGATGGCGGCGCGGCGCGAGCGCGGGCTGTTCGATCCCGAAGCGGCACAGGGCAAGTCGGCGTTCGACCACTTCATCTACGTGGTGGCCTCCGACGGTGACATGGAGGAGGGCGTCACCTCCGAGGCGTCCTCGCTGGCGGGCACCCAGCAGCTGGGCAACCTCATCGTCTTCTACGACGACAACAAGATCTCCATCGAGGACGACACCCGCATCGCCTTCACCGAGGACACCGCCGCGCGCTACCGCGCCTACGGCTGGCACGTGCAGACCGTCGAGGGCGGCGAGAACGTGACCGCCATCGAGGCGGCCATCACCGCGGCGCAGGCCGTGACCGACAAGCCGTCGATCATCCTGCTGCGCACCATCATCGGCTACCCGGCCCCGAACAAGATGAACACCGGCGCTTCGCACGGCGCCGCGCTGGGCGCCGACGAGGTCGCGGCCACCAAGAAGATCCTGGGCTTCGACCCGGAGAAGAGCTTCGACGTGGACGGCGCGGTCGTCGCGCACTCGCGCGGCAATGTCGCCGACCGCGCCAAGGCCGCGCGCGCCGTCTGGCAGGAGCAGTTCGACGCCTGGGCCGCCGCCAACCCGGAGAACAAGGCGCTGTTCGACCGCCTGCGGGAGCGCCGCCTGCCCGAGGGCTGGGCCGAGACCCTGCCGACCTACGAGGCGGACCCGAAGGGTATGGCCACCCGCAAGGCGTCGGGCAAGGTGCTCGCCGCGCTGGCGCCGGTGCTGCCGGAGCTGTGGGGCGGTTCGGCCGACCTGGCCGAGTCCAACAACACCACCATGCCCGGTGTGCCGTCCTTCGGCCCCGAGTCGATTTCCACCGGTGCGTGGAAGGCCAACCCGTACGGCCGCACCCTGCACTTCGGTGTGCGTGAGCACGCGATGGGTTCGATCCTCAACGGCATCGCCCTGCACGGACCGACCCGTCCGTACGGTGGCACCTTCCTGGTGTTCTCCGACTACATGCGCCCGGCCGTGCGCCTGGGTGCGCTCATGCGCACCCCGGTCACCTACGTGTGGACCCACGACTCCATCGGCCTCGGCGAGGACGGCCCGACCCACCAGCCGATCGAGCACCTGGCCGCCCTGCGCGCCATCCCGGGCCTGAACGTGGTCCGTCCCGGCGACGCCAACGAGACCACCTACGCCTGGCGCACCATCCTGGAACGCGACAGCGCCGAACGGCATTCGCACTTCCTGGTCTCCGAGCCGCCGCACCAGGACGGCCCGTCCGCGCTGGCCCTGACCCGCCAGGACCTGCCGATCCAGGAGGGCACCAGCTACGCGGGCGTCCGCAAGGGCGGCTACATCCTGGCCGAATCCTCCACCGGCGCACCGCAGGTAATCCTGATCGCCACCGGTTCGGAACTGCAGCTCGCCGTCGAGGCGCGCGCTACGCTCGAGGCACAGGGCATCGGCACCCGGGTGGTGTCCATGCCGTGTGTGGAGTGGTTCGACGCGCAGGACCAGTCCTACCGCGATGAGGTCCTGCCGCCGTCGGTGCGGGCTCGCGTTTCGGTGGAGGCCGGTATCGCGATGCCGTGGCACCGTTTCACCGGTGACGCCGGTGAGAACGTGTCCATCGAGCACTTCGGTGCCTCGGCCGACTTCAAGACGCTGTTCCGCGAGTTCGGCATCACCGCTGATGCCGTCGTCGCCGCTGCCACCCGCTCGCTTGCCAAGGTGAAGGGATAAGTCCATGACCCAGAACACGAACACCGCGGCCCTGTCGGCCGCCGGAGTTTCGGTGTGGCTGGACGATCTGTCGCGCGATCGCATCAAGTCCGGAAACCTCCAGGGCCTGATCGACTCTCGCAATGTCGTCGGTGTCACCACCAACCCGACCATTTTCCAGGGCGCGCTCGCCAAGGGCCACGCCTACGACGAGCAGGTCACCGAGCTCGCCGCCCGCGGCGCGGACGTCGATTCGGCCATTCGCACCATCACCACCGATGATGTGCGCGCGGCCTGCGACCTCTTCGCCGACATCTTCGCCGAGACCAAGGGCGTCGACGGCCGCGTCTCCATCGAGGTGGACCCGCGCCTGGCCTTCGACACCGACGGCACGGTCGCCCAGGCCATCGAGCTGTGGAAGATCGTGGACCGGCCCAACCTGCTGATCAAGATCCCGGCCACCGAGGCGGGCCTGCCCGCCATCACCCGGGTGATCTCCGAGGGCATCAGCGTGAACGTGACGCTGATCTTCTCGGTGCAGCGCTACATCTCGGTGATGGGCGCCTACCTCGACGGTCTGCGCAACGCGCACACCGCCGGGCACGACATCGCCGGAATCCATTCCGTCGCTTCGTTCTTCGTCTCCCGCGTGGACACCGAGATCGACAAGCGGCTGGAGGGCATCGGCACCGCGGAGGCGCTCGCCCTGCGCGGCAAGGCCGGAATCGCCAACGCGCGCTTGGCCTATGCCGCCTACCAGGATGTGTTCGACGGCGGTGCGCACGCCTCGGTCTACGGCAAGCTGGCGTCCGCGGGCGGTAACACGCAGCGTCCGCTGTGGGCCTCGACCGGCGTGAAGAACCCGGAGTACCCGGACACCATGTACATCACCGAACTGGTGGGCCCGAACACGGTCAACACGCTGCCGGAGAAGACTCTCGAGGCCTTCGCCGATCACGGTGTGCTGGAAGGCAATCGGCTCGCGGGCCTGGCCGCCGAGGCGCAGCAGGTGTTCGACCAGCTGGTCGCGGCGGGCATCGACCTGGCCGACGTGTTCGGTGTCCTCGAGACCGAGGGTGTCGACAAGTTCGTCGCCTCCTGGGACGAACTGCTCGCGGCCACCTCCGAAAAGCTGCAGGTGGCGGGAGGAAACTGACGGTGGCAGGCGCAGCGACGACGGTCGCGACGCCGAACCCGCTGCGCGATACACGCGACAGCCGGGTTCCGCGCATCGCTGGACCGTGCAGCTTGGTGATATTCGGCGTTACCGGTGACCTGTCGCGGCGCAAAGTGCTGCCGGCGATCTACGACCTGGCGAACCGGGGGCTGCTGCCCCCGGGTTTCTCCCTGGTCGGCTTCGCGCGCCGGGACTGGACCGACGAGGACTTCGCGAACCTGGTTCACGAGTCGGTGTCCTCCTCGGCGCGCACTCCCTTCCGGGAGGAGGTGTGGCAGCAGCTGAAGGAGGGCCTGCGGTTCGTCCGCGGCACGTTCGAGGACGACGCGGCCTTCCACAAGCTGGCCACCACCCTCAAGGATCTGGACCGGGATCGCGGGACCGCCGGCAATACCGGTTTCTATCTGTCGATTCCGCCCAGTGACTTCCCGATCGTGCTGGAGCAGCTGTCCAAGAACGGTCTGGCCCAGCCGGCGGATTCCCCCGCCGGACAGCCCGAACCGTGGCGGCGGGTGGTGATCGAGAAGCCCTTCGGGCACGACCTGAAGAGCGCCCAGGAGCTCAATGCCCTGGTGAACACGGTGTTCCCGGAGCGTTCGGTGTTCCGCATCGACCACTACCTGGGCAAGGAGACGGTGCAGAACATTCTGGCGCTGCGCTTCGCCAACCAGCTGTGGGATCCCATCTGGAACGCCAACTATGTGGACCATGTGCAGATCACCATGGCCGAGGACATCGGCCTGGGTGGTCGCGCGGGCTACTACGACGGCATCGGCGCGGCGCGCGACGTCATCCAGAACCACCTGTTGCAGCTGCTGGCGCTGACGGCCATGGAAGAGCCGGTGAGCTTCCAGCCCAAGCAGCTGCAGATCGAGAAGATCAAGGTGCTCTCGGCGACGAAACTCGTCGAGCCGCTCGACGAGACGACGGCGCGCGGCCAGTACACCGCGGGCTGGCAGGGCAGTGAGCCGGTGGTGGGCCTGTTGCAGGAGGAGGGATTCGACCCCAACTCCCGCACCGAGACCTACGCGGCCATCACCCTGGCCGTGGAAACCCGCCGCTGGGCGGGAGTGCCGTTCTATCTGCGCACCGGAAAACGGCTGGGCCGCCGCGTCACCGAGATCGCGGTGGTGTTCAAGCGGGCCCCGCACCTGCCGTTCGACCAGACCATGACCGAGGAGCTCGGGCAGAACGCGCTGGTCATCCGGGTGCAGCCGGATGAGGGCATCACCATGCGATTCGGGTCCAAGGTGCCCGGGTCGTCGATGGAGGTGCGCGACGTGAACATGGACTTCAGCTACGGCGAGGCCTTCACCGAGGACTCCCCCGAGGCCTACGAGCGGCTCATCCTGGATGTGCTGCTCGGGGTGCCGTCGCTGTTCCCGGTCAACGAGGAGGTCGAATTGTCCTGGCGCATCCTCGATCCCGCGCTCGCGCACTGGGCCGAGACCGGCAAGCCCGACCCGTACGAGGCGGGCGGCTGGGGCCCGGATTCCGCCGACGAGATGCTCGCGCGCAGCGGGCGGGAATGGCGGCGGCCGTGATCATCGACATGCCCGACACCGACACCCGCGAGGTGTCGAAACGCCTTGTGCAACTGCGGGAATCCAATGGCGTGGTGACCATGGGGCGGGTGCTCACCCTGGTGGTGTGCACCCTGGACAGCTCCGAGGCCGAGGACGCCATCGACGCCGCCAACGACGCCAGCCGGGAGCACCCGTGCCGGGTGATAGTGCTGGCGCGCGGTGACCGCATGGCCCAGACCCGGCTGGACGCGCAGATCCGCGTCGGTGGTGACGCCGGGGCGGCCGAGGTGATAGTGCTTCGGCTGCAAGGGGATCTGGTGCCGCACGAGTCGAGTGTGGTGATCCCGTTCCTGCTGCCCGACACCCCCGTGGTGGCGTGGTGGCCGCGGGGCGCGCCGGAGTTCCCGTCCAAGGATTCGGTGGGTCGCCTGGCGACCCGCCGCATCACCGATGCGACCTTCGCTTCGGATCCGCAGACCACCATCAAGGGCCGGCGGCAGTCCTACGCGCCCGGCGACACCGATCTGGCGTGGAGCCGGGTCACCTACTGGCGGGCGCTGCTGGCGGCGGCGCTGGACGAGGCTCCGTTCGAACCCGTTGAGTCCGTGACGATTTCGGGTCTGAAGGAAGAACCGGCGCTGGACATGCTGGCGGGCTGGCTGGCCGCACGGCTGGACTGCCCGGTGGTGCGGCGCACCGGCGAGCTGAAGGTGGAGATGCACCGGCCCACGGTGTCGATCTCCATTGCGCGTCCCCAGCACGGCCGCACCGCGACGCTCACCCGCACCGGTGAACCCGACCAGCGTTTCGCGCTGGCCCGTCGGGAGACCAGGGACTGCCTGGCCGAGGAACTGCGTCACCTCGACGCGGACGACATCTACGCCGAGGCCCTCACCGGAATCGAAAGGGTGACCTATGAGTAAGCCCGCCGTCGAAACCTTCGCCACCACCGACGAACTCGTGCAGGCCGCGGCCGCGAAGTTCGTCGCCCAGGTGGTGGAGGCGCAGCGTCTGCGCGGCTCCGCCTCGGTGGTCCTGACCGGCGGCGGCACCGGTATCGCCCTGCTGGAATGGGTCCGCAAGGCCCCCGGCGACATCGACTGGTCCAAGCTCGACGTCTTCTGGGGCGATGAGCGTTTCGTCCCCACCGGCGACGCCGAACGCAATGAACTCCAGGCCCGTCAGGCCCTGCTGGACCACGTCCCGGTCGACCCGGCCCGCGTCCACCCCACCGAGACCTCCAGCGGCGACTACCCCGACCCGCTCGAGGCCGCCGGCGAGTACTCGGCCACCGTCCACGCCCACCTGGCCGAACACGGCGCCTTCGACCTGCACCTGCTGGGCATGGGCGGTGAGGGCCACATCAATTCACTGTTCCCCCACACCGATGCCACCCGCGAACAGCACGAACTCGTCGTGGCCGAAACGAACTCCCCCAAACCCCCGGCCGTCCGCATCACCCTGACCCTCCCCGCCATCCGCAAGTCCCGTCACGTGATGCTCATCGTCTCCGGCGAGGCCAAAGCCGCCGCGGTAGCCGCCGCACTCAACGGCGCCTCCCCGCTCGACATCCCCGCCGCCGGCGCCATCGGCACCGAATCGACCACCTGGCTCCTCGACGAATCGGCCGCCGCGGATCTACCGAGCTAGATCCAGGACGAATCAGCATCCGACGGAGGGGCGGACCCGCACCCGCGGGTCCGCCCCTCCGTCCTCCTGCTCGAATACGGCGAACCCACAGGTCCGCCCGGGTTCCGTGCGCTGGATTCAGGTAGTCGAGTACTCGCGATCAAGCCTGGTTGCGGTCATAGCGTGGAGGCTCGGAGGCCGAAGGGTTCGGCGCGAGGGGAACGACATGATCGACATCATCACTCTGCGGGGTGCCGGGGAGCAGCGCAACAGCGATGGGACGCCGGCGGGCATGCTGCACGATGTCACCAAGCTGCTGGATACGGCGAAGTTCCGGTGTTTCGAGCCCGATTGGCCTGCTTCGATCGGGCCGGATCCGGATACCTGGGGGCCTTCGCTGGACATGTCGGTGCGGTTGGGGGTGGCGGCGGGGGTCACGGCGTTGCAGGATTCGCCGAATGTGTGTGGGCTGATGAGTTATTCGCTGGGTGGGATCGTGGCGAGCACGATTCTGCAAGGGGTGCGAGCGGGTATCTACACCAATGTCGACGGGTCGCCGCTGGAGATCGCGTTCGTGGTGAATATCGCCAATCCCATGCGGCGGGCGGGGCAGTCGGTCGGGAATCTGTGTCCGGCGACGAGCTATGGGATACACGGGCAGCGGGGCGCGTGGCCGCTGGGGATGGATGTGCGTGAGTACGCGAATCCCGACGACATCATCACCTCCTCCCCCGCCGATTCGCCGCTGCGGGCCATCGATACCGCGATTTCGCCGTTCTCGCTGGTCGAGGGGGCGCAGATCGGGAATCTGACGCCGGTGATCTTCCATGAGCTGCTGGATTTCCTGATGCAGAATCCGGTGGCGAACCTGGATCGGTACCAGGCGGCGGTACGTGGGCTGATCGGGTATCTGACGCCGTGGCCGGACGGGCAGCACGTGCTGTATTCCGGGCACAATATGCCGGGCACGGGCCTGCTGTGGACGACGCATGCGGCGGAGTACCTCAACGCGAACTTCTGAGACATCGCAGCCGAGGCAGCGAGTCGGCCTCGAATTGCCGAGTGCCGGTGACAGATTGCCGTCTTCAGCGTGAATAACCCTGTGCCGGTGCAGTTTCCCGCCAGATATCCGGTGGCACCACGACGTGGGAGCGGCCGTGCCGGTCCAGGATGCGGCCGAGTAGTTTCTCGTGCCGCAGTGTGATGGTGCGTTCGGTGACGACGAGCTCGGGATGCAGTGTGGCGATCTGGTTTTCGAAGCGGGTGACCTCGGCGACCGAGTGCAGCCCGGCCTGCAGCACCAGATTGTGGGTGCCGCTGACGGCGGCGCAGTTGCGGGTCTGCGGGAGCTGGATGAGCCCGTAGCCGATCTCGGGCAGCGCGGCGGTGGGCGCGGTCGCCCAGAAGGTGACCGCGACCGGCCAGCCACCCAGTGGGCGCGCGAAATCGCAGCGGAAGCTGAGCAGCCCGAGACGGGTGAGCTCGTCGATGCGGCGTTTGACGGTGGAGGCGCTGGTATCGAGGGCGGCGGCGAGGACACTGTGCGCGGTGCGGCCGTCGCGGGCCAGTGCGCCGATGAGGGCCCGGTCCAGCGGGGTGACGCGGCGGCCGCGATCGGCTCCGGCCGGGACGGGCGGGGTGCGCAACTGGTCGCGCTGGCCGGGGGCGAGGGCGTCGATGCGCCAGCTGCCGCCCTCGGCGAACCAGTGGGTCACGATGCGGGTGCGCACGGCCGCGATGTGTGCGACGGCCGGCAGCACGTCGAGGGTGTAGCGCGACATCTGCCCGAAATCGCCGGTGGCGACGGTGGCGAGAATGCGGTTGCTGCCGCCCGCGCGTTCCAGGGTGAGCATGTGCGGATGCGCGGCCAGGGTGGCGACCACCGCGTCGGTCTGCCCTGCGGCGCAATCGATGTCGACGAAGGCGGCACACAGCAGATCGAATACCGCCGGGCCGGGTGAGACGCTGATCCAGGCCTCGCCGCGGTCACTGAGCCGTTGCCAGCGGCGGGCCACGGTCACCGGGTCCACGCCCAGCACCCGTCCGAGGTCGGTCCACGAGGCGCGGGGTCGCAGCTGCAGGGCGTGGATGAGCGCCAGCTCCGCCTCGGTCAGCAGTCTGACGTCATCCTGCACGGTCCGGCACTCTCTGCTCGTATCCTGCGATTCACCCGTGTCTGACACCCAGTCTTGCACAATCGCAGGGTCGCTTTCGGCAGAGACGGAACTGGAGAGTGCATCGTGGCATTCGGTGATTTTCAGAACGAGATCTACTTCAACGGGTTGCGCGGGGTGGTGCCGGCGCTGCCGGTGAGCTTCGCGGAGCTGGCCGAGCGGGCGCAGGCGGCGCTGCCGCCGTCGGTGTGGTCGTATGTGGCGGGCGGCGCGGGCGACGAGCGCACCCAGCGGGCCAATGTGGCGGCGTTCGATCGGTGGGGCGTGATTCCGCGCATGTTCGTGGGTGCCAAGCAGCGTGACCTGTCGGTGGAATTGTTCGGGAACACCTGGCCCGCACCGGTTTTCATGGTGCCGGTGGGTGTGATCGGTCTGTGTGCGCAGGACGGGCACGGTGATCTGGCGACCGCGCGGGCCGCGGCGCGCACCGGTGTCCCCATGGTGGCGTCCACGCTGAGCGTGGATCCGATGGAGGACGTGGCGGCCCAATTCGGTGACACCCCCGGCTTTTTCCAGCTCTACACGCCCACCGACCGGGATCTGGCCGCCAGCCTGGTGGAGCGGGCCGAGCGGGCGGGGTTCAAGGGCATCGTGGTCACCCTCGACACCTGGGTGACCGGCTGGCGGCCGCGCGATCTGTCCACCGGCAATTTCCCGCAGCTGCGCGGGCACTGCCTGGCCAACTACTTCACCGATCCGGTGTTCCGGGCGAGCCTGGCGCAGTCGCCGGAGCAGGATCCGCAGTCGGCCATCCTGCGCTGGATCCAGGTCTTCGGCAATCCGCTGACCTGGGCGGATCTGCCGTGGCTGCGCTCGCTGACGAAGCTGCCGCTGATCGTGAAGGGCATCTGCCACCCCGAGGACGCGCGCCGCGCCCGGGACCTGGGCGTCGACGGCATCTACTGCTCCAATCACGGTGGCCGCCAGGCCAATGGCGGGCTCCCGGCACTGGACATGCTGCCCGAGGTGGTGGCCGCCGCCGAGGGGCTGCCGGTGCTGTTCGATTCCGGGGTGCGCTCGGGCGCGGACATCATCAAGGCGCTGGCGCTGGGCGCGTCCGCGGTCGGTATCGGCCGCCCCTACGCCTACGGGCTGGCGCTGGGCGGCGCGGACGGCATCGTGCACGTGCTGCGCACGCTGCTGGCGGAGGCGGATCTGATCATGGCGGTGGACGGGTATCCGACGCTGAAGGATCTGACGCCCGAGGCACTGCGCGCGGTCTCGGTCTAGCTCGTCACCGCTGGATGCGGCGGAAGGGGCGGGCCGATTCGAGGGCGTAGGCGAGTTCGAGCAGGGTGCGTTCGTCGCCGTGGAGGGCGGAGAACATCACCCCGATGGGGAGACCGGACTCGGATGCGCCCATCGGGAGCGAAAGGGCCGGGGCCCCGGTCACATTCGCGAACGGCGTATAGGTGACATAGTCCAGCAGGCGGCCGAAGACGTCGTCGAAGGCCTGGTCGGGGCTCAGGTAGCCCAGGCGGGGTGTGAGGCTCGCCAGCACCGGGGACACCACGAGTTCGACGTCGTGGAAGGAGGCCGCGTAGGCGTGGCGGAGGCGCGAAAGCCGGTACAGCACAGCGGGTGAGCGCAGGGCGGAGCCGCGGAAGCGGGCGGCCAGGCCGCGGGTGAACGGGTCGAGGCGAGCGGGATCGAAGGACCGGCCGAAGCTGAGTTTGCCGGTGAGGCCGCCCAGGAAGGCCAGCATCGCCCAGTAGGTGGCGAAATCCTCGGCGAAGCCCCGGTCCACCGGGTAGGGGATGGGCCGCACCTCGTGGCCGAGGCCCTCCAGCAGCGTGACGGTGTCGTCGAGCACCGCGCGGATCTGCGGGTCGAGGGTTGCCCCGGTGATGGGATCGCTGAGGAGGCCGATGCGCAGCCGCCGCTGGGCGGGCCCCTCGACCAGCCCGATCGGCAGCAGCGTGGGATTGCGCCAGAAACGTTCGGCCGCCGCGAAATAGGTGGCGGTATCGCGGACCGTGCGGGTGAGCACGCCCTCGGAGACCAGGTTGATCGGCATGGAACGAGCCTGCGGGCCGTCGATGTGACGGCCACGCGTCGGTTTCAGGCCGACCAGCCCGCAACAGGCGGCGGGAATCCGAATGGAACCGCCGCCGTCATTGCCGTGCGCGATCGGCACCGCCCCCGCCGCGACGAGGGCGGCCGAACCACCCGACGAGGCGCCCGAGGAGACCTCGGTGTCCCACGGGTTGCGGGTCGGTTCGGCATCGACGAATTCGGTGGTCGCGTTCAACCCGAACTCGGGCAGGGTGCTCTTCCCGAGCACGGTCACACCGGTGCCCAGAAACTGTTTCGCGAAGGGTCCGTGCGCCTTCGCGGGCCGGGCCCGCCAGGCCGCACTGCCGTGTTGGGTCGGCAGCCCGGCCACGTCGGTGTTGTCCTTCACGAAGGTCGGCACACCGAACAGCAGCGCCTCCCGATCCCCCGAGACCAGCGGCGGATCCGCCTCCACAACAACCGCGTGCAACACCGGATCCACCTGTGCCACCCGCTCGCGGGCCGCCTTGGCGACCTCGGCCGCACTCAGCTCACCGCTCCGGATCAGCGCGGCAATGGCCACCCCGTCATGCTCGCCGAGCGCGTCATCGCTGAAAGCGTGAACTCGAACCGCCATGAACCGGGCCTCCTGATCGACACACACCCGATGTCTGCCCGACGGTACGCCCCCACCGCGCGCACGAACAGCAGGATCCCTCGAATAGACCGGTGGCCGGGCCCGATGTCCCGGGCCACGAGTCGAGTCGGGTTACGCCGGGAGGCCGAGGCTCTTCAGGGCATCGGTGAGGAAGGTGTTGACGGCGTCGGGGCGCTCGAGCTGGACCAGATGGCCCGCGGCCGGGACCTCGACGACCTCGCGGAGGTCGGGGACGTTGGCACGCAGGGTGGCCAGGGGGTCGCGACCGCTGAAGCCCTCCATGTCGGGGTCGTTCTGGCCGTAGAGGAAGAAGGTGGGGACTTCGACCTTGGCGTCGGCGTAGGCGGCGGTGAGTTCCCAGTTGCGGTCGAGGTTGCGGTACCAGTTGAGGCCGCCGGTGAAGCCGGTGCGCTCGAAATCCTGGACCAGGGTGTCGAATTCGGCTTCCGAGAGCCACGGCCAGGGCAGGGCGGGCGCCTGCGGGAGGACGTCGAGGTAGCCGAGGCCGGGCGGATTCTTCCAGGTGTCGAGGTAGTGGTAGTCGCCGGAGAGCGAGTAGTAGACGCGGGCCAGGAAGCCGCGCGGATCCGCGGCGAGTTCGGCGTCGGCGATGCCGGGGGTCTGGAAGTAGGACAGGTGCAGGAAGTGACGTTCGGCCGCCTTCGTCCAGAAGGCCGACGGCGCGCGCGGCGGGCGCGGGGCGAACGGGTTGTTCAGGACCATGGCGGCGGCCACCCGCTCGGGGGCGCGCAGGCTCAGCTCCCACACCAGCTGCGCACCGAAGTCGAGGCCGACGAAGACCGCCCGCTCCGCGCCGATGTCGTCGAGCAGGGCCATGAGGTCGCCGATGACGGCGGCGTTGGTGTAGGCCTCCGGGTCGGCGGGCGCCTCGGTGCGGCCGTATCCGCGCAGGTCGGGGGCGAGGGCACGGTAGCCGGCCGCGGCGACGGCGTCGAGCTGGTGGTGCCACATGAACCAGGTGTGCGGAAACCCGTGACAGAAGACGACCGGAAAGCCCTCGCCCTGATCCGCGACGTGCATGCGGACCTCCCCGGTGTCGATCGTCCGATGTGTCAGTTCCACTCCGCCTCCAATTTCTAGAACACGTTCCTATTTCAAGGTAATGTCCAGAGGTCGTGAGCGAAATACCCAAGATTCTCGCCGGAAAGGTCGCGGTGGTGACCGGCGCCAGCCGCGGCATCGGCAAGGGCATCGCCCTGGAGCTGGGCGCGGCCGGGGCGACCGTGTACGTCACCGGGCGCACCGTCACGGCCGGGCACCTGCCGGGCACCGTGGCCGGGACCGCCGCCGAGATCGACGCCCTGGGCGGGATCGGGGTGCCGGTGGTCTGCGATCACCGCGACGACGCGGCCGTGGAGAAACTGTTCGCGCAGGTCCGCGACGAGCAGGGCCGGCTCGACGTGCTGGTCAACAATGTCTACAACTCCCCCGCGTCGGCGCGCTGGATCGGTCGCAAGTTCTGGGAGGTGCCGCCCGGGGCGTGGGACGAGGGCTTCGATATCGGCGTCCGATCCCATTACGTGGCAAGCGTTTTCGCCGCGTCGCTGCTCATCGAGTCGCAGGGCCTGATCGTGAGCGTGTCGTCGCCCGGCGCGATCCGCCAGATGCACAATGCGGTCTACGGCGTCGGCAAGGCCGCCGTGGACCGGCTCACCGCCGACATGGCGCACGATCTCGACGGCACCGGCGCGACCGCCGTCTCGATCTGGCCTGGCATCGTGAACACCGAACTGCTGCAAATGGTTCCGGCCGATGCACAGGGCCGTCGCCTGGTCACCCTGCCGGGGGAGGGCACCTTCGATCTCGACCAGGCCGAGACCCCGCACTTCGCCGGTCGCGCCGTGGTCGCGCTGGCCGCGGATCCGGATCGCCTGGCGCGCACCGGAAAAGCCTGGAAGGTCGCCGATCTGGCCGAGGCCTACGGCTTCACCGACCTCGACGGCCGCGTCCCGCGCGCCGACTAGACATCACGAATTACGTTCCCGAAGAACAGGAGTGGACAACCCTATGCGACGCGTTTTCGTCGTCGGCGTGAACATGACGCCGTTCGTCAAGATCGGTTCCCGCGAGTGGACCTACCCGGAGATGGTCGCCGAGGCCGTGAACGGCGCGCTGAAGGACGCGGGCGTCACCTACGACCAGGTGCAGCGCGCCGCGGTCGGCTACGTCTTCCAGCCCTCGGCCGCCGGGCAGCGCGCCCTCTACGACATCGGCCTGACCGGCATCCCGATCGTCAATGTGAACAACAACTGCGCCACCGGTTCCACCGCGCTTATGTTCGCCCGCGAGTGGGTGGCCGCCGGCATCACCGATGTGGCCCTGGCCGTCGGGTTCGAGCAGATGACCAAGGAGGCCATGGCCGGTCCGGCCACCAAGCCCAAGGTCACCACCGTCGACGCGCACCTGAAGGTGAACAAGGAGCACTTCGAGTTCTCCGCCGCGCCGATCACCACCCAGTTCTTCGGCAATGCCGCCATCGAGCACATGAAGCGCTACGGCACCACGCCCGAGCAGCTGGCGGCCGTCGCGGTCAAGAACCACGAGCACTCCACCCGGAATCCACTGGCGCAGTTCCAGGATGCCTACACCCTCGAGCAGGTGCTGGGCGACAAGCCGGTGCACGGCCCGCTGACCCGCTCGCAGTGCTCACCCATGTCCGACGGCGCGGCCGCGGCGGTCGTGGTGAGCGAGGAGTTCGTCAAGGCCAACGGCCTCGAGGGCCAGGCCATCGAGATCCTGGCCCAGGAGCTGGCCACCGACGACAACACCGCCTTCTCCACCGGTTCCATGATCGACGTGGTGGGTGCGCCCATGACCCGCGCGGCGGCCTCGAAAGTGTTCGCGCGCGCCGGAATCGGCGTCGCCGATGTCGACGTGATCGAGCTGCACGACTGCTTCTCCATCAACGAGCTCATCACCTACGAGGCGCTGGGCCTGTGCGGCGAGGGCGAGTCGGGCGCGCTGATCGAGTCCGGCGCCACCACCTACGGCGGCACCTGGGTGGTCAACCCGTCGGGCGGCCTGATCTCCAAGGGCCACCCGCTCGGCGCGACCGGCCTGGCCCAGTGCACCGAATTGAGCTGGCAGCTGCGCGGACTCGCGGGCGAGCGGCAGGTCGCGGGCGCGCGCACCGCGCTGGCGCACAATCTGGGCCTGGGCGGCGCGGTGGTCGTCACCCTGTACGCGGCCCACACGGCGTGACCATCGGACGGAGTTGAGAATCCCATGACCACACTCGATCCCGACACCATGCTCCGGCTGCCCGTGCACAACGGGCACGCCCTGGTGGCCGGGCTGAGGCGGCACCGCAACCGCCCGGTGCTCACCCTCGGCGACCACGTCCTCACCGGCGGTGAGGTGCTCGACGGCATGAGCCGCTACATCGACGCCTTCGCCGAGCACGGCGTCACCACCGGCACCCCGGTCGGCGTGCTCGCGCTGAACCGGCCCGAGGTGCTGTTCACCATCGGCGCCGGCCAGATCGTGGGCTCGCGACGCACCGCCCTGCACCCCATCGGCGGCCTGGACGATCATGCGTATGTGCTTGCCGACGCGGGCATTTCGACGCTCGTCCTGGATCCGGTGCCCGCGTTCGTGCAGCGCGCCCGGGAACTGGTCGACATGGTGCCGACGCTGACCAAGATCCTGGTGCTGGGCCCGGTGCCCGAACTGCTCGCCGATGTCGGCGTGGATCTGCTGGCCACCGCCGACAAGTACGAGCCGCATCCGGTGCAGGCGGTGGAGCTGCTGCCCTCCGATGTCATCTCCATCAGCTACACCGGCGGCACCACCGGCAAGCCCAAGGGCGTGATCGGCACCGCGCTGACCATGAACACCATGACGCAGATCCAGCTCTCGGAGTGGGAGTGGCCCAAGCGGCCCAAGTTCCTGATCTGCACTCCGCTCTCGCACGCGGGCGCGGCGTTCTTCCTGCCGGTCGTGCTGCTGGGCGGGCAGTGCGTGGTGCTGCCGCGTTTCGATGCCGGAGAAGTGCTGCGCGCCATCGAGGAGCACAAGATCTCGGCGACCATGCTGGTGCCGTCCATGCTGTACGCGTTGCTCGATCACCCGGATTCCAAGACCCGGGACCTGTCCTCGCTGGAGACGGTGTACTACGGGGCCTCGGCCATCGACCCGAATCGGTTGCAGGAGGCCATCGATCGCTTCGGGCCGATCTTCGCCCAGTACTTCGGGCAGTCCGAGGCGCCGATGGCGATCAGCTACCTGGGCAAGGACGAGCACGACAAGGAACGGCTCACCTCGTGTGGTCGGCCCTCGACCGCGATCCGGGTGGCGCTGCTGGACAGCGAGGACAAGCCGGTCCCCCAGGGTGAGGTCGGCGAGATCTGTGTCTCCGGGCCGCTGCTCGCCGCCGGATACCTGAATCTGCCCGAGGTCACCGCCGATACGTTCAAGAACGGCTGGCTGCGCACCGGTGATCTGGCCCGACAGGACGAGGACGGGTTCCTGTTCATCGTCGGGCGTTCCAAGGACATGGTCGTCACCGGCGGGTTCAATGTGTTCCCCCGCGAAGTGGAAGACGTTGTCTCCGAACACCCGAAGGTGGTCACCGTCGCGGTGGTCGGTGTGCCGGACCCGCATTGGGGCGAGGCCGTGACCGCCGTGCTGGTCCTCGACCCCGCCACCGCGGCCGATCCGGCCGCGATCGAGGTGGTCACCGCCGAGATCCAGGCCGCGGTCAAACAGCGCAAGGGTTCGGTGCAGGTGCCCAAGCATGTCGTGGTGATCGAGGAACTGCCACTGACCGGACTCGGCAAACCGGACAAGAAGGCGATCCGCGTGCTGGCTCAGGAGCGCCTGGGCATCGCCTGATTCCCCGTGGGCGCTCGGCTAGGCGAACTTCCGGGTTCGGATCAGCCGGGCGCCCCGGCGGGCGCTGTCGACACCCGCCTCCACCACGGCACGGGTCACGAAGTGCCCCAGGGCCGTTGCCACGAACATGGCCGCGATGAGCACCGGGGCCCAGTTCCAGCTCAGCGCCAGCATCATCCGATCGAAGGTGCCGCGCGGCTGCACCACCGGCTCCCAGCTGTTCAATCGCACCCAGCGGCCCAGGAAAACGCCTACCGCGCACAGCAAATGGATCGCGAGCGTCACCGGGGTGCGCCACGCGCCCAGCCCGCGCGCCTCCAGGAAGCGACCCAGCTCGGCCAGCACCAGGTAGTAGGCGATGAAACCGGAGGCGATGAACGCGCCGTAGACCGGCAGGATCGTCGTCACCACCGGGCCGTTGCCGGCCGCCCGGATGTCGTCGCGCAGGTGCACCAGATCGGTCACCACGTAGGGCGCGTTGGGCAGGAACAGCAGCAACAGCACCGATCCACCCCACCACACCGGCGAAATCGGTAGTCGCCGTTCGTGATCGCGCACGCCACGGAACACCAGTAGCGCCAAAGCCACCGGGATCCATGCCAATACGGTGTTCCACACCATCCAGAACAGATTCCGGTCCAGCACCCCCGCAAGGCTCGGCGCGACCGTCTTCACCGGGTCCATTCGTTCATGATGACGATCTCGGCGCGGCACGTCATGCGAGTTGGCAACACCCTTTGGCAACACTCCTGCCACCGACGCGCCCACGCCGTCCGTGAAAGGCTGGTCGACAGGTGGCGACCAGCTGTTTTACGATCGTATTATGCGGCCGTGGGATATGAGATTCCCGAGTGGGCCCTCGACGTCGCGGCCCGGCTCGGCATCGCACCCGAGGAGATCATGCGGGTCCTGACCGGCGCTGGCCGCGACCGGTGCGCGGGACGGGCGGGCTACCCGCTCTCATGATCATCGGCCGCACCGGCGCGGGGCAGCCGCTGGCGGTGGTGGTGCGTCCGCTGTCGCAGTGGGACCAGCAGGTCGTCGGCGTCCGGCCGGTGACCGGAAGGCTTCTCGCCCAGTTCGAACAATGGGAGGCGGACCATGAGTGACTATCCGGACAAGGGCTACCCGCACACGGCCGACGAAGCCCGCGACTTCCTCGACAGCCTCACCTTCGACGAGGACGCCCCCGAACCCGACCTCCCCGGCCCCGACACCCCGGTCACGGTGCTGCGCACGGTCCGGCTCCCCTACGCCATGGATCAGCGCATCCGCGCCGAGGCCGACCATCGCGGCGTGAGCATGTCCGACCTGATCCGCGACTTCCTCACCATCGAACTGGCCGCCCTCGACGACGACACCCCCATCAGCCGTGCTGATGCCCGCCGGGCCCTCAGCGCCGCCCTCGCGAATCTGTCACCCGTGCAGCGTCATCCGCGGTGACCCTGCCGCGCACGACGAATCGCCCGGGCACCGACGGGGTGCCCGGGCGATTTCAGGAGCTTGGGGCTAGGAGAACTTGATTTCGAGGCCGATGCCGAGAATGGAGATCAGCCAGATCAACCCGAGGAAGATCGTGATGCGATCGAGGTTCTTCTCGACAACAGTGGACCCCGACAAGCTCGACTGCACGCCACCACCGAAGAGGCTGGACAGACCTCCGCCCTTGGCCCGGTGCAGCAGCACCAGCAGCACCAGCAGCACGCTGGTGATAACGAGGAGGATATCCAGGAACATCCGCATGGCCGACAGTGTATGCGGTAGAGATCGAACACCCCGAATCAGGCCAGGGACGGCTGTGGCCCGGGGCATGCGGTGACGGTCAGAACCAGCAGATGATCTTGGCGAGCTCGAACGCGCCGATGAGGCGCATGCTCAACGCCGGACAAGCCAGAGCGCGGTCGCGAGTACGACCAGAACCGACCACACAACCCAGTAGACCGGAGTTGCGTGCACCACGACCAGCACCGCGGCTGCCACGGCGAGCACCACGACTGTGTTTGTTCGCATGATGGATTGTCTCAGCCCGCTCCGAGACTCCTTGATCGACAACGATCGCCAGGGTGGTCGGCGGGACTCGAACCCGCTTCGAACCGACGACCTTCGGATCATGAGTCCACTGCGCTGCCGAACTGCGCTACACCGCTACACCCATTCGGTCCCGTCTCGCGACGGAACATCGCGGAAAGCTGAGGAGTCGAACCCCCGGGGGACGTTGCCCGCCTCCGGTTTTCAAGACCGGCTGACCTCCACAGGCCGGAACCTTCCGAGACCGCCAACCCATCGGGCTTGCGGTACAACAACATTCGCAGCCGACCCGGGAATGCCGCAACAGAATTTCCGGGCGTGCCGTCAGGTGCGCCAGTTGACGCGGGTGGGGTCGGCGGGGCCTCGGCGATGAGGTGGAGAGTGCAGCCCCCGGGCCATGGCGTCGATGAATTCCTCGGTGTTCTCCGGTGGGACGCGGTAGGTGCGCAGCACCATGACGGGGCCGTCAGCGGGGCGAGTTCGACTGTTTAACATCCGCTGACCAGTGCTGATACGAATAGCACATGATCAGCTGTCGAAGGTCGTTCATCACAGGAGAGGGATTCATGACGTTGAAGGCTCGATCTGTCCTGCTCGCCGCCGCGGCCGGGAGCGCCTTGTTCCTCAGTACCGGCATCGCTTCCGCCGACCCCACCGATCCGTCGGGTTTCCTCGTCGGAGACACCGCTTTCTTCAATATCGGTGGTTTCAACTGTTCGATCGCCGCCAATGGCGTTGTCGGCTGCGATATCAACCCGGCGGGCGCACTGATGTACGTGTCGCTGGCCGGGCCCACCGGCCAGGCCTATCCGGTGCCGTACGCCCCGGCCGCGATCATCGACAACGCCGCCTGGCCCGCCCATCCGGAATGGAGCGGCGGCACCGGCCACACCCGGCCCGGCGGCAACCAGGCGGTGCCGCTCAGTGGCGACATGTGGTCTCCGGCCAGCATCAGCTACGCGGGCGCGACGTGCACGCAGGGCTACCGCGGCGCGGTGCAGTGCGCCTCGATGGGACACCAGTTCTCGTTCAATTCCAGCCAGGTCTACGGCAGCTGAACCATACCTGCGTGAAAAGCCCTGCCGGGCACGCGTTTCGCGGCGCGGCAGGGCTTCACAGTGTCCGGCAGACGTATTCGTCGAGCGAATCACGCACGAAGGCAGCGTGTTCGGGCCCGCCGTAGGCGGCGGCGAAGCGCTCGTCCTCGACGTACATCCGCCCGAGCCCGCCGATCATGGCGATGGAGCGCTCCCGATCACCCTCCGCCAGTGGCGTTCCGGGGATGGCCCGCAACCACGCCACGTGCCGTGCGGCCAGCGCCTGCGCGCGCTCGGAGTCCGGGGGGCACCCGTCCTCGCGGGCGGCGATCCAGCACGCGATCAGATCGTCGGTGTCACGCTTCCACTCCCGCTGCTCCCGCAACGACTTGCCGTGCCACCACTCGTTGCTCACAGCGAAAGCGTCTTCACCCCAGCGGGATACGACCTCGTCGCGGTAGGGGTCGTTGAAGCCCTCCAGCATCATCTGCAGCGATCCGTCGACCCCGGCGCGCGCGTCGAGGGTGTGACGCAGGGTCCGGATGCGCTCGTCGAGGCGGGCGCGTTCGTCTTCCAGCAACCGCAGATGGGTGTGCAGGGCCTTGTCCGCATCATGTTCGCGGTCGAGGACCTCGGCGATCACCGGCAGGCTCAGGCCGAGCTCGCGCAGCAGCAGGATGCGCTGCAGCCGTGCCACCGAATCGGCGTCGTAGAAGCGGTAGCCGTTGTGGCCGACCCGAGCGGGCGGGAGCAGACCGATCTCGTCATAGTGACGCAGCGTGCGGCTGGTGACGCCGGCGCTGTCGGCCAGTTGCCGAATCGTCCACTCCACAAAGCCCTCCCGTCTCGTCGCTAATTCTTGCCGACCCAGTCGCCCTCGAAGGTCGCCGCCCACTCCTTGGCCCGGTCCATCTCGGCCTCGCGGGGTGCGGTGAAGATGACCCGGTTGCCGTCCGGGTCGTCGAGGGTGACATCCGTGGTGTACCAGGCGGTGTCCGCGGGACCTGCCACGCCGAGGCCCGGGAGATCGCGCTCCCGCAGGGTTTTCGCCAGTGAGGTGAGGTCCGTGCCGCCGGCGGCGAAGGTGACAGTCGTGCTGCCCGGCGCCGGTTCGCCCGGGACCAGCAGCAGGTCCTGGTACTTCATCCGCCGCAGGTGCACCAGGACGGGTGTGCCGTCGGCGCCGGGAATGGTTGCCAGCGCAATGAATCCGGCGGCCTCGTAGCAGGCGGTCGCGGCGGCGAGGTCGCGCACCCGGAAGGTGGCGAACATGGGCATGGGGTAGATGGTCCGGTCGATGGCCGGTCCGGCGTGCTCGCTCATGGCCTCGACGCTATGGGTTGACGTAGCGGCAAGGTCAACTCGGCGCCACCGGAGGGCGAGGCGTGGGCGGAGTAAACCGCCGGCATGTCCTCCACGAGACGGAGAACAGCGGTGTCCAGGCATCCGGCCCGGCCGTGGCAGGGCGATCGACACCGGGCCGCACGGCGATGGTGCGAAGTCGAGGCTACAAACCAGGCCACCCGGAGAGTCGCGGTGACATGGCCGACCCGATCGATAACAATGCAGCCCCATGACGGACACGGCCGGGAGCGGATTGATAAATCGGCAGGCAGACCGGGTTCAGAATGTATCGCCGCCCCGGGCGGGATTTCGGCCCGATATCGAAGGGTTGCGAGCAGTCGCGGTACTGGCCGTCGTGTTCTTCCATGCGGGTACGCCCGGGCTCGGTGGTGGATTCGTCGGCGTGGATGTCTTTTTCGTGATATCGGGCTTCCTGATCACCGGAATGCTCTGCCGGGAGGCAACAGTCACCGGCACTATCGAGCTGATCCGGTTCTACGGCGCACGGGCTCGCCGGTTGCTGCCCGCGGCGAGCATCGTCCTGGTCACCACCGCGATCGGCGCGGCGGTGCTGCTGCCGCCGCTGCAGGCCCGCCAGGTCCTGGGCGACGGGATCGCAAGCGCGTTGTACGCCGGGAACTACCGGCTCGCCCTGCACGGGACCGACTACCTCGCCGCCGATACGCCGCCGTCGCCGTTTCAGCAGTTCTGGTCACTCGGTGTGGAGGAGCAGTTCTATCTGCTGTGGCCGGTGGTCATCATGACGACGGCCTGGCTCGTCCGGCGGCGACGAACCGGATCGGCCACGCGGGTGCCGTACCTGATCGTGCTCGCGGTTGTCGCAGCCGCCTCGTTCACGATCTCGCTGGTGTGGACCCGGGTGCTGCCGCCATGGGCCTTCTTCTCGCTGCCCGCTCGGGCCTGGGAGCTGGCGGTCGGCGGCATGGTGGCGCTCTCGGCCGTCGTATGGTCCCGGCTGCCGAAATCGGTGGCCGTGCTCGTCGGATGGATCGGCCTGGTCCTGATCGTCACGGCCTGCACCCAGCTGGACGGCAGGACACCGTATCCCGGCGCCGCGGCGCTGCTGCCTGTCCTGGGCGCGGCTTCGATGATCGTGTCCGGCTGTGCCGAACCACGATTCGGGGTTGGCCGGCTACTGGCTCCGGCCCGGGTGCGGGCGATCGGCGGCCTGTCATACACCTGGTATCTGTGGCATTGGCCCGTGTTACTGCTGGCGCCCCTGGCGCTCGGCCACCCGCTCGGGCGAGTCGGCGCACTCGGCGCGGTGGTGATGGCCGGCGGACTTGCCCTGCTGACGCACTGGTCGGTCGAGAATCCGGTCCGCTTCGCCGCATTGTTGCGGAGCTCCGGCGGGCTCAGCCTCGCCTGCGGCGGCGCGTGCACTGCGGTCGCCATCGGTGTGGCGGTGGTACTGCTCGTGCTCGTCCCCGCCCCGGTCGGCCACGGTATGTCGGCGCCGGCGCTCACCCTCGTCGCACCCCCCGCGCCGTCCACTCCTGCCGCCGACCCCCGCGACCAGGCGGTTCGGCAGCTGGTGACACAAACTCAGTCGGCGGTCGCCGCCTCGGCCGAGATCCGGGCTATCCCTTCGAATCTCACCCCCTCCCTCGGCGACGCGTCCGGCGACAAGGCAGACGTGTTCATCAATGGGTGTGTGCGCTCCTGGCGTGATGTGGGCCAGCCCGAGTGTGCCTCGGGTAATCCGGACTCGGCCACCACGGTGGCCTTGGTCGGTGATTCGCACGCCGCGATGTGGAGTCCGGCGTTGGAGCCGATCGCCGCGGCGCGGGGCTTGCGGCTGGAAACCATGGCGAAGGTCACCTGCCCACTGCTGGACCTGCCCATTACGAGTCCTTATCTGGACCGGGAGTACACCGAATGCGAGCAATGGCGCGGCCAGGTGTTGACCCGGCTGCGGAGCGAACGCCCACGGCTGATTGTGGTGAGTATGTCCCGACGCTATGGCGGAGACTTCGGCTTCGTCTCCTACGACCGTGCCTGGATCGATGGCCTGACCCGCCTGGTTGCCCAGCTGCGCGCGATCGGCTCGGCCGTCCTCGTTCTCGGGCCGATCCCCGATCCGCACACCACCGTGCCGGCGTGCCTGTCCGAGCACATCGACGATGCGTTGGCATGTACCCCCGAGCGACCGGTCGCGGTGAACGACGCGGGTGTCGTGGCCGAGCAGACAGCAGCCGTCGCCGGAGGCGGCCAGTACGCCGACCTCACCTCCCTGTTCTGCACTGCCGCCCGCTGTCCCCTCATCGTCGGCAATACCCTGGTGTACCGCGACGACAACCATCTCACCGTCAGCTACGCCCGGATACTCGGACCGGCCATCGGCGCGTTCACCGACCAGGCGCTCGCCCACGGCTGAGCCGTTTCGGGCTGGGTAGTGGCGGTGCCGCCGGCGCCGACTCGATCGGACAGACGCTCGCGTCGGCGCTCGGGATGCCGGTCCGATCGCCGTACGATCGGGCATATGCCAGCAACTCGTCCGTGGGTCTTGCTCGCACTGACCGCCGTGACCGCCGCCGGATGCTTCTCCAACGGCGGCGTCAACGACATACCGCCCGCCTCGCTCATGGGCCGCTCCTTCGTCTCGACCGCGGTGGCGGGCACCCCGATCCCGGGTGGCGGGCCGCTGACCCTGACCTTCGCCGACGGGCGCATCTCGGCCACCTCCGGCTGCAATACCGCCACCGGACCCGTTGACCTGCAAGGCAATACCATCCAGGTGGGTGAGATGGCGACCACGCTCATGGCATGCCCGGGCGATCTCACGGGCGCGGACGGCTGGCAGGACGGCCTGCTGCGCTCCCAGCCGACCTGGACGCTGGCCGGCGACGCGCTCACCCTGAAAGGCAACGGCTCCACCGTCACCATGCTCGACCGCAAGGCCGCCCACCCGGACAAACCGCTGATCGGCACGCCCTGGATCGTGACCGCCCTGCTGCGCCCCGACGCCGAGGTCCACTCGGCCACCCTCGACGAGGTCCGCCCCGCCCTCACCATCACCCCGGACGGCCAGGTTTCGGGCAGCGCGGGCTGCAACACCATGACCGGCACGGCCCAGATCGACGACGACAATGTCACCTTCCAGATCGCGACCACCCGCATGATGTGCGACCCGCAGGTCATGGAGGTCGAGCAGCAGGTGCTGCAAGCACTGGACGGAAAAACCAAGGCCGCCATCGATTCCAACGAACTGACCCTCCGCAACGCCGGCAACGACACCGGATTGAAACTGCGCGCGGAGTGAGAAACGCCTGGGATCGGATCTTTGCCGGATCCGGTGAACCGGCTCGTCCGCCCAGCCGGCCGCCGGGGTGATCGCCGCCGAAAACCGTTGTCGCTCGGCGCTGTCCGGGCGCTAGCGTCCGATTGCATGAACGAGAGATATCTGAATGTGGTGGATGTGGAGGCCACCTGTTGGGAGGGGCACAATCCGCCGGGACAGCAGAACGAGATCATCGAGATCGGGTTGTGCGTCCTCGATACAGTTACCCGCGAGCGGGTGAGCAAGCACAGCATCCTGGTGCGGCCCGAGCATTCGACGGTCAGCGAGTTCTGCACACAACTGACCACACTCACGGCGAACCAGGTGGGGGCGGGAATCGGGTTCGCCGAGGCGTGCGAGTTGCTGCGCACCGAATTTCATGCCGATTCGCGGCCGTGGGCGAGCTGGGGTGACTACGACCGCAAGCAGTTCACCGCGCAGTGCGAGGTGATGGGGGTGCGGTACCCGTTCGGCAGCAGGCACACCAATGCCAAGCTGGCCTTCTCGGTCGCGCGGGACACCAAGCGGCGGTACGGGATGGCGGGGGCATTGCGGCTGGCGGGGCTACCCCTCGAGGGGACTCACCATCGCGGCGGGGACGACGCCTGGAACATCGCCGCGTTGATCGCCGACATGCTGGCGCACGACGCCTGGATGCGCTGAGCGTGGTGGCCGCGTCTTCGGAAGTCCGCAGGCCCACCACCGACATCACCTGGAACACTTCCGAACAGATCACCAATATGGTGGAAATATGCCCGCGGCGGGTCGACGCCCGGCACTCTGGACAGACCGGCCGACAGATCCGATATTGCCGCTGATCGCGCTGTGTCACACCTACGCTGAGGTCCCGGCGAACTCGAAATATGGGAGGGCGTCATCAACGATCGGGAAGCTGAGCTGGATCAGTGGTTTCGCGCGGAGGTGGCCGCGACGACACCGGGAGCGGCTCGCGCGCACCGGGAACCGATCGACGCCGCCACCGGATTGACCGGCGCGCGGTGCCTGGAACTGTTCGATGCCCAGGCCGCGTCCCGGCAGCTGGATCTGGCCGCGCGGCGGCTCACCCGGGAGGGGCACGGGTACTACAGCATCGGTTCGTCGGGGCACGAGGGCAATGTCGCGGTGGCGGCGGCGCTGCGGGTCACCGATCCGGCGCTGCTGCACTATCGGTCCGGCGCGTTCTTCGTGTACCGCGCCCGGCAGGTGCCCGGCCTGGATCCGCTCCGCGATGTGATGCTGGGTGTCGCGGCGGCGGCCGCGGACCCGATTTCCGGTGGGCGGCACAAGGTTTTCGGCAGCAAGCCCGCCCACATCATTCCGCAGACCTCCACCATCGCCTCGCACCTGCCGCGCGCGGTCGGCCTGGCCTTCGCCCTCGACCGGGCCGCGCAGCTGCGCCTGCACACCGAGTGGCCCGAGGATGCGGTGGTGGTGTGCAGCTTCGGCGACGCGTCGGCCAACCATTCGACCGCCGCCGGGGCGATCAATACCGCGATCCACACCGCCCACCAGGGCGTACCGATGCCGATCCTGTTCGTGTGCGAGGACAACGGCCTCGGCATCAGCGTGCCCACTCCGCGCACCTGGATCGAGCAGGCCTACGGATCCCGGCCCGGACTCGCGTACTTCGACGCCGATGGCACGGACCTGCCCGCCGCACTGGCGGCGGCGACCGCGGCCGCGGATCACATACGCGCACAACGGAAACCCGCCTTCCTGCACCTGCGCACCGTACGGCTGCTCGGTCATGCGGGCTCCGATGTGGAATCGGCCTACCGCCGCCCCGCCGACATCGCCGCCGACCTGCGCCGCGACCCGGTGACCGCCACCGCCCGCCTGCTCATCACCACCGGCGTCACCACCCCCGCCGCGATCACCAGGCGCTACGACGAGATCGGCGACCAGGTCGCCAAGGCCGCCGAAGCAGCCTGGCACGAACCGAAATTGCACTCGGCCGCCGAGATCACCGCCCCGCTCGCCCCTGCCCACCCGGCTCTGGTCCGCGCCGACGCCCTGCGCACCGCCGATGTCACACGCCCGACCGCGGCTGCCGTGGACTCGGCCACCGAGACCGCCGGTCCGGCTGCCGCCGCCGAGGACGCGGCAGGTGCGATATCGGCCCCGGCCTCCGTTACGCGACCCTACGCCGCCGCATCCGCGAAACAGGCTGCAGTGCAGGGTATCTCGTCGGCAGCGCCTCTTTCATCGGTTTCCGGCGAGCCGCTCACCCTGGCACAGGCCGTGAATCACACGCTGGCGGAGTTGCTGGCTCGCGATCCGGATGTGCTGGTGTTCGGGGAGGATGTGGGGCGTAAGGGTGGGGTGTACGGGGTGACGAAGGGGTTGCAGCAGAGTTTCGGGGTGCGAAGGGTTTTCGACACGCTGCTCGATGAGCAGAGTGTGCTGGGGACCGCGCTGGGGGCGGGGCTGGCGGGGTTCGTGCCGATTCCGGAGATTCAGTACCTGGCGTATGTGCACAATGCGGAGGATCAGTTGCGGGGGGAGGCGGCGACGCTGTCGTTCTTCTCGGGTGGGCGGTACCGGAATCCGGTGGTGGTGCGGATCGCGGGACTGGCCTACCAGAAGGGGTTCGGTGGGCATTTCCACAATGACAATTCCCTTGCGGCGCTACGGGATATCCCCGGCCTGGTGATCGCAGCGCCGGCCCGGGCCGATGATGCGGCGGCGATGCTGCGCACGTGCCTGTCGGCGGCACGGACGGACGGACGGGTGTGCGTGTTCCTCGAGCCGATCGCGCTCTATCACACCCGCGACCTGTATGGCGCCGGGGACGGCGGCTGGCTGGCGCCGATTTCCGGTGTACGCCATGCCGAGATCGGGCACGCCCGGGTATACGGCACCGGCACGGATCTCACCATCGTGAGCTTCGCCAATGGCGTGCCGATGAGCCTGCGGGCGGCGGAACGGCTGGCCGCGCAGGGGATTCACGCGCGGGTGCTGGACCTGCGCTGGCTGGCGCCGCTGCCGGCGGCGGATCTGCTCGAACATGCGCGCGCTACCGGCCGGGTGCTCGTCGCCGATGAGACCCGCCGCAGCGGAGGCGTTTCCGAAGCGGTGTGCGCGGTGCTGCTGGACGCCGGGTTCGAGGGCCACGTAGCCCGCGTTACCAGTGCCGACAGCTTCGTGCCGCTGGGTCCGGCCGCCGCGGCAGTGCTGCTGGACGAGGCGGCGATCGAGGCCGCCGCCCACACGCTGCTGACCGCTCCGCAGTGACAACAGAGTAAGCCTGCCCGCAGTTTTGCCCTCTACTCTCGTGCCCATTCCACGGGAGGAGATCGGATGCGAGCAGCGCGATCGCGGGTGCCGGCATGAGCGTCGCCGTCTGTCTGCTGCTGTCCGGATTCGCTGTGGCCGTGCTCGCACCCCGGCTGCTGCGCCGACTCAGCACCGAGGGCGCCGCGCCGCGGATCGCGGTGGCAGCCTGACTGACGGCCATGGCCTCGACCGTGCCGGCCTGGACCGTGACGTTGGCGATCATCATCGACCTTGTCACACACCGGATTTCGCTGTTCCCCGTTTGCGCAATCGGACACCCGATACGCCGAACCCGCGGCCGGCGCACGGCAGCACGCCACTACCGGTCGCAGCGGTGGGATTCGAGATGGCGCGCAGACCCTCCGGTCAGCTCAGTTTGGAGCGCGCGAGTTTGCGCAGGGCCGCCCGCAGGCCCTCGGACTCCTCGGCGCTCATCTGCTCCACGAAGTGCGCGAGCACCAGATCCGATCGACCGCCGCTACCCAGCGCCTCACGCATGAGGCGGGCGCTGTACTCCTCGCGGCTCAAGGTGGCCCAGTATCGGTAGGCCTTGCCGACGCGTTCGCGTTCCAGCCAGCCCTTGCGATGCAGATTGTCCATGGTGGACATGACGGTGGTGTAAGCGATGTCGCGCTCGCCGGCCAGCTCGTCGAACAATTCCCGGACCGTCGTCTTGCCGGAGCGGTCCCAGATGCGTTCGATGACGACCGCTTCCAGGTCTCCGAAGCCTCGCGCACTCACGTCTGACGTCTCCTCACCTCACGGCTCGGCCGATTCCGCATCGCGTGTCGGCCTACTGTCCTGGTGCGCACCCGATCGTAGGGTGATCGCCGGTATGGACTCAAGCCGCGCCGGGCGCCGGGGACGCGCCCGCTCATACGTTCTACGTACGTAGACAGTAATATGGTGCACCCGGCGGCCGTCACATGCAACCGGACAGCGGGACAACGCCGGACCGGCATTTCTCACACCCGACAGCCCCCGCTCGCCGACAACGACGCAGCGTCAGTCCGCGATGCGATGCCCCGCATCACGCAGTGCCGCCGACGCCTCCTCCAGCCGATGCGCGGGAACCAGCACCAGATCCGCATGGTAGGTGGAGGCGACGAACACCGGGATCGACGACTCCGCGAGTGGCCCGATCAAAGCGGCCAGCGTGCCGGGCGCGTTCAGGCTGCCCGCGTCGACACCGTAGAAACCCTTCCAGGCCTCACCCTCCGCCCACGCGGGCGCCTCACGAATCACGGTGAGCCCCTCCGGCGCCCGCACCAGGGCGATCCACTCGTCATCCTCCGGGAAAGTGGAATTCGGCAGATGATCCACCGCGAACTGCGACGGGACGATCCGCAAACGCTGGGAGCCGGTCATGGCGATATCGTAGGCGGACGGTCGGACAAATCCGTTGCTCGCACCGCGACAGCCCAGTATTGGTGTCCGCGACTAAAATTCGGATGCCATCCTCCGGCCCGGCCCGTATGGTCGCTGAAATGAGTACCAGCCCAAAGCAAATCGCCGTCGAGAACGAGCGGATCGCCGCCCTCGGCACCTATCGCGCGGCCGACGGAACCCTCGTCGACATCACCGATGCGCTGTCCGAGGCCCGCGCCTGGACCCACTGTTTCGAACCCGGCGAGGAGCTCTACAACCCAGACCTCGGACCGTTCGCCGGACGCCCCGAGGTCACGGCCGAAGGCAGCATGCAGGCCGCGCGCCGGCTACACGAGGAGGGCGGAAAGGCCATCGCCGTCCTCAATTTCGCCTCCGCCCGCAACCCCGGCGGCGGTTACCTCCGCGGTGCGCGCGCCCAGGAGGAAGACCTGTGCCGCAGCGCCCTGCTGTACCGCTGCCTGCTCGAGACGCCCCGCTATTACGAGGCCCATCGCGCATCCGACGACCTGCGCTACAGCCATCGCGTCATCTTCTCCCGCGAGGTCCCGGTCATCCGCGACGACCGCGGTGCGCTCACCGCACACACCTTCACCACCTCGTTCCTGACCTCGCCCGCCCCGAACGCCGGTGCACTGGCGAACCGTTCCGGCCGACGGGTCGATGTCCGCGAGATCCTGATCGCCCGCGCCGAACGGGTGCTCGCCGTCGCCGCCCACGAGCGCGTCAGCGAATTGGTCCTCGGCGCATGGGGATGCGGCGTGTTCCGCAATGACCCGAACGAGGTCGCCGAGGCGTTCGACGAGGCGCTCCAGATCCACGGCGCCGCCTTCGACCGCGTCGTCTTCGCCATTTGGGACCGCTCCCCCGCCTCTGCCAACCGCGCCGCATTCGAAGCCCGCTTCGGCCAAGCGGTTTCCCCCTAGCCGCGACGAAGTCCGAGGGCGGGCACCACCCTTCTCGGCTGCTTGTTCCGAACAGGTTCATCGTCCGGGTGTCGCGGCAGCGGTGCCATATCGACAATCCATGCTCAGATTGCAATATCTACAGACTCAGATAGTCGATTGAGGGCCGGGAGCCCCGCCCCCGCGCTCAGCGGGCCAGACCCGTGCGATGGGCGTAGGCGATGGCCTGGCCACGATCGCGGACGCCGAGCTTGGCGAACAGCGAATTGATGTGCGTTTTCACGGTGCTGACGCCGATGAACAGCTCCTTGGCGATCTCGGAGTTGTTGTGCCCCTGCGCCATCAGCCGCAACACGTCCCGCTCGCGGTCGGTGAGGTCGGCGGGCGGTTCGGGTGGCGCGTCGAGGGCGGAGAGCAGGCGGCGGCCCACATCGGCGGCCAGGGTGGTGTGACCGCTCGCGACGGATCGTATGGCCGCGGCGATTTCCGCGCGACCGGCGTCCTTGGTGAGATAGCCGCGTGCGCCCGCCCGCAGCGCGCCCGCAATGGAGGCGTCATCGGCGTAGGTGGTGAGCACCAGGACCGCCGTCTCGGGATACTGGGCCGTGACGGCGGCGGTCGCGGCCACGCCGTCGATGCCGGGCATGCGCAGGTCCATCAGCACCACACGGGGTTTCACCCGCCGTACCAGCTCGACCGCTTCCGCGCCGTCGCGGGCCTCCCCCACCACCCGCATATCGGGCAGCAGCGACAGCACCGTGGTGAGCCCGTCGCGCACCGTGGTCTGATCGTCGGCCACCACCACCGTGATCACTTCCGCGGCAGCAGGATTCGCACCGTCCACCGATCCTCCTCCTTTCCTGCGGACAGCAGGCCGCCCGCCGCCTCGATCCGCTCCCGCATGCCCAGCAGTCCCGCCCCCGATCCCGTGCTGCCGAGCGGCATCCGGTGCGCGGCAAGCGGATTCGATACCACTGCCTCCAGCGACGCGCCGCTGCCGCGCAGCGTGAGCGTAACCGGTTGCCCGGGTGCGTGTTTGCGCGCATTGGTGAGCGCCTCCTGCACCGCGCGGGTCAGCGCCACCGCCGCCTGCTCGTTCGCCGGATCCACCGTGACATCGAATCGTTCGGTGAGCTGTCCGCCGGCGGCGCGGTGCTCCTCCACCACCCGGCGCAGTTCGGCCGCCGCGTCGAAGCCGCCCGACCGCAGCGTCCCCACCACCCGGCGAGCGTCGGCCAGCCCGGACACCGCCAGCCGATGGGAGGCCTTGACCCGCTCCGCCGCTCGGTCCGTCTCCCCCGCCTCCAGCAGTGCGTCCGCGGCGTCGAGCTGGAGCACCAGACCGCCCAGGGTGTGGGCGAGCACGTCGTGGATGTCGCGGGCGATGCGCCCGCGCTCGGCCAGGGCGGCCGCCCGGTCCCTTTCCTCACGGATGATCCGATTCTGTTCCACCAGCATCCGATTGCGCTCCGCGCCGACCCGGGCCTGGCGGCGACTCCAGCCCGCCAGGCCGACCACGACCACACCGACCAGCAATCCCACCAGCGCCCCCGGACGCGCCCCGTCCACCAGGATGGAGACGCACATCAGCACCGAGGTGGACACCGCGATCGCCAGACCGAACCACACCGGCGCGCTCAGCAGGCCGAGGGCGATGAATACCGTGGCCAGGGCGGTGATTCCGGAGCCGACCGACTGAGCGACGGTCGATCCCCCACCGATGGCCATGACGCACAGGCAGATTCGTTCCCGCCGCCACTGCCGTGCGGGCATCACCACCCACGCCGCCCAGCCCAGCCACGACAGCACCACCAGCGCCGCCACCCACGGCCGATGGAACAGGGCCATACTCGCCGAGGAGGAGACCACGGCGACGAGCCCGACCAGGCGCAGCAGCCTGGACAGGCTCGAGGGTGGGTCGATGATGGACATCGGTCTCAGTGTGCCGCAACCGGGTGCGCCTGCTCGGCACGCCGGGCCAGCACCAGCGCCCGGCCCGCCCGATTGAGCGCAACCACCAGCAGTATCGCCCCGACCGAGGTGACGGCCACCGCGCCGGCCAGGTGCGCGACCACGTCCACCCCGATGCGCGCCACCAGCAGCACCAGCCACAGCAGCGATCCGGCCCACCCGGTCCGCGCCTCCAATCCCGCGGCGGTCCGGCGCACCTGCGACAGCACGCCCATCAGCACGCCGATCCCGACACCCAGCGCCGCAGAAAAGGCCAGCAGTGCCACCGACATCACCCCGAGGCCGCCGCCGGTGACCACGGACTTCATCAGCAGAAACCCCACCAGCCCGAGAATGATCGGTCCCCGCCAGAGCCGATTGGCGTCGAGGACCTGCCATTGGGTCTGCCGGTACATGATCCATCCGATCACCAGCACCGCCACCGCGCCGTCGACCACCGCATTCTGCAAGTTCATGCCTCTACGGTCGCCCCGCGAGCCGCCTCCACCCACCACCCCAGGGTGGAGACCGGGTGGGTTTCCCGCCCCCGCCACCCACATGCCGGTCAGTCGGGCCATACGGGCGGGCGCTTCGCCAGGAAGGCGGCCATTCCCTCACGGGCGCCGGGCAATTGCGAGGCGGCGGCCATGACCTCGCGGGCGAGGGTGTAAGCGTCGGCCTCGGGGCGATCGAGCTGGGCGTAGAGGGTGCGTTTGCCGAGCGCCTTGCTGGCGCGGCTGCCGCGAGTCGCGCGGGCGAGCAGGTCGGCGACGGCGTCGTCGAGGTCGGCGTCGGGTACGGCGTAGTTGATCAGACCCCAGTCGACGGCGGTGCGGGCGTCGATGACGTCGCCGGTGAGGGCCAGCTCCATGAGGCGTTTGCGGCCGATCGAGCGGGCGACCGGGACGGCCGGGGTGTGGCAGAACCAGCCGCCCTTGCCACCGGGGAGGGCGAAGCCCGCGGAGTCAGCGGCGACGGCCAGGTCGCAGGAGGCGACGAGCTGGCAACCGGCCGCGGTGGCCAGCCCGTGCACGCGGGCGATCACCACCTGCGGCACTGTCTCCATGGTGGTCATGACCTGCTGGCACAGGGTGAGCAGGTCGCGCACGCCGAGCAGGTCACGGGCGGCCACATCGGCGAAATCGTGGCCCGCGCTGAACACCGGCCCGGCCGCGGCGAGCACGATGCCGGTGGCGTCGGTGTCGCCCGCGGCGCGGAACGCGGCCAGCAGTTCGGTCAGGTGGTCGGCGGACAGCGCGTTGCGGCGGTCCGGACGGTTCATGGTGACGGTGACGGTGTCGCCGTCGCGCTTCACGAGCAGGTGGCGGTACTCCGCGGTCATGCCATCCACGGTAGTGCGGAGTACCGCCTTTCGCGGGTCACACGGGTGCGGGCGCCGGATTCAGGTGCAGCCACTGCCCGGTCGAGGGAATCCCGTCGGTGTCGACCACGACCACGAGGTACCAGCCGGGCGGGGCCAGCGCCGGGTTCGAGGGCAGCGCGACGGTGAGGGCGCCGGGCGCGGCCGAGGTGATCGGCAGGTCGATCAGCCGCTGGTTGTTGTCGCAGGAGTGGGTGCACGAGGTGGGGTGCAGCAGGCTGGCCTCGCGCACGGCGGTCGTGGTGGTGAGTGTCAGGGTCGCACCGTATTCCGCTGTGCCGCTCGACATCTGGAATTCGGGCCGGGCACCCTTGAACAGGTACGGCGGCCAGAACATCTCGATGCGCAGTTCCTCTGTCTTGCGCAGCGGATTCGATCCGGCGGTCACCACCTTGCCGTCCGGTGTCAGCAGCGCCACCGAGTGGTACAGCCGCGCCACCCGCTCCGGCGCGGTGGGCGACCAGGTTCCGGCGACCGGATCGTAGATCTCGCCGTGCGGCGGTACCGAATCCGCCATCTCCTCCATGCCCGAACCGCCCGCGGCCAGGACCGTGCGGTCCGGCAGGATCACCGCGCACACGTGCATGCGGGCATACGCCATGGCAGGACCGGCCTGGTACGCCGGAGCGGCCGCGCTCAGATCCACGATCCGGGTGTCCGCGGAGGCCATGCCGGGACCGTGCGGGTCGACGCTGCCGCCGCCGATCAGCATGACCCGCTGCGCCTGCGCGGGCGGCAGCAGCACGCTGGTGGACTGGCTGCGCGACTCCGGATCGACGAGCCCCGGCACCTCGGTGACCGCGCCGGTGGCGGTGTCCCAGATCGCGGGGTGCATGCCGTTGTTGGTGCCGAACTGCCCGCCGGTGTAGAACACCCGGTCGTCGGCGAGCAGTATGAGGTGCGCGTACGTCGGAATGGGCCCGGGCACAGGCAGTTTCGACCAGGTCAGTGTGACGGGGTCGAACAACTCGGGCGTCTCGGACAGGAACCCGTCCTCCCCCAGGCCCGAGACCGCCACCACCGCACCATTTTTCAGCGCGGCCAGGGTCGGATACCAGCGCCCGGAGACCATATCGGGCTGCCGGTTCCAGGTCAGCGACTGCGGGTCGAACAGCAACGCGTCGCGCAGCCCGAGGAACGGGTCGTACTGCTCGGTCCCGCCCGCGGCCAGCAGCCGCCCGTCCGGCAGGAACGCCTGCCCGGAACAGAACATGTCGAAGGGCGTCGCGGGCGCGTCCAGCCCCGGATTCGGGTAGTGCCACACCCGCGTGCGGAAGTCGTGGGCGTTCAACCGATCCGGGTCGTTACCGGATCCGGCGAAGAACAGTACATCGCCGGTGTGCAGCAGGGCAGCGTGCACGGGATTGATCTCGGTGCCGAAATCCAGGATGCGCCAGGCGCCCTGGGTGTCCGCGGTGGCCAGATCGGTGTCGAGGTCGAGCACGCGCAGGTATCCGGCATTGCCGCCCTGCGGATGGTCGATGACGCACACCACCAGCTGCGGCAGGCCACCGGCACCGGGCAGCAGGGCGACCGCCGCGCCCTCGTTCTCCCAGAAGCCCCAGTCCGGCACGTGCGACCAGCGGCTCCAGCCGTCGACGCAGTGCCCGGTGCCGTCCAGGCCCCAGCCGATGGTGTAGAGCCCGGCATTGCCGTTCTGCGGGTGATCGATGGTGAAGACGATGAGTTCGGGCCGCCCGTCCCCGTCCAGGTCGGCGACGGTCATGCCCGCGCCCTGGTTCTCCCACCCCCACCAGTCCGGAATCGCCAGCCACGGCGTCCATTCCGCGACGGAGCCGTCCGCGCCGAGGCCTTTGGCGAGGCGGAACTGGCCGCTGTTCTGCCCGACCGGATTGTCGACGGTCATGACGACCAGGACCGGCTGCCCGTCGAGGTGGGTCAGGCAGATGTCGGCGCCCTGGTTCTCCCAGCCGTACCAGTCCGGAATCTGTTGCCACGCAGTCCATCCGCCGGTCACGGTGCCGTCGGGGGCGAGGTCGCGACCGATGCGGTAGTAGCCCTGGTTCTGGCCGACGGGGTTGTCGACGAGGAACACCACCATGTCCGGGCGGCCGTTGCCGTTCAGGTCGGCGATGGCGATGCCCGCGCCCTGGTTCTCCCAGCCCCACCAGTCGGGCACCTGTAGCCAGGGGCCCCACTCGCGGACGGTGCCGTCAGCGGCCAGGGCGTGGCCGACTCGATAGTTTCCGGTGTTCTGACCTGGCGGATTGTCGACCATGAGGACCACCGCGTCGAGGGTGCCGTCGCCGCTCAGATCGACGACGGCGAGACCGCAATCCTGGTTGTCCTGTGAGAACCAGTCCGGGATGGGAACGAATTGTCCTGCCACACAAGCAATCATGGCGGCCTGGGGCGATTTCGGCATCCCGTGTCCGATGTCCGGATAGTCCGGATGCCCATTCGCGCCAGGTTACGGAAAACGCACCCCGGCGACCCGGGCACCCATTACTCTCCGAAACGCTCTCGTTTCACACCCTTGAGGACACATCATGAGAAAGACAGTCTGGGCCAACGGCCTCGCACTCACCGCGGCAGCCATCCTGGCCTCCACCGGCACCGCCAATGCCGTCGGCACCAGCATGAGCACCGATGCCACCTTCAAGGTCGGCGTCGACATCCAACCCGGTGTCTATAAGACCACGACGGCCGCCACCGTGTGCGCCTGGGCGCGGCTGTCGGCCATCACCCCCGACGCCAGCGCCACCATCCAGGCCGGCGGCGCGGTCAACGGCACCGTCACCGTCGAGATCAAGCCCACCGACGTCGCCTTCTTCACCAGCGGCTGCGGCACCTGGACCCTGCAGACCACCACCACGAACACCGGCTCCTCGGGCCTGTCGAATCTGATCAGCGGCAGCGCGAGCGGCAGCAGCCTGCTCTCGACCGGCTCCGCCTCCGCCTCCAGCTAGCCGATCCGGCATCGGTGAGCCGTCTACCCGGAGGTGGCGGGTTCATCGGGCCGGGAGGGCCGGGCAATCCGCAGTGCCCGCCCCTCGCGGTGACTCAGCAGTCGCAGCAGGTTTCCTCACAGCAGCAACAGGATTCCTCACAACAGCAGCATCCCTCGCCGCAGCAGACGCAGCCCTCACAGCACGGCAGGCAGAAGCCACCGCGGCGCCGCGGGGCGGGACCGTAGTAGCCGGGACCCGGGCCGTAGCCCGGAGGCGGGCCGTAGCCGGGCGGCGGCGGACCCCACGGGCCCGGCCCCGGACCACGGCGACGCCGGCGGCTCAGCGGCGCGGTGGCCGCACCGTGATTCGCGCAGGTGTGCGCGGGACCGCCGAAGGTCCTTGTCACCGACCGGTTCAGCTCGTGCTTCAGCAGCTTGTGAATCAGCCGTCCATCGGTGAATTCCACGTCGGCCAAGGCCAATTCGATACCCAGCAGAGCATCGGTGCACAATCGGTGCGCCTCGGTAACCTCGGTTCCCGTGGCGGCCAGTGGATTCCACTTTCCGTGCGCGAGATCCTCATCCAGGTCCTCGACGGCATCCACGAGATGCGCTATGCGGCCGAACAATCGGCCGACCTCCGACAGCGCTGCCTGGTTTCCCGGGCGTCCCGCCAGGACGGCGGTGTGGCCGAAGGCCGCGGCGGTCGCGGTCTCGGTGGGTTCGGTGACCTCCAGCAGCGGGGTGCCCATCGCGGCCGCGGCCTCCACCTCGCCCTGCCGGTCCACCGCGGTGACCAGCACGCCGGTGTCGAAACCGAGTCCGGCGCCGGTGGATTCGCCCTGCCGGGCCCAGCGCTGGGCGATGCGCCGGGCGGCGGGCCGGAATCCGGCCGCGCCCGCCACGCCGTCGTGATCGGCCACGTGATCGCGCACCTTGGCGGCGGCCAGCACCAGCGAGACCGTGGCGGCCAGCCGGACGCAGTCGCCGGTGGCGACGTCGGCGCGCTTCATGCCGCGCAGCGGGCAGGGCCCGGCCGCGCGGCGGGTGGGCGGCGCCGTGGACTGCGCCTCCACCAGGGCCGAGACGATCAGCCCGTCGTAATTGGTTGCCATGCGGGCGCTCTGACCATGGTCGTCACGCAGTGCCAGACAGAGTCCGCACAGTTGCGCCAGCCAGGCCCGCCCGAGTTCCTCGCCCAGCCGATGACGGCAGGGCCTGATGATGCCGAACACACCATCGACGGTAACCGCTCACGCGGCATTCGTCGCCCCGAATCGAGATCACCCCCGAAATGGACGGCATGGATCGAATCTCACTGGGCGGCAAGGACGGCGAACTCCTCGGCCAGCGGAACCGGGCGTGCCGACGACCACGCCAGGCTCACCTGCAGCGGCGCGAGGTCGGGAACCGGGACGTAGGCGATGTCCGGGCGGGTATAGAAGGTCACCACCGACAGCGGCAGGAACATGATGCCCCAGCCCGCGGCGACGTGCTCGAGCTTCTCCTCCACACTGTGGAAGACCGGGACGGCGGGGCGATCGGTGCGCAATTCGGTTGCCACCGCACTCCATTCGGGGACCATGTCCGGGTCCTGGAGCAGGTGCTCGTCGGCGAGATCGCCGACGACGACCGCGTCCTTGCCCGCGAGGCGATGGTCGGCGGGCAGCACCACGACCCGGGGCTCGGTGTAGAGCGGGCGCACGACGAGACCGTGCGGGTCCACCGGCAGCCGCACCACGCTGACGTCGACGCGGCCGTCATGGATCACCTCGACCTGGTCGAACCAGCCGGTGCGTACCAGATCGACGGTGAGGCCGGGGTGACGCTCGGTGAGCGTCCGCACCGCGGCGGTCACGATGAGACCGGGCATGAAGCCGACGGTGAAACGCTGCGTCCCCTCGACGGCCCGAATCACCCGGCGCTGCAAGGCTTCCGCGGCGGCGAGTAGCGGTCTGGCGTCGGCCAGCAGTTGCTCCCCCGCCGCCGTCAGCGCGGTCCCGCGGCGATCGCGGGCGAACAGCTGCGCGCCCAGTTCCTCCTCGAGCGCGCGAATCTGGCGAGACAGCACCGGTTGCGCGATGAAGAGCTGCTCGGCCGCGCGGCCGAAATGCAGGTGTTCGGCCACCGCCACGAAGTAACGCAGCTTGCGCAGATCGACATCACTCATGATGCCTTCAGGGTATTACAGGCGGCGGTATAGGTCTTGGACGGGAGAGGGTCGCGAAACCCAAGGTGGAGAGGCACACACGCAGACTTCCCCGAAAGGAAATCCGATGTCTCTCGACGGACAGCACGTCGTCATCCTGGGCGGCACCTCCGGAATCGGCTACGCCGTCGCCGCCGCGACCGCCGCACAGGGCGCGAAGGTCACCGTCGTCTCCAGCCGCCAGGAGAACGTGGACCGCGCGGTGGCCGAACTCCCGGCCGGCGTCACCGGCGTGGTCGCGGACCTCAACGACACCAACCGGATTCGAGCGCTGTTCGATGAACTCGGCGCGCTCGACCACCTCGTCTACACCGCCGGCGAGCCGCTGCTGCTCTCCCCGCTGGCCGATCTGGATCTCGACGCCGCGCGGAAGTTCTTCGAGCTGCGGTACTTCGGCGTATTGGCCGCGGTGCAGGCGGCCGCGCCGCGGCTGCGGGCCGACGGGTCGATCACCCTGACCAGCGGTACCGCCGGGCCGCGCCCCGTTCCGGGTTCAACGGTCACCTCCAGCGTGTGCGGCGCGATCGAGACCCTGACCCGGGCGCTGGCGGTGGAACTGGCGCCGATCCGGGTGAACGCGGTCATGCCCGGTGTGGTCCGGTCGCCGCTGTGGAACTTCCCCGAGGAGCTGCGCGAGCAGTTCTATGCCGACACCGCGGCCGCGACGCCGTTGCGCCGCATCGCGGAAGTGGACGATATCGCGCAGGCCTTCGTCTTCTTCCTCACCCAGCCCCACGCCACCGGCACCGTCCTGCCCCTCGACGGCGGCGCGGTCCTGGCCTGACCCGGAAGTCGGTGGCGCACCGCCGCGGGACCGGACGGATCCCCCAGCGGTGCGCCGGTCGGCACCGGGACTACCGGCCTGCCGCGTGGCGGGCCGCCAGGTAACCGAAGACCACAGCGGGGCCGATGGTCGCGCCGGGACCGGCGTAGGTGTGGCCCATGACCGGAGCGCTCGCATTGCCGGCCGCGTACAGGCCCTCGATCACCGAACCGTCCGCCCGCAGCACCCGGCCGTCGACATCGGCGCTCAGGCCGCCCTTGGTGCCGAGGTCGCCCGGTACCAGTTTCGCCGCGTAGAACGGACCCGTCTCCAGCGCACCGAGATTCGGGTTCGGACGGTTGCGCGGGTCGCCGTAGTAGTTGTCGTAGGCGCTGTCACCGCGGCCGAAGTCGGGATCGGTACCGGCGGCGGCGAATTCGTTGAAACGGGTCACGGTGGCCCGGAGCTTCTCGACCGGGACACCGATCTTCTCGGCGAGTTCGGGGAGCGAGTCGGCGCGGGTGAGCGCGCCCGACTTGAACCAGCGGCCGGGCAGGGGCTGACGCGGCAGGACACCCGCGAACTGGTAGCGGTTGCGGTAGCGCTGGTCGAAAATCAGCCAGGCGGGCAGGTTTTCGCCCGGACCCGCACCCTGCCCGTGCTCGCCGCCGTACATGCGGTGGGTGGCCTCGACATAGGGCAGGCATTCGTTCATGAACCGCTCGCCGCGGTCGTTGACGACGATACTGCCCGGCAGATTGCGCTCGGCAAGGCAGAACCAGGCCACCCGGGGCAGCGGAATGGACGGACCCCACCAGGCGTCGGCCATGAATTCCACCGCGCCACCGGCATTCTCGCCCGCGCGAATGCCGTCTCCGGTATTGGCCTGCGCGCCGACGGTCCAGTCGGTGCCGATCGGCTCGCGCTGGTACTGCTTGCGCATCGCCTCGTTGTGCTCGAAGCCGCCGGATGCGATGACCACGCCCCGGCGGGCGGTGAGCACCTGCTCGCGCCCGTCCCGGCGCACCACCGCGCCCGTGACCCGGCCGTCCTCGGTGCGCAGGTCCACCAGCGGAGTGTCCAGCCACAGCGGCACATTCGCCTCCAGCAGACCCGCGCGCAGCATGGCGCTCAAGGCCTGGCCGCGGGTCAGGACGCGCCGGCGCAGCACGGCCGCCGCCAGCCACCGCCCGGCGACGTGCACGGCCGCCAGCGGACTGCGCGGATTGCGCAGGCCCAGATGCAGCTGCCGGAACTCGGCCTGGGTGAGCACAACGTTCTTCGGCGCCTTCACGTAATCGGGCTCCAGCGTGTCCAATTCGGCACCGAGTCCGGTGGCGTTGTAGGGCACGGGCTCGATGGAGCGGCCGTGGCCGCGTCCACCGGGCGCCTCCGGGTAGTAGTCGGAATAGCCCGGCACCCATCGCATGCGCAGCGGCGCGTGCGCGGCCAGGAAGTCGAAGGCCTCCGGCCCGCGATCGAGGAAGGTGTCGATCCGCTCCGGCGGCACCCCGGGACCGACGATGTGCTTCAAATAGGCTCGTGCGGCCTCGGGGTCATCGGCGGGCGCGTCGCGGCGCAGCACAGCATTACCCGGAATCCACACTCCGCCGCCGGATCTCGCGGTGGATCCGCCCCATGCCCGCGCCTTCTCGACGATCACCGTGGACAGTCCGTGGTGGGCGGCCGTCAACGCCGCGGCCATACCCGCCGCCCCCGACCCCACGACGATCAGATCGAATATCTCGTCAGTTGCCCTGTCCTGCTGCATGTTTCCTCTATCTTCGTGTTCTGTTGTAGCTATCTGCCTGCGTGCCAACCGCTTTCAGCCGTCGCTCCGCCAGCGCTCCCCGGTCACGGCGTCCAGCGCGCCTTCGACGCACACCGCCAGCGACATCTCCGGCTGCGCCGAATTACGCAGCCACTGCAGGTAACCGAACTCCGCCGCCGCCAGCATGAGATGCACCAGCAAACCCGGAGTGCTGTCCCGCTGGGGATCCCGGCCCATCCGCTGCGCGACCAGCTCGACCAGGCGCGTCCGATGCTCCGGGGTGATCAGAGCCACCCGCTCCAGCAGATGCGGAGCGGTGCGGAACGCGGCCCGCCACTGCTCCAGCTCCGCCGGGGCCAGCGCGGTGGAACGCGCCAGAATCGACTGCGCCAGCGCCACATCCGCGGGCTCGTCGCCGTCGCGCTCCTCGAGCAGCGCGACGATTCCCGACCCGCCCTCGCGGACCGGATCCAGCAGCAGATCCTCCTTGCTCCGCACATGCCGGAAGTAGGTACTGGCCGACACACCCGCCGCGGCGGCGATCTGCTCGGTCGTCACCTCCCCGAAGCCCTTCTCCGCGAACAACTCGTACGCCGCCCGCTGAATCTCGCCGCGCACCTGCCGGCGCTGCCGCTCCCGCAATGACATTCGTCGCCCTCCTTCGTTACAGCGAGTATCTGCCGATATGACAGTTACTGTCAAGAAGGGACTGCCTGTCAGCCATGCGGGCAGCATGCGAAAAGGTCCTGACCAGCAAGATTCGGCGATCACTCGCCCGCGATTCCGACGCCCCTGCACCCGGGCGGCTGACACTCCCCCGCCGACTCCCACACCGCCGCAAATGAATTCATGGACGAGGCGGCCCCGCACCCCACTCCCGGATTCCCACCGACGAACGAGGCCGCCGCTACCGTCGACCCCGCCTCGGCCCCGGTCGTCGGCCTACCAGGGATCGATCTCCGCGCCCACCATCCCCTCGAACACCCCCGACCACCCATACGTCGAACGCACCCGCGCCGACGCCTACCAGGGCGCGGACCGAGCACCCGCGCCCTGCGGCCGCGAACCTAGGCCCGGCGCAGCGCCAGCACCGGGATGGTGCGGATACCGGCGGTCTTCACGGCGTACTCGCCGAAACCCGGGTATCGCCGGGCCTGTTCTTCATAGATCCGGTCGCGATCCGCGCCGGTCACCTCGGTGACCTCGACCAGGAAGGTCTCGGTCCCGACCTCGGCCTCGGCCTTCCCCACCTTGGTCAGGTTGTAGTACCAGTCCGGATTCGTGGGCGCGCCCGCCTTGGACGCGAAAACGTACATGGTCGCCGGATCCTGCTCATCGGCCAGGTACATCATGGGCGTCACATGCTCCCGCCCGGTCTTTCGGCCCCGATGGTGCACGAGAATTATCGGTGCCCCCTCGAACGGCCCCCCGACCCGTCCCTCATTGGCCCGAAACTCGTTGATGATGTTCGTATTCCAGTCGCTCATATCGATCATTCTCGAGCATGAGCACCGCGGCCGATGGGAGCACCCCGGCGCGGCGGCGTCATCCCCGCCCGCGATCACGTACTCGGCGCCCGGAGACCGCGAAAGGCCGGGCATCCAGCGGATGCCCGGCCCTGTGCAGCGGAAACCGTTACGGCAGGGGGCCGCCGGCGGCGATCGCGGAGAGGGTGGCGAACTCGTCACCCTTCAGGGACGCGCCGCCCACGAGAGCGCCGTCGATGTCGGTCTGGCCGACCAGTTCGCCGACGTTCTTGGCGTTGACCGAGCCGCCGTAGAGGACCCGGACACCGGCCGCCACTTCGGGATTCGCCAGTTCGGCGAGTTCCTTGCGGATGGCACCGCAGACTTCCTGCGCGTCGGCCGGGGTGGCGACCTTGCCGGTGCCGATGGCCCAGACCGGCTCATAAGCGATGACGATCTTCGAGATCTCCTCGGCCGTCAGGCCCTTGAGGGAGCCGCGCAGCTGCTCGAGGTTGTACTCGACATGGGTCTTGGTCTCGCGGACGCCCAGGCCCTCACCGATGCAGACGATCGGAGTGATGCCGTACTTGAGCGCCTGCTTGGCCTTGGCCAGCACGGTGGCGTCGTCCTCGTTGTGGTACTGACGCCGCTCCGAGTGACCCACCACGACGAAACTGCAGCCCAGCTTGGCCAGCATGGAGCCGCTGATCTCGCCGGTGTAGGCGCCCTCGTCGTGGGTGGACACGTCCTGGGCACCGTAGGTGATCAGGAGACGGTCACCCTCGACCAGCGTCTGCACGCTGCGCAGGTCCACGAACGGCGGGATCACCGTCACGTCGACCTTGTCGAAGTACTTCTCCGGCAACGCGAATGCGATCTTCTGCACCAGAGCGATGGCCTCGAGGTGGTTGAGGTTCATCTTCCAGTTGCCGGCGATCAAAGGCTTACGTGCCATTCAGCGGCCCTCCAACACGGAATCTTCCAAGACGCTGAGGCCGGGAAGTTCCTTGCCCTCCAGGTATTCCAGCGACGCGCCGCCACCGGTGGAGATGTGCGAGAAACCGTCGTCCGGCAGACCGAGGGTACGCACGGCCGCGGCCGAGTCGCCGCCACCGACGACCGTGAACGCGCCCTTCGAGGTCGCCGTGGCGATCGCCTCGGCGACACCGCGGGTGCCGGCCGAGAACTTCTCGAACTCGAACACGCCCATGGGGCCGTTCCAGAACACGGTCTTGGCCTCGGTCAGCAGCGCCGAGAAGCGGGCGGCCGAGTCGGCACCGATGTCCAGACCCATCCAGCCGTCCGGAATCTCGTGGGCGGGCACGGTCTTCGAGTCCGCGTCGGCCGCGAACTTGTCGGCCACCACGATGTCCACCGGCAGGTGGATGACGTCGGCGTACTTGTCCAGCAGCCCCTTGCAGGTCTCGATCATCTCCTGCTGCAGCAGCGACGTGCCCACCGAAAGGCCCTGTGCCGCAAGGAAGGTGAAGCACATGCCGCCGCCGATGACCAACGTGTCGACCCTCGGCGCGAGCGCCTCGATGACCGCCAGCTTGTCGGAGACCTTGGAACCGCCGAGCACGACCGCGTACGGGCGCTCCGGGCTCTCGGTGAGCTTCTTCAGCACCTCGGTCTCGGCCGCGACCAGCGTCCCCGCGTAGTGCGGCAGCAGCTTGGCCACGTCGTAGACCGACGCCTGCTTGCGGTGCACCACACCGAAACCGTCGGACACGAACGCGCCGTCGTCGCCGACCAGCTCGACCAGGGCACGGGCGAGCTTGGCGCGCTCGGCGTCGTCCTTGCTGGTCTCGCGCGCGTCGAAGCGAATGTTCTCCAGCAGCAGCACATCACCGTCGGTGAGGCCCTCGGAGCGGGCGAGCGCGTCCTGACCCACCACGTCGCCGGCGAGCTGGACATTGCGGCCCAGCTCCTCCGACAGCCGCGCCGCGACCGGCGCAAGGGAGAACTTCGGATCCGGCTCGCCTTGGGGGCGGCCCAGGTGCGCGGTCACGATGACCTTGGCGCCGGCCTCGGCCAGCGCCTTGATGGTCGGCGCGGACGCGATGATGCGGCCCGGGTCGGTGATGACGCCGCCGCCAGCGATCGCTCGCGGGTCGCTCGAAACAGGGAATTCGAGGGGAACATTCAGATCGGAGCGCACCAGCACGCCCCGGCCCTCGACGCCCTCGTTCAGCAGATCCTGCAGAGTCTTGATGGTCATCGGCGCTTAGAGGGACTTGCCGACGAGGCCGACGAGGTCGGCGAGACGGTTGGAGTAGCCCCACTCGTTGTCGTACCACGAGGCGACCTTGACCTGGTTGTCGATGACCTGGGTCAGCGGCGCGTCGTAGATGGAGGAGTGCGGGTCGGTCACGATGTCGGAGGAGACGATCGGGTCGACGTTGTACTTCAGGATGCCCTTCATCGGGCCGTCCGCGGCGGCCTTCATGGCGGCGTTGATCTCGTCGATCGAGGCGGTCTTGGCCAGGTCCACGGTCAGGTCGGTGAGCGAACCGGTCGGGACCGGCACGCGCAGCGCGTAACCGTTCAGCTTGCCGAGCAGCTCGGGCAGCACCAGGCCGATGGCCTTGGCGGCGCCGGTGCCGGTGGGCACGATGTTCAGCGCGGCCGCGCGGGCGCGACGCAGATCCGAGTGCGGGCCGTCCTGCAGGTTCTGGTCCTGGGTGTAGGCGTGCACGGTGGTCATCAGACCACGCTCGATGCCGAAGGAGTCGTTGAGCACCTTGGCAATCGGGCCCAGGCAGTTGGTGGTGCAGGACGCGTTCGAGATGATGTTCTGCGAACCGTCGTACTTGTCGTCGTTGACGCCCATCACGATGGTGATGTCCTCGCCCTTGGCGGGCGCGGAGATGATGACCTTCTTGGCGCCGGCGGCCAGGTGACCCTTCGCCTTGGTGGCATCGGTGAAGATACCGGTGGACTCGACGACCACGTCGACCCCCAGGTCACCCCACGGCAGCGCGGCCGGGCCCTCCTTGATGGCCAGCGCGGTGATGCGCTGGTCGCCGACGACGATGGTCTCGTCGCCGTCCAGGGAAACGTCCTGCGGCAGGCGGCCGAGGATCGAGTCGTACTTCAGCAGGGTCGCCAGCGACTTGTTGTCGGTCAGATCGTTGACAGCCACGATCTCGATGTCGGTGGTGCCGAGGGCCTTCTGCGCCTCGACGGCTCGGAAGAAGTTTCGCCCGATGCGGCCGAAGCCGTTGATCCCTACCCGGACAGTCACGTTTTCGCTCCTCAGCTTCGCGGATCGTTTCCGTTGCGGTGCTAACCCTAGACCTGTAACGGAAACATCACGGACACACCCCCGCCACGGTGAACTACGAAACGTTCACTTCCATCACGTACGACCGGAAGCGCCGCGACCCTTGGGGTTGCGACGCTTCCGGACGGAATCACCGTGCGGTATCGATCAGTTTATGCGGCGGCGTGGATGTTTCACGCCTCTTCGAGCAGCTCTGCGGTGACAGCACTTTCGGTGTCGGGCACGCCGAGTTCCTTGGCGCGCCGGTCGGCCATCGACAGCAGCCGCCGGATCCGGCCCGCCACAGCGTCTTTCGTCATGGGCGGATCGGCCAGCTGGCCCAGCTCCTCCAGGGACGCCTGCCGGTGCAGCACGCGCAGCTTGCCCGCGGCGGCCAGATGATCCGGCACATCCTCGCTCAGTATCTCGAGCGCGCGCTCCACGCGGGCCGCCGCGGCCACGGCAGCGCGGGCCGAACGACGCAGGTTGGCATCGTCGAAATTGGCCAGCCGGTTGGCCGTCGCCCGGACCTCGCGGCGCATGCGCCGCTCCTCCCAGGTGAGCCGGGTGTCCTGCGCACCCATGCGGGTGAGCAGGGCGCCGATCGCCTCACCGTCACGCACCACGACGCGATCGGTGCCGCGCACCTCGCGCGCCTTGGCCGAGATGCCCATCCGCCGCGCGGCGCCGACCAGGGCGAGCGCCGCCTCCGGCCCGGGGCAGCTCACCTCCAGCGCCGAGGAGCGGCCCGGCTCGGTGAGCGAGCCGTGCGCGAGAAACGCTCCACGCCAAGCGGCTTCGGCATCCCCGATGCTGCCGCCCACCACCTGGGCGGGCAGCCCGCGCACCGGACGACCGCGCACATCGAGTAAACCGGTCTGGCGCGCCAGCGCCTCGCCCTCCTTGGAAACCCGTACCACGTACCGGGAGGTTTTCCGGAGCCCGCCGGCGCCGAGGACATGCACGTCCGAGCCGTATCCGTACAGCTCGAAGATCTCTCGGCGCAGCCGACGTGCAATGGAACCCATGTCCACCTCGGCTTCGACGATCACTCGACCGCCGACGATGTGCAATCCACCGGCGAACCGCAGTAGCGCGGACAATTCCGCTTTGCGCGAGCTCACCTGTGATACAGAGAGCCGGCTCAGCTCGTCCTTCACTTCCGCTGTCATCGCCACGAGACGCGCTCCTTTCCACCCAACCCGGACCGCACACGTTGGCCCATATGCCGTCCTTCGACTCGAAGCCCTGCCAATTCCGGCCGAGGTTGCCGGATCACCTGATCCAGTGCGGCGGCAAGCTTTCCGGGGTGGTGCCGGTCCGTCCCCGCCTCGGCGACATCAGCGAAGGTTACTCGCGCACGCAGCTGTTCGGCAGCTCTTGCCAGATGTTCGCGTTCCCTACCCTCGGGTACGGAACCGGAGTCCACCAGAACATGGTCGACTGTGAAATCCGGTGCGTGCTGGGACAATACATGCAGGTGCCGTTCGGCGCTGAATCCGGCCGTTTCGCCCGGTTCGGCAGCGAGGTTGAGCACCAGCACTTTCCGTGCCCGCGTGTGCAGTAGCGCTTCGTGCAATTCGGGCACCAGCACATGCGGGATGACGCTCGTGAACCAGCTTCCGGGGCCCAGCACCACCACGTCGGCGTGCTCGATGGCCGAGGTCGCCTCGGGGCAGGCGGGCGGATCCGAGGGGATCAGCCGCACCCGGCGCACCTTGCCCGGCGTGGTCGCCACGGCCACCTGACCGCGGATGCAGCGGCTCACGCGCGGATCGCCTTCCAGCCCAGACACATCCGCCTCGATGGTGAGCGCGATGGGCGACATGGGCAGCACGCGGCCGGTGATGCGCAGGACCCTCCCGGCCTCGTCGAGGGCCGCGAGCGGATCGCCCAGCTCCTCGGTGAGACCCGCCAGAATCAGATTGCCCACCGAATGCCCGGCCAGCGCGCCGGTGCCGCCGAAGCGGTGTTGCAAAGTTCGCGCCCAGATGCCGTCGGCCTCTTCGGCCAAGGCCGCCAAGGCCATTCGCAGATCGCCAGGGGGCAGCATGCCCAGCTCGGACCGCAGCCGCCCCGAGGAGCCGCCGTCGTCGGCGACCGTCACCACCGCGGTGATCTTGCGGGTGAGCCGCCGGATGGCGGTCAGCGTCGAATACAGGCCGTGCCCACCACCGAGGGCCGCGATGGCCGGATTGGTGGAGCGGACGGAGTCGTTCTCACTCATTCCCGCCCCAGATCCCGATGAACCACGCGCACCACGTCACCCGAGTCGTTGCCCGCCGGAGCCGAGTCGCTGCCCGCCAGCGCCTCGCCCAGCGCCTCCGCTATCGCCACACTGCGGTGTTTGCCGCCGGTGCAGCCCACTGCCACGGTCATGTATCGCTTCCCCTCTTGGCGGTAGCCCTCGGTCGTCAGGTCGACGAGATGCCGCGCGGTGCCCAGGTAGTCCTGGGCACCCGGCCGCGACAACACATACTCGCTGACCGGGGCGTCCTGTCCGGTCTTTTCGCGGAGTTCGGGAATCCAATGCGGATTCGGCAGGAACCGCAAATCGAACACCATGTCGGCGTCGAGCGGGACTCCGTATTTGAAACCGAACGATTGAACGGTCAGCTGTAGCACGGTGGCGGCGTCGCCGCCGTAGACCTCCTCGAGCTTGCGATGCAGCTGGTGAATGGACAGCGCGGTGGTGTCGATGACCACGTCGGCGGCCGTTTTCACCGGGTCCAGACGCTGCCGCTCGGCGGCGATGCCGGCGGTGAGGGTGCCGTCGGCGCTCTCGCTCTGCAGCGGATGGCGGCGGCGCGCGAACCCGAAGCGGCGGATCAGCACATCGTCGGAGGCCTCCAGGAACAGGATGCGGGTACGTACACCCGCGGCCCGTAGCTGCTCGCCGACCGCGGCGAGGTTCCCGGTGAAGAAGCGGTTGCGCACGTCCATGACGAGCGCCAGTTTGCGGATGGGCGGTTCGGCGCCGCGGCCGAGATCGACCATGCGGCCGATCAATTCGGGTGGAAGATTGTCGGCCACGTAGTAGCCGAGATCCTCGAGCACCTTGGCGGCGGTGCCGCGCCCGGCGCCGGACAGGCCCGTCACGATGACGACCTCGACCGGTGCGGAATCGGGTGCCGACCGCCCACGGCGGGCGGTCGGCTGGGACTCACCTTTATCGGTTGCCTTGCTGTTTTCGGCCGTATCAGTACTGGCTTCGACGCGCGTCATGTCCTACCGGTTCGTGTCTGGAGTTCCCTCGATCATCCTGCACCGACACCCCGAAACGCGGCAGGCGCACGAGGGGAGCGAGACACAGCTGTGATTTCTGCTCCCGACCTGCACACACGGCGTGTCGTAGTTTTGCTATTCGGCGTGTCGCACTCTACCCGGTGGGCCCCGATCCGACGCGTCTTCGCGGCGAGCCGATGGGTCCGCACGCTCGGTTGCTACGGCTGCTGCAGGGCGGCCAGGACCGCCTTGGCCGTCGCCACGCCGATGCCCGGGACCTCGATGATCTGCTCCACCGTAGCCTGCTTGAGCTTGGCGACCGATCCGAAGTGCGTGACCAGCGCGGTCTTGCGCGCCGAGCCCAGTCCGGGCACCGAGTCCAGCACCGATTCGGTCATCCGCCGCGAGCGTTTGGAGCGGTGGAAGGTGATGGCGAAACGGTGCGCCTCGTCGCGGACCCGCTGCAGCAGATACAGCGCCTCACTGGAGCGCGGCATGATCACCGGGTCCGCCTCGTTCGGCACCCACACCTCTTCCAGGCGCTTGGCCAGTCCGATGACCGCGACATCGGTGATGCCGAGTTCGTCGAGCACCTCCGCGGCCGCATTCACCTGCGGGGCACCGCCGTCCACCACGTACAGGTTGGGCGGGTAGGCGAAGCGGCGCGGCTTACCGGTCCGGGGATCGATGCCGGGCAGGCTGGATTCGACTGGGTCCGAACCGGATTCGAGGTCGGCGGCCTCGGCGGCGTCCAGGTCGCGGCGGAGCTTGCCGAAGCGCCGCCGGGTCACCTCGGCGATGCTGCCGACGTCGTCGGAGCGGCCGTCGCCCGCGGCCTCCTTGATGGCGTAGTGCCGGTACTCGGACTTGCGGGCCAGGCCGTCCTCGAACACGACCAGCGAGGCCACCACATCGGTGCCCTGCACATGCGAGATGTCCACGCATTCGATGCGCAGCGGCGCGCTGTCCAGATCCAGGGCGTCCTGTAGTTCCTGCAGCGCTGCCGAACGCGCGGTCAGGTCGCCGGCGCGCTTGAGCTTGTGCTGGGCCAGGGCCTCCTGGGCATTGCGCTGCACGGTCTCGGCCAGCGCCTTCTTGTCGCCGCGCTGCGGCACCCGCAGCTGCACGGCCGATCCGCGCAGGTCCGAGAGCCACTGCTGAACCTGCTCATGATCATTGGGCAGGGCCGGGACCAGCACCTCGCGCGGGACCACGGCCCCGGGCTGCGCGTCCCCGCTCTGCGCGGCGACCGCGGTCTGCTCGCCGTAGAACTGGGTGAGGAACTGCTCGACCAGGGCGGCCAGCTCGCCGCCGGATTCCGCCACGTCGGGCTCGATCGGAGCTGAGCCGGGACCCCCCGTGGTTACGCCGGCAAGCGCTGGGAGGTGGAGCGACGCCTCCGGGCCTGACCGCCCCAGGTCCGGATCGATCGGACCTGGGCCGGGGCCCTCCGTGGTTACGCCGGCTGCCGCCTCCGGGCCTGACCGCCCCAGGTCCAGGGCGTCGCCGGACTTGTCGACCACCCAGCCGCGCTGCCCGCGCACCCGGCCGTCGCGCACGTGGAAGATCTGGACCGCGACCTCGAGCTCGTCCACCGCGAAGTCGATGACATCGGCGTCGGTGCCGGTGCCCAGCACCACGGCCTGCTTCTCCAGGGCGCGCTTGAGCGCCTGCACGTCGTCGCGCAGGCGGGCGGCCAGCTCGAAGTCGAGTTCGTCGGCGGCCTCGTGCATGCGGCGCTCGAGCTGCTTGACCAGGCGGTCGGTCTTGCCGGAGAGGAAGTCGCAGAAGTCGTCCACGATCTGCCGGTGCTCGGCCGCGCTCACCCGGCCGATGCACGGCGCGGAGCACTTGTCGATATAGCCGAGCAGGCACGGCCGCCCGATCTGACTGTGCCGCTTGAAGACTCCCGCCGAGCAGGTCCGCACCGGGAACACCCGCAGCAGCAGATCCAGGGTCTCGCGAATGGCCCAGGCGTGGGCGTACGGGCCGAAGTACCGCACGCCCTTCTTGCGCGCGCCGCGGTAGACGAACACCCGCGGATACTCCTCGTCGAGGCTGACCGCCAGCACCGGATACGACTTGTCGTCGCGGTAGCGGACATTGAAGCGGGGATCGAATTCCTTGATCCAGTTGTATTCCAGCTGCAGCGCTTCCACCTCGGTGGACACCACGGTCCACTCGACCCCGGCCGCCGTGGTCACCATCTGCCGGGTGCGCGGGTGCAGCCCGGCCACGTCGGCGAAGTACGAGTTCAGGCGCTGGCGCAGGCTTTTCGCCTTGCCGACATAGATGACCTGCCCGAACTTGTCCCGGAACTTGTAGACACCTGGTTCGACGGGAATGGTGCCCGGTGCGGGCCGGTAGGTCGCGGGATCTGCCACGGCTCCAGGTTAGTCAGTGCCCCCGACAGGCGGCCAAGGCCTCCGATACACCCAGGGGCCTCCGGGCGACCATCCGCGGCGGTCCCGGCGACGAAGTATCCGCAAGATCATTCACCCGGAGGGAACGCCATGATCCGACTGCGTTTCCGCCGCCACTCGCGCGCAGCAGTGCATCGCCTGGGGATGCGCATCGGGCGCGGACCGGCAGCGTCCGTGCGTCCCGCAGGACGCGCCACGCCGAACACCGATCTCTACGGGGTTCGGCCGTCCAGCGGGGTCTCGTGGCCAGTATGGGATGAACTGTTTCGCGTTATCTGTCCGTATACGAGGGAGCTTGTTCGATGACGAACCATCACCATCTCCACCCGCGCCGCAGGTCACTCGCGATAGGTTCCGCACTCGGCATCGGCGTGGCAGGCCTGATCACGGTGTCGGCGCCGACTGCCCGCGCCGACTCGGTCTGCCGCATCGAGCGGACGCTCGACACCGCGACCTTCACCTGCCCCGCGGACACCTGGTACGCCGCGGTGGTGCAGTGCCTGGGCACCCGGCAGGTGGGCAGCGGCTACCAGGCCCCCACCTACATCGTGGGCGATTCGCCACGGCCGCTCATCCCCATGACGATCGAGTGCAGGGGTGAGGGCAAGAACGGCATCGTGCTGAATGCCTGGACCGACGGGCCGTTCTGACCTGACGCTCACCGTTCCGATCCGCGTTGCGCGGACCTACGCGATCTCGCGCCGCAAAGCCGGTGCGAGATCGCCCTTTTCGCCCACCTCGACGGTTTCGAGTTCGAGCCAGTCGGCCATGGCCCGCAGCGCCGCGGCCAGCGCGGCCGCCACCCGCGAGTGGTCCCGGCCCGGCTCGGCGAACGCGCCCGGCACCAGCAACCGCCCGGTCCCGCGCTCGGCACGCAGGTCCACCCGCGCCACCAGTTCGCCGTCCAGCAGGAACGGGAAGACGTAATACCCGTGCATGCGTTTGTGTTCCGGCGTGTAGATCTCGATGCGGTAGTGGAAGTCGAAAAGCCGCTCGGTGCGGTCGCGGAAGAAGATGAGCGGATCGAAGGGGCACAGCAGGGCCGCGCCCGTCACCCGGCGCGGAGTGCGCGCCTCGGCATGCAGGTAGGCGGGCTTGTCCCAGCCGGCGACGGTGACCTGCTCCAACTCCCCGGCGTCGAGGAGATCGGCGATGGCGGGCTCGGTTTGGCGGCGGCTGAGCCGGTAGTAGTCCCGCAGATCGGTTTCGGAGCCGATGCCGTGCGCTCGCGCCGCCCGCCGCACCAGTTCCCGCACCGCGTCGGCTTCGTCCGGTTCGCGCGAGAGGACCGGGGCCGGAAGGACATTCGCGGCCAGGTCGTAATGCCGCTGGAAGCCCACCCGTTTCGGCACCGTCAGCTCCCCCGCCGCGAACAGCGCCTCGCACACCACCTTGGTGTCGCTGTAGTTCCAGCCCCAGTTGTCCTTGGCCCGTGGCCGATCCAGCTCCAGATGCCGCTCGATCTCCCCCGCCGTGCTGGCCCCGAACTCCTTGACCACACCGAGCACATCGTCGGCCAGGGCCGGATTTCGTTCGAGCACCTGCCGCATCCCGTTCCAGCGTCCGTGCCGGTACTGCACCATGCGCCAGCGCATGAGCGACCAGTCCTCGACCGGAATCAGCGCCGCCTCGTGCGCCCAGTACTCGATGAGCTGCCGCGGCCGCCGGGCGGTGTGCCCCCACGCGGCCTCGTCCAGCAGCGCCCGGTCGTAGGCCCCGATCCGGCTGAACACCGGGGCGTAGTGCGCGCGCACCACCGCCGACACCGAGTCCAACTGCAGCAGCCGGGTGCTGTCGAGCACCTTCAGGACCGTGCGCCGGGTGGGCGTCCCGCTCGGCGGTGCCGAGGCGAAGCCCTGTGCCGCGAGTGCAGTGCGGCGCGCCGCCGCGAGTGACAGGGATCCGGACGAAGAAGTCGGCACACTCGAACCATGCCATGTCCCACCGACAACCTCGTTCGATACAGCACTGTATCGAGCACCTGTACAGCAGCGACCTCGTTCGATACATTCGTGTATCGAACTTCGACACCAAGGAAATCATGGGCATGATCGAGAATCCGGATGTCATCGTGGTCGGGGCCGGGCTGGCCGGCCTCGTCGCCACGCACGAGCTGGTCAAGGCGGGACGCCGCGTGCTCGTGCTGGATCAGGAGAACCGCGCCAACCTGGGCGGCCAGGCGTTCTGGTCGCTGGGCGGGCTGTTCTTCGTGGACAGTCCCGAACAGCGGCGACTCGGCGTCAAGGACAGCCTCGCGCTCGCCATGCAGGACTGGTTCGGCTCGGCCGGCTTCGACCGTGAGGACGAGGACCACTGGGCGCGGCAGTGGGCGCGCGCGTACGTGGAGTTCGCGGCCACCGAGAAGCGGCAGTATCTCTACGATCTCGGGCTGCGGGTGACGCCCGTGGTCGGCTGGGCCGAGCGCGGCGGCGTGGCCGCCGACGGGCACGGCAACTCGGTGCCGCGCTTCCATCTCACCTGGGGCACCGGCCCCGAAGTGGTGCGGGTGTTCCTCGAACCCGTGCTCGAGGCCGAGAAGCGGGGACAGGTCGGCTTCGCCTTCCGGCACCGGGTCGACGAACTGATCGTCGAGGACGAAGCGGTGACCGGCGTGCGCGGCAGCGTGCTGGAGCCCGCCACCGAGGCCCGCGGTGTCGCCTCGTCACGAAATATCGTGAGCGAGTTCGAGTTCCGCGCGCGGGCTGTCATCGTGTCCTCCGGCGGCATCGGCCACAATCACGAACTCATCCGCCGCAACTGGCCGGCCGACCGGCTCGGCCCCTGCCCCGAGCACCTGATCTCCGGCGTGCCCGCGCACGTGGACGGCCGCATGCTGGGCATCACCGAGGCCGCGGGCGGGCGCATCGTGAACCGGGACCGCATGTGGCACTACACCGAGGGCATCCACAACTGGGATCCGATCTGGCCCGATCACGCCATTCGCATCATTCCCGGCCCGTCCTCGCTGTGGTTCGACGCCAATGGAAAGCGCATGACCGCGCCGGCTTTCCCGGGTTTCGACACCAATGCCACCATGAAGCAGATCCTGGCCACCGGCTACGACTACTCGTGGTTCATCCTCGACCAGTCGATCATCGAGAAGGAGTTCGCGCTCTCGGGCTCGGAACAGAATCCCGATCTCACCGGCAAGGATCTGAAGCTGGCCCTCAAGAGCCGGGTGGCGAAGGGCGCCCCGGGCCCGGTGGAGGCGTTCAAGCAGCACGGCGTGGACTTCGTGGTCGCCGACACCCTCGCCGAGCTGATCGCGGGCATGAACAAGATCTCGCGCGGCCCGCAGCTGGACCTCACCGATATCGAGCGCCAGATCGTGGCCCGCGACCGGGATGTCGAGAACAAATACAGCAAGGACGCCCAGCTGATGGCCGTCAACAATGCCCGCCGCTTCCTGGGCGACAAGGTCCGGGTGGCGAGCCCGCACAAGATCCTGGATCCCGCGCACGGCCCGCTGATCGGCGTGCGCCTGAACATCCTGACCCGCAAGACCCTGGGCGGACTGCAGACCAATCTGGACTCGCAGGTCATCCGCGCCGACGGCACCCCGTTCGCGGGCCTGTACGCCGCGGGCGAGGTCGCCGGGTTCGGCGGTGGCGGAGTGCACGGCTACAACGCGCTGGAGGGCACCTTCCTCGGCGGCTGCATCTTCTCCGGTCGCGCCGCCGGCCGCGCGCTGGGCCGCAGCCTGACCTAGCGGCTCGACGACGAAAGCGGGTGCCGCCCACCAGCTTCCGGTGGGCGGCATGCCGCGTCGGAGGTCAGGCGCCGAACCAGCGGTAGAGGTCGCGGCGCAGTAGCAGCGCCAGCACCGCGCCGGACACCATCACGCCGAAGAGCACGGTGAACGGCCCCACGCCCGTGGGCATTTCGGCCGACACCAGCGTGAAGATGCCCAGGAACGACTGCAGGCTGGCCAATCCGAGCGCGGTCACCCAGATCCAGCGCGAGCGCAGCCCGAACAGTAGTGCGACACCGCCGGTCACCCAGGCGGCGAAGAAGTGGCCGATACTGCCGACCACGCACGAGACGCCGCCGGTGATGGACAGCAGGCTGTGCAGCACCGCCAGTCCCATCGCGCCGAGCGCGACATATTGCGTCTCCCGGACCTTGGCGGGCATGTCGATCTCGGAACCATCACGGCGCAACCCCCGCACCCCGTCGAGCACCCGCTCGAAAAATGTGGCTGGAACGCCGTTTCCCGTGGCGCCGGGTGTCATATCCACCTGGTCGGCAACGGCCGTTTGCGAACTCACAGCACTCCTCATCGAGTAACCCCTGGTCGCGCGCCCCCTGCGAACGCGCTGAACCTGACGCTAACCAAATGTTCGGATTCCGGACAATCTGGTTGACCAAGTTATGACCATGGCCACAGCCGATAGCCGGCATTAGAAACAGTGATCTCGAACACATAACGGCCGCACGCGATTTCGCGTGCGGCCGTTGAAAAGCGCAGGTCCGGACAGAGTTTCCCAGTCTACCCCCGGAAGCGGAAAACTACTTGTCGTCCATGGGGATCGGCGGAATCACCGGGAACTCGCCGGTGTAGCCCTCACGCAGCTTGGCGATGGCCAGCACCCGCGGGCTGGCGAACTTCCACCCGATGGCCAGCGCGGGCACGATGATCACCAGGCTGGCCACCGTCCACGTACCGACCGGATGGTCGAAAGCCATCAGCACCAGCACCGCGAAGAGGAACACCAGCGTCGCGATGCCGGTGTAGGGCGCACCGAACATCCGGAACGCCGGACGCTCCGCCTGCCCCTTCTTCCACAGGTAGAACAGCTTCAACTGGCACAGCACGATGGTCGCCCAGGACGCCAGAATGCCGAGCGACGCGACGTTCAGCACGATTTCGAAGGCCTGCGACGGCACAATGTAATTCAGCCAGATACCGAACAGCGCAATAGCGGCGGTGAGCAGAATGCCGCCGTACGGCACACCGGCGCTCGACATCCGCGAGGTGAATTTCGGCGCGCTGCCGTTCATCGCCATCGAGCGGAGGATGCGGCCGGTCGAATACAGTCCGGCATTCAAACTCGACAGCGCCGCGGTGAGCACCACGAAATTCATGATCGAGCCCATGTTCGCGACACCGAGTTTGCCGAAGAAGGTGACGAACGGGCTCTCACCGCCCTTGTACGCGGTGTAGGGCAGCAGCAGCGCCAGCAGAATCACCGAGCCGCAATAGAACACGGCGATACGCATGATCACCGAATTGATGGCGCGCGGCATGATCTTCGCCGGATTCTCGGTCTCGCCGGCCGCGATGCCGACCATTTCGACGGCGGCGTAGGCGAACACGACGCCGGAGGTAACGGTGACCAGCGGCAGCACGCCGGTCGGGAACCAGCCGCCGGCGTCGGAGACCATGCGCAGGCCGGTGCTCTGACCGTCGACCTCGAAGCGCCCGGCCAGGAAGACGGTGCCGATGACCAGGAAGGTCATCAGGGCCACCACCTTGATCATGGCGGCCCAGAATTCCATCTCGCCGAACCATTTCACCGAGACCAGGTTGATGCCGAGCACGATGATCAGCGCGCCCAGCGCCAGCAGCCATTGCGCGATCGGCTGGAAGGGTCCCCAATAGTGCAGATAGGTGGCGATCGCGGTGGTGTCGACGATCCCGGTCATGGACCAGTTCAGGAAGTACATCCAGCCGGCCACGAATGCGGCCTTCTCGCCGAAGAATTCGCGCGCATAGGAGACGAAGGAACCCGAGGACGGGCGGTGCAGCACCAGTTCACCGAGCGCGCGCAGGATGAAGAAGACGAAGATGCCGCAGATCAGGTACACCAGGAACAGCGATGGGCCGGCATTGTGGAGCCGGCCACCCGCGCCCAGGAACAGGCCGGTACCGATGGCACCGCCGATGGCGATCATCTGCAATTGCCGAGGTTTCAGGGCTTTGTGATAGCCGCTGTCCTCGGCATTGAGGCTGGTGGCAGTAGTCCGGATCTCGGTCATTCGCCGGGTTAACCCTCCGCAATCGTGAAGTGAGGCAGCCTGAGGGTACCTTGTCGTTTGCCGAGTTCCACATCGGCGCCCAGAGCGGGGAAACCTTCGAAAGAGAAGGCCCGGTCAAGCGACCAATTGGTGCGCTTTTTCGGAGATTGCCTTGAAAGCGCTGAAATCCCTGAGCGACCGACGGCCCGGAGTTCCCCGGTAGCCCCCCGATCCGGTCCCTCAAAGCCCTGCCCGCACGGGCCCACGGCGCTAGAGTCCGATCATGAGGCGCTTGCGACGAATCGGGAGCGGCGCTGCCGCTCTGCTGCTGCTGGTCGGATTGGTCACCGCCTGTTCGTCCTCGACGAACCAGAGTGCGTCGTGCACGGTGTCGCCCAACGGAACTCCGGTCACCTCCGGGGTGCCCGCCGAGCCCAGCGGCACGAATCTGGCCCTGCACCCCGAGGTCGCCACCGGCTACCGCACCGGCATGACACCCGTGCGCACCGGCGATTTCGCGGTCTCCACCGCCAATCCCGTTGCCACCGAGGCAGCTTGCCGGGTGCTGCGGGACGGCGGCACCGCCGCGGACGCGCTCATCGTGGCACAGACCGTGCTGAATCTGGTGGAGCCCCAGGCCACCGGCATCGGCGGCGGCGCGTTCCTGATGTACTACGACGCCAACGCCAGGACCGTCGACGCCTACGACGGCCGCGAGACCGCCCCGGCGGCCGCCACCGAGGACTACCTGCGCTACATCAGCGCCGCCGATCACACTGTGCCGCAACCGAATGCGCGGGCCAGCGGGCGCTCCATCGGCACGCCGGGAGTGCTGCGGATGCTGGAGCTGGCCCACAACGAGCACGGCAAGCAGCCGTGGAAGAGCCTGTTCGCGCCGGCGATCGACCTGGCGGATCGGGGCTTCACGATCTCACCGCGGATGGCGAGCCAGATCTCCGACTCCAAAGCCGACCTGGCGCGCGACGACAACGCCAAGGCGTATTTCCTACAGCCCGACGGCAGCCCGAAGCCGTCCGGCAACACGCTCACCAATCCGGCCTTCGCCAAGACCCTGTCGGCCATCGCGACCGACGGGGCGAACGCCTTCTATACCGGCGCGATCGCCTCCGACATCGTGGACACCACCGCCACCACCGCCGGCGGACGCACCCCGGGGCTGCTGTCCCTGGCGGATCTGCAGTCCTACCAGGCGAAGAAGCGCACCGCGGTGTGCTCGCCCTACCGCACCCACGAGGTGTGCGGCATGCCCAACCCGTCCTCGGGCGGCATCACGGTGGAAGCGGCCCTGGGCATCCTGTCCAACTTCGACCTGGCGTCGATGAAGCCGACGGACCTCGGCGGCGACAGCGCCACCGCCCGGAACGGCGGCAAGCCCACCCCGGAGGCCGTGCACCTGATCGCCGAGGCCGAACGCCTCGCCTACGCCGACCGCGACAAGTACATCGCCGACTCGGATTTCGTTCCGCTGCCGGGCAATTCGCCGCAGACACTGCTGGATCCCAGCTACCTGAAGCAGCGTGCGGCGCTCATCGACCCGACCAGGAGCCTGGGCACCGCCAAGCCGGGTGACTTCGGCCCGGTGCCGGTCGGCAACGGCCCGCAGCAGCCCGAGCACGGCACCAGCCACATCTCCATCGTCGACGAGTACGGCAACGCCGCCTCCATGACCACCACGGTCGAATCCGCGTTCGGGTCATTCCATTTCGTGGACGGGTTCATCCTCAACAACCAGCTCACCGACTTCTCGGCCGAACCGGTCGACATGGACGGCACCCCGATCGCCAACCGCCTCGACCCGGGCAAGCGGCCGCGCAGCTCGATGGCCCCGACCCTGGTCTTCGACCGCAATCCCGACGGCTCGCGCGGCGCGCTCAGCTACGTCACCGGTTCGCCCGGCGGGGCGGTGATCATCCAGTTCGTGGTGAAAACCCTGGTGGGCATGCTGGATTGGGGCATGAACCCGCAACAGGCGGTGTCGATGATCGACTTCGGCGCGGCCAACTCCCCCACCACCTATGTGGGTGGTGAGCATCCGGCCGTCGACGCCACCGACAACGGCGACCACGATCCGCTGGTGCAGAAACTGCGCCAGTTCGGGGATCAGGTCTCGGTCGCGCCGCAGTCCAGCGGTCTGTCGGCCCTGGTCCGCGACGGCAGTGGCTGGATCGGCGGCGCGGACCCGCGCCGCGAGGGCGCGGTGCTCGGCGGCCCGCGCTAGTGTCGGTCCTCGTTCTCGGCGCTGTACTTGGCGCCGAGTTCCCGGAACCGGTCCATGGCCTCGGCGGCGCGCATCTTGTCGTTGGAGCGGATGGCCATCATGGGCACGTACTCGTCGTGCGCCAATTCCAGCCGGGCCCAGGACTTCTTGTCCGGGAAGGAGATCCCGCGGATGTCCTTCCACTGGAACTCGCTGTCGCCCACGATATTGCGCACCGTCACCCCGCGCCGTCCGACCCGCACCCGGGGCCGGGTGAGCGTCAGCACACCGCCGGCCAGCAGCAGGCCGAACACCATCAGGCCGATCTGGTCGGAGACCCGGAAGTTCACGCCGGTGGATCCGTGCCGCAGCACGATGCCGCCGAAGATGAAGATGGCCGCCAGCACCGCCGCCACGATCCGCACGGTGACGATGGTGCGGTGCGGCCGCACCTCGAGATCCCAGTCGCCCGAGGCGGTGCCGGGCTGCACCGGCGTCTCGGTTTCGGTCGGCTCGGCCATGGTGTCCTCGGACTCCGCTTTCTGCTCGGCCCGCGGATCGGAGTGCGCCGCAGGCGTTTCCGGCGTGGCGGCAGGCTTGCGGGGCGGCTCCTCGGAGCCGCCGTCCCGCTTCCAGATCCGCACGACCGGCATGGCTAGACGGTCTGGGTCAGTTCGCGCAGGGTCAGCGCGGCATCGAGGGCGGCGGCCGCGGCCTGCTCGCCCTTGTTCTCGATCGAGCCGGGCAGGCCCGCGCGATCCAGCGCCTGCTGCTCGGTGTTCACGGTGAGCACGCCATTGGTGACCGGGGTGCTCTCGTCGAGTGACACCCGGGTCAGACCGGCGGTCACCGAATCGCACACGTACTCGAAATGCGGTGTCTCACCACGGATCACGACACCCAGCGCGACCACCGCGTCATGGCTGCGGGCCAGCGCCTGCGCCACCACCGGCAGCTCCATCGCGCCGGCGACCCGGACCACCGTGATATCGGCGACGCCCGCGGCCCGGGCGGTCTGCTCCGCGTTCGCGACCAGCGCGTCGCAGATGGTGGTGTGCCAGCGCGACGCCACGATCCCCAATTTGAGGTCCTTGGCATCGGCCAGCTCGAAGGTCGGTACGCCCGTACCGCTCATTCTTGTTCCGCCCTCTCGGTAGTCGGTTCCGGCGCGTCAGTTCGCGGTTTCGCCCAGGTCCAGGTCTTCCAGGCCGACCAGGTCGTGGCCCATCCGATCCCGCTTGGTGCGCAGATACCGCAGATTGTGCTTGTTGGCCCGCACGGGCATCGCCACCCGCTCGCTGATGCTCAGGCCGTAGCCCTCGATCCCGGCACGCTTGTCGGGATTGTTGGTGAGCAGCCGCATCGAGGTGATGCCCAGATCGGCGAGGATCTGCGCGCCGATGCCGTAGTCGCGGGCGTCGGCGGGCAGGCCCAGGTCCAGGTTGGCGTCCACGGTGTCGGCGCCGCCGTCCTGCAGCTGGTAGGCCTGCAGCTTGTGCAGCAGCCCGATGCCGCGGCCCTCGTGGCCGCGCATGTAGAGCAGCACACCGCGGCCCTGCTGGGCGATCATCTCCATGGCGGCGTCCAGCTGCGGGCCGCAGTCGCAGCGCAGCGAGCCGAAGGCGTCACCGGTGAGGCATTCGGAGTGCACGCGCACCAGCACGTCCGTGCCGTCGCCGATATCGCCCATGACCAGGGCCACGTGCTCGGCGTCGTCGTATTCGCTCTCGTAGCCGATGGCCCGGAAGTCGCCGAACTCGGTGGGCAGCTTGGCCTCGGCCACCTGCTTGACATGCTTCTCGTTGCGGCGGCGCCAGGCGATCATGTCGGCGATGGAGATGAGCGCCAGATCGTGCTCGTCGGCGAAGATGCGCAGCTCCTCGGTGCGCGCCATATCGCCCTCGTTCTTCTGGCTGACGATCTCGCAGATGACGCCGGCGGGGCTGAGCCCGGCCATCCGGGCCAGATCCACGGCGGCCTCGGTGTGGCCGGGGCGGCGTAGCACGCCACCGTCCTTGGCACGCAACGGAACCACGTGGCCCGGGCGGGTCAGATCGTCGGACTTGGCGTTGCGGTCGGCCAGCACCCGCATGGTGGTGGCGCGGTCGGCGGCCGAGATGCCGGTGCTGATGCCCTCTCGGGCGTCGACGGACACGGTGTAGGCGGTGCCGTGCTTGTCCTGGTTGACCGCGTACATCGGCGGCAGGCCCAGGCGATCGCAGTCGTCGCCGGTGAGCGGTACACAGATGTAACCGGAGGTGTAGCGGATCATGAAGGCCACCAGCTCGGGCGTCGCCTTCTCCGCCGCGAAGATGAGGTCGCCCTCGTTCTCCCGGCCCTCGTCGTCGACGACGACGACCGCCTTACCGGCGGCGATGTCAGCGACTGCGCGCTCGATGGTGTCGAACCTGGTCACGTCTGTTGTGCTCCATCTCGAATTAGGTGCCTCATTACAGTAGGGCAGTGCCCAATTTGCGCCGCCTCCGGCGTCGCGAGTTCGCGGCCCCCGAGGTCTCGGTCTTCCCTCCTCCGCTCCTCCGCTTCGCTCCCCCGCTCCGTCGGTCCAGACCGAGACGGGCCGCGAACACGCAGGTCATGCGCGCTGTACGAGCCGTTCGACATACTTCGCGATGATGTCGACTTCGAGATTCACGATGGTGCCGACCGGGGCCGTGCCGAGGGTCGTGAGCTCGCGGGTGGTGGGGATGAGCGACACCTCGAACCAGTCCTTGGCGCCGTCGGCGAAGGCGTCCTCGGCCAGGCCGATGCCCGAGACGGTCAGCGAGATGCCGTCCACGGTGATCGAGCCCTTCTCCACCACGTAGCGAGCGATGCTGTCGGGCAGGGAGATTCGCACGACCTCCCAGTTCTCGTACGGGGTGCGGGAGACGATGGTGCCGGTGCCGTCGACGTGACCCTGCACGATGTGCCCGCCCAGGCGGCTGTTCACGGCCGCGGCGCGCTCGAGGTTGACGCGGGAGCCGACGGTCAGGCCGCCGATGCTGGAACGGTCCAGGGTCTCGGCCATGACGTCGACGGTGAAGGTGTCGCCCTCGACCTTCCGGTCGACCACGGTGAGGCAGACGCCGTTGACGGCGATCGAATCACCGTGTCCCGCATCGGAGGTCACCAGGGGGCCGCGAATGGTCAGCCGCGCCGAATCGTCCAGCCGCTCGTTGGCGAGGATCTCACCCAGCTCCTCGACGATGCCTGTGAACATGCGTACCTCTCCCTGATCGCGTGTGCGTGCTCCGCTCGAGCCAACAGCCGGTGCGGTACGCGGTATTCCCCGCGTGGACGGCCGTCCCCACCAGCCTAACGACGCGGGGTCGTAGGCGACATGCGGCCTCGTTCAGTGGAGCATTGGATACCGGTAGATGGACGAAATCGGGCATAAGCCAATGTGCGATCGAATAATTGTGTTCATTGGTCGCGATCGCCAATTGAAACGCCGGGATTTACCGGCACTTTGAATGGCCTGACCTGGCCCAACGTGAAGTAGTACCCAATTCGCGACTCGCTCAATCCAGAATCTTGCGCGGCAGCGAAAGAGGTCGCAAGATTGTTATGCAGCTGATTCCCACAGTTCAACTTCTCCGCGAGCAGTTCGGTGCAGAACGGTCAACGCGTCCACGGCGATCCGGGCCGGGACGATCATCGCAAGCAGAACCGAAGGAAGGTTGGGGCCCCGCGCGGGTCGGATTCAGGTGGCAGACAACACAATCGGCACAGTTGGGGGTGCGGGGTGACCATGCTTCTCGATTCGACACTCGAAGTTCGCTGCGTGCAGTACCGACGCGAATTTCACCTGCCGGCATCGATCGACCCGACGTCACGGCACATCCTGTTGGAGATAGGCACTCGTTACGGGGCCATCACCATGCCCGCCGACCTCGGCGAACGCGTCCAGCAGCAGCTGGCGCAGGCCAATCTGGTCGGCCCGGTCGTGCACCATCCCCGGGCACGACGATGGACCTTCATCACCGGCCCCGCCCGGCCGGAGTCCCTCACCAAATCGGTGGCCGCCGCCCTGTTCCGGCTCTACGCCACCGTCGCGTGCCCGGGAGCGCAGGTCGTGCTCCCGTCCGCAGACGACGAGCGGACGGGATACCGCACCTGGGTGCACTCCCCCGATTCCAGCGACACGGTACCGCCGCTGGAATCGGTGATCGAAGCGCTGCTACGGCACTGAGCCCGCGTTACTGTGCGGACGCCGCCTCGATCGCGATCACCTTCTGCCGCAAGATTTCCACGGTCGCGGCCGGGTCCGGGGTGCCGTACACCGCGGAGCCCGCGACGAAGCAGTCGATGCCGGCCTCGGCGGCCTGCTCGATGGTGTCCATATTGATGCCGCCGTCGATCTCCACGACCAGGCGCAGCTCACCCGCGTCGACCAGGCGGCGCACCTGCCGGGCCTTGTCGAGCACGTGCGCGATGAAAGACTGCCCGCCGAAACCGGGTTCGACACTCATCACCAGCAGGGTGTCGAACTCGCGCAGGATCTCGAGGTAGGGCTCGATCGGGGTGTTCGGCTTGACCGAGAGCCCGGCCTTGGCGCCCGCGGCGCGGATGTCACGCGCCACCGCGATCGGGTTGTCGGTGGCCTCGGCATGAAAAGTGACGTTGTAGGCGCCGGCCTCGGCGTAGCCCGGGGCCCAGCGCTCCGGGTTCTCGATCATGAGGTGACAGTCCATCGGAATGTCGGTGGCCTTCAACAGGCTTTGCACCACCGGCAGACCCAGCGTCAGATTGGGAACGAAGTGGTTGTCCATCACATCGACGTGCACCCAGTCGGCGCCCTCGATCGCTTGCAGTTCGGCCGCGAGATTCGCGAAGTCGGCGGACAGGATGGACGGGGCGATCATCGGCGCGGGCCGCTGGAAGGGGGATGAAGAGGTGCACACGGGCCGCAGTCTATCGGCAGCCCCCGGTGGTCCCCACGTCAACGGGAATGGCTGATTGCCGCGCACCGGAATGGGTAGCCTCTACAGGGTGATCAACATTTCGGCGGAACAAGGGTTGCGCGGTACACCGGTCGAGATCGGTGTCGCCGCATCCGTCTCCCAGTTGCCCATCGTGCGCGGACTCGCCGAAACACTGGTGCTGCTCAGCGATTTCACCCTGGACGAGGTGGCCGATATCCGGCTCGCCGTCGACGAGGCCGCCTCCACCCTGATCGCCGTCGCCGCGCCGGACACCACGCTGCAGTGCCTGTTCACCGTCGGTGAGTCCGATCTGATCGTGCGGGTGAGCGGCATCGCCGGGGCCGAGGGGCTACCGGATCAGCGCAGCTTCGGCTGGCATGTGCTTCGGACGCTCTCCGACGAGGTCACCGCCACCCAGGAACCCTTCGATCCGGCGATCTCCGGATACCCGACGGCGGTGGAGTTCCGGCGGGTCCGGGGGAAGGCGTAGTGGCCGACGCAGACGACGTGTTCGCAGCACCCGCCGACGCGCCGGAACCCGAGGAACCGCGCGACAACCGGGAACCGGACGAGACCGAGGACAGCACCGAGGAGGCGGTCGACGCCGACGAGGCCGAGGAGGTCGCGCGCAGCGTCTCCGGCTACGACGACGTCACCACGCTCTTCGAGGAACTGGCCGCCGCCGCACCGGGATCCGGGCGGCGTGCCGCGCTGCGCACCGAACTGATCAACCGCTGCATTCCGCTCGCCGACCACATCGCCCGCAAATTCAGCGGCCGCGGTGAGCCTTTCGACGACCTCACCCAGGTCGCGCGGGTGGGGCTGGTGCACGCGGTGGACCGCTTCGACATCTCGCGCGGCTCCAACTTCCTGTCCTTCGCGGTGCCCACCATCATGGGCGAGGTCCGTCGCTACTTCCGCGACAACACCTGGGCCATGCGGGTGCCGCGCCGGGTCAAGGAAACCCACCTGCGCATCGGCTCCGCTATCGACGCCCTCTCCCAGCAGCTGGGCCGCTCCCCCACCGCCAAGGAGATCGCGGCCGCCCTCGAGATCGACGCCGACGAGGTCACCCAGGCGGTCATCGCCGGAAACGCGTACCAGCCCAGCAGCATCGACGCCGTCTCCGTCGGCCGCGACACCGAGGCCTCGCTCCTCGACACCCTCGGCGAGGAAGAATCCCAGTTCGACCGCGTCGAGGAATACGTGGCCATCCGGCCCCTGCTGGCCGGGCTCCCGGAACGCGAACGCCGCATCCTCACCATGCGTTTCTTCGAATCCATGACCCAGACCCAGATCGCCCAGCAGATGGGCATCTCCCAGATGCACGTCTCCCGGATCCTCTCGAAAACCCTTGCCCGCCTGCGGGAACAATCCGCCCGCGAGTGACTCCGGCGTGGCCGGGGCCCCGGCGCGTGCCCGGCATGGGTAGATTGCGGTCGGGCCATGATCGCCTCGGCCGGATGCAAAGGGGTCGGTGTTGTCACAGCAGCTGCCGTTCGATTCGCTGTATCGGCACGGGTTCGCGCGGGTCGCGGTGGCGGTGCCACCGGTGCGGGTCGCCGATCCGGGCTTCAACGCCGAACAGACCCTGCTGCTGGCGCGCCGCGCCGCGGCCGAGCACGCGGCGCTGACGGTCTTCCCCGAGCTCGGGCTGTCCAGCTACACCGCCGACGACCTGTTCCATCAGGACGCGCTGGATGTCGCCGTCGGGCTGGCGCTCGAGCGCGTGGTCGAGGAGAGCACGGCCATCGAGACGGTGCTGGTGGTGGGTGCGCCGGTGCGGGCGCAGGGCCGGCTGTTCAACTGCGGCATCGTGATTCACCGCGGCCGGGTGCTGGGAGCCGCGCCCAAGAGCTACCTGCCCAACTATCGGGAGTTCTACGAGAAGCGTCAGTTCGCGGCCGCGCGGGAGGCACTCGACGACCAGGTGGTGATCGCCGGGCAGCGGGTGCCGTTCGGGGCCGATCTGCTGTTCGCCGCGAGCAATCTGCCGGATTTCGTGTTCCATCTCGAGATCTGCGAGGACGGCTGGGTGCCGTTGCCGCCCAGCGGTTTCGCCGCACTGGCCGGGGCCAGTGTGCTGGTGAATCTGTCGGCCAGCAATATCGTCATCGGCAAGGCCGATTACCGGCGCGAGCTGTGCGCCTCACATTCGGCGCGGTATATCGCCGCGTACCTGTATTCGGCTGCCGGGCACGGCGAGTCGACCACCGACATGGCCTGGGACGGACAGGCACTGGTGTGCGAGAACGGCAATGTGCTGGTGGAGGGCGAGCGGTTCGCCGGGCACCCGCAGGTGGTCACCGCCGATATCGATCTGCGGCGGCTGGCCGCGGACCGGCTGCGCACGACCAGCTTCGCCGACACCGTGCACGATCATCGGGAGCGGCTGGAACGGTTCCGGCGCATCGACGTCGAGCTGCCCGTGCCCGCCGGGACCGTCGCGCTGCGGCGCGAGATTCCGCGCTTTCCCTATGTTCCCGCCGATCCGGCCCGCCGCAACGAGCGCTGCGCCGAGGTGCATCGCATCCAGGTGGAGGGACTGAGCACACGGCTGACCGCCACCGGATCACAGCGGGTGGTAATCGGGGTGTCCGGCGGCCTGGACTCCACGGTGGCGCTCATCGTGGCCACCAAGACCATGGACCGGCTGGGGCTGCCGCGCTCGAATGTCCTGGCGTACACCATGCCCGGCTTCGCCACCAGCACCCGAACCCTCGAGGACGCGCGGCGGCTCATGCGGGCGGTCGGGGCGACGGCACACGAGATCGACATCCGGCCGTCGGCCATGCAGATGCTGCGAGACCTGAAGCACCCTGCCGCCGAAGGGGTTCCGCGGTACGACGTCACCTACGAGAACGTGCAGGCGGGCGAGCGCACCTCACACCTGTTCCGGCTGGCCAATCTGCACGATGCCCTGGTCGTCGGGACCGGCGACCTCAGCGAACTCGCGCTGGGCTGGTGCACCTTCGGCGTCGGCGACCACATGGCCCACTACAGCGTGAACGCCTCGGTCCCCAAGACATTGATCAAATACCTGGTGGCCTGGACGATCGACACCGGCGAGCTGGGTCCCGAGGCGGGTGAGGTCCTGGCCTCCATTCTCGCCACCGAGATCTCCCCCGAACTCATTCCCGGCGACGACGATGCTCCCTCGCAGAGCTCCGAGGCCACCGTCGGCCCCTATGAACTCCAGGACTTCCACCTCTACCACCTGCTCCGCTTCGGTGATCTGCCGAGCCGCATCGCCTACCTGTCCCACCATGTCTGGTCCGACCGCACCCGCGGCGGCTGGCCCGACCTCCTCCCCGCCGACCAGCGCCACGAATACGACCTGCCCGCCGTCAAGCACTGGCTGGCCGAATTCCTGCGCCGTTTCGTCCAGACCAGCCAGTTCAAACGCTCCACCCTCCCGAATGCCCCCAAGGTCGGCTCGGGCGGATCCCTGTCCCCACGCGGTGATTGGCGCGCGCCGAGCGATGCCTCGGCCGCCGCCTGGCTCGACGAGCTCGACCGCAACGTCCCCGGCTGACGCCGCTGCGGATCCGCTACGACCCGGCCGCACCGAACCACGTTCGCGGCGACGTCCATGTTCGCGCCCTGCGGGCACGCGGCCGCAGGGCACCTGCGATCGGACCTATTGCGGCTGAAGCGGTTTGCGCAGCGCGGCCAGGAACATGGCGTCGGTGCCGTGGCGGTGCGGCCACAGCTGGGCGCCGGGGCCGTCGCCGAGTTCCGGGACGCCCGGGAGCAGGTCGCGGGTGTCGAGCTGTTCGGCGCCGGTGCGGCGGACCATATCGGCCACCACGGAGACCGTTTCCGGGAGGTGCGGGGAGCAGGTCGAGTAGACCACGACACCGCCGGGGCGGACGAGATCCCATGCGGCGGTCAGGAGTTCGCGCTGCAGGGTGACCAGGTCGCGGACGTCGGAGGGCTGGCGCCGCCACCGGGCCTCCGGGCGGCGGCGCAGGGCGCCCAGGCCGGTGCAGGGGGCGTCGACGAGGATACGGTCGAAGCCCGGGGTCAGGCCGCTGTCGCGGCCGTCGGCGACATGGACGTCGACGGGCATGCCGCGGGTGGCCTGGCGTACCAGATCAGCGCGATGCTCGGCGGGTTCGACCGCATCGACGCGGAAGCCGTCGATATCGGCGATCGCGGCCAGCAGCGCGGTCTTTCCGCCCGGCCCGGCGCACAGGTCGAGCCACCGGCCGGTGTCGGGTCCCTCGAGGGGTGCGCGGGTGACGGCCAGGGCGACCAGCTGGCTGCCCTCGTCCTGGACGGCGGCCATGCCCTCGCGGACCGGCTCCAGCTTCGCCGGGTCACCGCCCTCGAGGTACACCGCGTAGGGCGACCAGCGGCCTTCCTCGCCGCCGGTGACCAGGGCCAGTTCCTCGGCAGTGATGTCGCCCGGGCGCGCCACCAGGTGCACGGCGGGCCGCGCATCGTCGGCCGCCAGCACGTCGGCCAGCTCGCCGGCCCGCGCACCCAGGGCGTCCGCGAACGCCTGCGCGATCCAGACCGGATGCGCGTACTCGAATGCCAAGTGCCCCAGCGGATCCCGCGGCGCGAGCCGTTCCACCCACTCCTCGGGAGTGCGCTCGGCCACCCGCCGCAGCACCGCGTTCACGAACCCGGCCCGCCCCTGCCCGTACTCCGCTCGCACCAGCGCGACGGACGTGTCGACCGCCGCGTGCGCGCCGATCCGGGTGCGCAACAGCTGATAGGTCCCCAGCCGCAACGCATCCAAGAGCGGTCCGTCGATCTCCTCGACACCTCGCCCCGCGCAGTCGGCGATCACCGCGTCCAGCAGCCCCTGCGACCGCGAGGCCCCATAGGTCAACTCGGTGGCCAGCGCCGCGTCACGCCCACTGATATGCCGCTCCCGCAACAGTCCGGGCAGCACCAGATTCGCGTAGGCGTCCCGCTCCCGCACGGCCCGCAGCACATCCCGCGCCACCACCCGCACCGGATCGGCCCCGGCCCGCTCGGCCCGCCGGGCGGCGGCACTGCTCGTGTCGGCCTTCGCGCCCGCCGCAGTCCGCTTCGGACCCCGGGCCCCGTGCCCCGCAGTTCTTTCGCGATCGAACGAGCCACTCCGGCCGCCCGCGCGGTTACCGCCGGACGACCCACCGCGGCGACCATGATCACCCTGCTTGCGACCGCGGCCCTCGTGACCGCCGGCGGTGTCCCCGCCACGATTGCCGCCGGCGGTGTCCCCGCCACGATTGGCGCCGAAGGAAAGCCCACCCGTGGACGCCGAGCGGTCACGTCCCGCACCCCGCCCATCGCCACCGCGAGGCCCACGATCCGACCGGTTCGACCCCGAATTGCGGTCTCCCGCAGGACGTTCACCCTTGCCGAGGCCCGCAGGCCGCTGGTCGCCGCCGTCGGTCCCCTGCGATCCGGAGGATCGTGCCGCACCCGAGTCGCCTGCCGCCCCGGCGGAGCGACGGAAACCGCGACGCTGTTCACCTTCACCGGATTGCGTGCCGCCCCGCGAGTTCGCACCGCGTGCGTCGTCGGTTCGGTATCCCGGCGTGCGGCGCTGATCCCCCTGGGATCGGTCGCTCGCCCGCGAAGTGCCCGAATCGCCGGCGGAGCGGCGGAAGCCGCGGCGCTGGTCCCCGTCGCCGGACTGCGGGCGACCACCGGTACGCGAATCGCGGTCGCGGCCTTCGCCGTCGGGGCGGGTCACTCGACCACCGTGCCGGGTTCGAGGCGGGCGCCGCGGGCCCAGTCCAGGGCGGGCATCATGCGTTTGCCCTGGGGCTGGACCTGGGTGAGGCGGACCGCCGTGGTCGCGGTGCCGAGGTAGACGCCGGTCTTGCGGATGTCGATGGTGCCGACCGGAAGAGTCTCCTCCACCATCTCGACGGGGCCGAGTTTCAGCCGTTTGCCGTCGATTTCGGTCCAGGCGCCGGGGGCGGGCGTGACCGCGCGAATACGCCGGTCGATGGCGAGGGCGGGCTGGCTCCAGCGGATGCGACCGGCCTCCGGATCCACCTTGGGGGCGTAGGAGATACCGTCCACGGGCTGTGGAATCGCTTGCACCGTGCCGTCTTCCACGGCGTCGAGGGTGGATTCCAGCAGGAGCGAACCGCTGTCGGCGAGCCGTTCCAGCAGCGAGCCCGCGGTGTCGGCGACGGCGATCCGCTCGGTCATGGTGCCGAAGACCGGGCCGGTGTCGAGGCCCTTCTCAATGCGGAAGGTCGACGCGCCGGTGTATTCGTCGCCGGCGAGGATGGCGGCCTGCACCGGTGCGGCGCCGCGCCAGGCGGGCAGCAGCGAGAAGTGCAGGTTGATCCAGCCGTGCCGGGGAATGTCGAGCACCGGCTCGGGCAGCAGCGCGCCGTAGGCCACCACCGGACAGCAGTCGGGGGCCAAATCCGTGAGCTGCTCGATGAATTCGGGCTCCGACGGCCGCTTGGGCGTGAACACGGGAATCCCGTGCTCGTCGGCCAGCCGCCCGATGGGCGAGCGGGTGATCTTGCGGCCGCGTCCGGCCACCGCGTCCGGCCGGGTCACCACCCCGACCACCTCGTGCCTGGAGGATTCGATGAGCCGCCGCAGCGACGGCACCGCCGGTTCTGGGGTTCCCGCGAAGACCAGACGCATATCAGCGACTCCGTTCCCGGTCGCCGGCCGCCACGCGACGCCCGCCACCGATCTCGGACGCCGGCAGGACCGTGACTCCCTGTGTGAACCAACCGGATTCCCGGATGGTGCGCATGGCCTCCTTGCGCGAGGCCGACTCCAGCCGCTGCAGGAACAGCACCCCGTCGAGGTGGTCGGTCTCGTGCTGCACGCAGCGCGCCAGCAACCCCTCGGCCCGGAACTCGACCGGCTTGCCGTCCAGGTCGACGCCGCGGGCGAGCACGGTCAGCGGGCGCGTCACGTCGAAACGCACGCCCGGAATCGACAGGCAGCCCTCCGGTCCGGTCTGGGTCTCGTCGCCGATCACTTCGAAGACCGGGTTGATCAGATGCCCCTGCGCGTCGCCGGTGTCGTAGACGAATACCCGTAGCCCGACCCCGATCTGCGGGGCCGCCATACCGACGCCCCCGCTCTCGTACATGGTGTCGATGAGGTCGGTGACCAGCTGGCGCACCTCCCGGTCGAACGTCTCGACCTCCGCCGCGCGGGCGCGCAGGATCGGATCGCCGAACAGGCGGACAGGCTGGATGGTCACGGGCAGCTCCCGGTGGCGAACGAATACGGTCGTCTCATTTTACGGACGCCCGTGACCACCCTGATCAGGAATGCGCCGCCAACACGACATCGCTGATGCCGGTGCCCAGTGCGACCGGCACGCAGGCCGGTGTCACGGGGTGCGCGGGATCGAGCAGATTGACCACCAGCCGCTGCACGAACGGGTCGTACACCAGATGGAAATGCCCGGTCAGGTCCTCCGCGCACTGCTCCTGCAGCACGATGTTGGTGGCGCCCGGACCGCGCAGCGCGATGTTGGTGTTGGGCTGGATCATTTCATCGACGCGGCTGCCGATCGTCGTGTATTTCACACCGGGCACCGTGTCGCCGCCCGCGTTCAGGTCCTTGATGAACGGCGATCCGGCCGCCTGTTGAATGGCGGCGGTGGAGGACCCCATCTCCACGAGCTTGTAGATGCCCGGCACCGCGTCGGCGATCGGCACCAGCCCGTACATGATCCCGCCGTAGCTGGGCGAGGCCAGGCCGATCCACTGGCCGACCTTCGGCGCGCCGCCGAGCTTGTTGATCCAGTACCGGGTCACGCTGGCGCCCTGCGAGAAACCGACCAGATCGACCTGGGTGGCCCCGGTCGCCGCGAGCACCTGATCGACGAAGGTGCCGATCTGCGCGGAACTCTCCCACACGTCCTCGGTGCCGTAGGTGTCCTTGCCGGGCTTGCCGCCGTAGTTGAGGGCGAATACGCAGATCCCGGCCTGGGCCAGCAGTGGGCTGATGCCCGACCAGTCGGAGTAGGCCGAGGAGTCGGTGCCGTGTGCCAGCACCACCGGGCGCGGATGCTCCGCGGTCGGTTTGCAGCCGAAGTCGTTGGCGCCCTGGGGCGCCGCGTCCGGATGCTGTCTGAGATAGCGGGCCGCCGCCAGATGTTCGGTCTGCGGCGGCCCCTGTTGCGCCGGTACCTGCAGTACCGGAGTCACGGCCGGTTCGGCCTGTGCGTACGTCCCCGTCGGTGTGGCGGCCGTACCGATCACGGCGGCCGCCAGCGCCATCACCCCCACCGGTGCCACGCGGCGCAGTGCGCGGGTCCGGCTCCTCCGTTGTCCCATGTCACAAGATCGCATGGGGCGCTTCTGTCCCATGTCACGATCTTCGCCGGAATCAGGCCGAATGTTCCAGCGAGAAACGGAGTTTCGAGGCCATTACTTTTCGGGTGTATCGTCCTCGGCGAGGATCCGGTAGAGCGAGCGGCGCGCCTCGGTGAGGACCTCGGCAGCCTTGGCCGCCTGGTCCTTGGTGCCGACCGCGGCCACCTGCGCGACCGCACCCATCAGCTGACCGACCAGTCCGCGCAGGTCCAGGGCCTGATCGCCGACGCCGTCCTTGACGTCCTGCCAGGGGTCGCCCAGTTCGGTGCGGTTGGCCTCGACATATTCGACACCCGATTCGGTGAGCTTGGCCGTCTTTCGACCCGACACCTTCTCGATCAGGACCAGCCCCTCGTCCTCGAGCTGCGCGAGCGCGGGGTAGATGGAGCCCGGGCTGGGACGCCAGACATCCTCGCTGCGTTCGCGAATCTGCTGGATCAGCTCGTAGCCGTGCATGGGCCGCTCCTGCAGCAGCAGGAGGATGGCCGCGCGGACGTCGCCGCGCCGGCCGCGCCCGCCCCGGCCGCGGCCACGGCCGAAGTGCGGACCGGGTCCGAAGCCGGGACCGAAGTCCGGGCCGAAGCCACGGCCGTGGCCGTGGCGGTGCGGACCGAAATCGCCACGCGGGCCACGCGGACCGCCGCGACGCATCCGCGGGTGTTCGGGGCCCTGCTGCTCTTCGGCGCGCAGTCGCCGCCAGGGGCCGCGGCCCCGTTCGATGTTGTCCATGTGTTCCATGGTCGTGCCTCCTTCAAGGCTCGTCGTTGTGTTTGTTGATATCGACGATATATCGACAATCTATCCATAACAAGGGTGAGCCGAGACACAAACCATCTGGTTTGGACTTAGGCGGTCAGGAGACCGTGAGCGCGGACGGCCTCCCACAGCCCGGACCGGCGCTCGGCCGTCGGCAGCGGATCGACCAGGGCGAATGCGCAGCCGAGGGCGGCCGCGCCACCGTCTGCCTCGGCACTGTCGCCGACCATGAGGGTGTTCGCGGGGGTCGCACCGAGGTTGTCGAGCGCCGATTCGAAGATATGAGCGTCGGGTTTGATCGCACCGACTTCGAAGGACAGCGCGTAATCGCCGATATATCGATCCCAGCCGCGATCGGCGAAGGCCGGGCGGATGTCGAAGGCGATATTGCTGACCATGCCCACCCGCACGCCGCTCTCGTGCAGCGCGCGCAGCACCTCGCCGGTGTCCGGATATGGGGTCCAGCCGTCCGGATCGAGCAGCAGCTCGTAGACCCGCACGGCCTGCGTGTGCGGGACACCGGTCTGCTCGAGCACCTCCAGGTAGGCCCTTCGGTGCAGCGCCGGGTCGAGATCCCGGTTCTCCCAGGCATATTGACCCTCGGTATCGAACCGCACGATCTGCCCGACGGGCGCGGTGAGCCGGCGCATGATCTCGGCGATCTCGTGGGTGTCGAGCTGGCGGCCGGCGGCGTCGGTGAGCTGTGCGTCGTGGAACGCGGACTCCTCGAATCGGAAAACCGTGCCGGAGAAGTCGAACAGCACCGCGTCGATCGCCATCCCGCCACCCTACACAGGCGACCCACCGCCCACCCGGTGAGCAAGACCACTACTCCTCAACTTGTCTGAGGAATTTGCTACGGTGGGCCCATGACGGACCCGGTGCTGAACGTGAACGACGTGACGGTGGTGCGCAGCGGAAACCCCATCCTGCAAGGGGTTTCACTCACCGTGCGCGCCGGAGAGCACTGGGCGCTGCTGGGGCCCAACGGCGCGGGCAAGACCACGCTGCTGCGCATGCTGGGCGCGTTCGAGCATCCGACGCGTGGCAGTGTGGAGGTGCTCGGGGAGCGGCTGGGCCGCGTCGACATGCGTGCGCTGCGGGCCGGGATCGGCCATGTCGATCCACGCCATGCTCCGAGCGGCCCGCTGACGGTCCGCGACGTGGTGATCACCGGCGCGACCAACACCGCCGGCCTCATCCCCCGCTGGCACGCGACGCCCGCCCAGCTCACCGAGGCCGACCGCCTGATCGACCTGCTCGGCCTGTCCCACCGCCGCGACGCCGACTGGCAGATCCTGTCCCAGGGCCAGCGCGGCCGCACCCTCATCGCCCGCGCCCTCATGCCCAATCCGCGCCTGCTCCTGCTCGACGAACCCGCCACCGGCCTGGATCTGGCCGGGCGCGAACAACTCCTGGAACGCCTCGATCTGCTCCAGCGCGCCCACCCCGACCTCGCCTCGGTGCTGGTCACCCACCATCTGGAAGAGCTCCCACCGGGCACCACCCACGCCATGCTGTTGCGCAACGGCCACACGGTCGCCGCGGGGCCGGTCGACGAGGTGATCACCACCGCTCACATCAGCGCTTGCTTCGACCACCCCGTCCGCATCCTCCGCGACGAGGGCCGCTGGTCCGTGAGACCCGCTCAGCCCCAACTGAACTGACCCGAACTCACCGCACAACCCGCTGATATGGGCCGGTCGGCGCCGCATGGGAGCGCTCAGGTTGCGGGAACGAGGGAGTCGATCCAGCGCTCCAGGCGCGCGCCCTCGGCCTCCATCATCGCCGGGTCGCGGAAGGTGTTGGTGAGCAGGGAGATTCCCTGGTAGGCGGCCAGGAGGGCGACGGCCAGTTCGTGGGAGTCGGTGCGGCCCATGGCGGCGAACTGGGTGTCGATCCAGTCCAGCAGGCCGCGCATGACGATGGCCAGTTCGCGATCGAGGCCGTCGGCGCGTTTGTCGAGTTCGGTGGCGAGAGAGCCGGAGGGGCAACCGAATTGGGCGGCGAGGTCGCGCTGGTCGACCCAGCCGCGAATCAGGGCCTTCAATCGTTCGGCCGGGGCGTCGAAGAGCTCGAGGGCCGCGGTGATCTCCTGCGCGGTCCTGGCATGGGCGCTGATGGCGGCCCGGACCAGCTGATCCTTGGTCTTGAAGTAGTAGTACACATTGCCCACCGGCACCTCGGCGGCGCGCGCGATATCGGCGATGGTCGTCTTCTCGACGCCCTGTTCGTGGAAGACCTTGGCCGCCGCGTCCGCGAGCCGCTCCCGCTTCCCCGTCTTCGGGGTCGCTGCCCGCGGCACTAAGTCAGTCATACGACTAACTATAGACAATGCCCGGTCTCGTGCCTTATGGTTCGAGTTAGTCAGCCAACTAACTCAGGAGTGGACAGATGATCGTTGTAACCGGTGCGACCGGAAATGTCGGCAGCGCCCTCGTGCGGGAACTCGCGGAGGCCGGCGAGAAGGTGGTCGCGGTGTCGCGGGGCGAGAAGCCGGTGGATCTGCCCGAGGGCGCCGAGCACCGCCGCGCCGATATCGGGGAGCTGGACAGCCTGGCCGCGGCGGCGGCGGGCGCGCGGGCGCTGTTCCTGCTCATCACCGGCCCGCAGCTGGTGGCGGGACCGGCGGCTGCCGAGGTGCTGGAAACCGTTGCGGCGGCGGGTGTCCGGCGGGTGGTGTTCCTGTCCTCGCAGGGCGCGGTGACGCGGCCGGGCAGTGACGGCTACGCGCGCACGCAGGAATTCGAGAAGGCGCTGGCCGCTTCGGATCTGGAGTGGACGGTGCTGCGGCCGGGCGGTTTCTTCAGCAATACCTTCGCTTGGATCGAGCCGGTGCGGGCCGAGCGGATGATTCCCGCGCCGTTCGGGGATGTCGGTCTGCCACAGGTGGATCCGGCCGATATCGCAGCCATGGCCGCGGCGGTGCTGAGGGAGGACGGCCATGACCGGCAGACCTATACGGTGACCGGCCCGGAACTCGTCACCCCGCGGCAGCAGGCGCAGGCGCTGGCGGCCGCGCTGGGTGAGCCGCTGCGATTCGCGGAGCTCACCCGCGAGCAGGCCCGGGTGAGCATGCTGCGGTTCATGCCGGAATCCGTCGCGGACCACACGCTCACCATCCTCGGCGAGCCGACATCCGAGGAGCAACTGGTCAGCGGCGATGTCGAGCGGGTCCTGGGCCGGCGGGCAACCGGATACGCCGACTGGGCGGTCCGCATGGCTCCGGCCTTCCGGTGAATCTCACCATTGAAGATTTAGTAGGCAGTCGCTTATCATAAACTTGTGCATACTAAATCGTTCTCGGACGGCACCGTGCTGATGCCGTGGAATCCCGGCCCGAATGACCAGCTCTCGGGCCCGGTCTTCGTCAGCGTCACCGATTTCCTCGCGAGCTCGGAGGCGGAGTCGCGCGAGATCTACACGACCGGGCTGGAATTGGGTAAGACGTGGCCGGTCATGCAGGGCGCGGTCGGCCTATGGCTGTGGGGCAGGCCGGCCGAGTTCCGCGGCGGCTCGATCTCGGTGTGGCAGTCGGAGCGGGATATGCGCCGGTTCGTGCGGTGGCCGGTGCACACCGCGATCGTGCGGGCCTGGCGCGGCCGGGTCGGCATCGGCGTCGACTCCTGGCAGGCCGAAAAGTTCGACGCCGACGCGATTCTGACCCGCGCCGGCGACACGATCGAAAGGCCGCACCGGCGCGCCGCCTAATCTTGTCCGCATGACAGACCGTCCGGACCTGGCAGCGATGATCGTCCCCCTGGGCCGCGCCCTGATGGCGGCCGAGCAACCGGTGCTCGCCGCACACGGACTCACCATGTGGGCGTACGTCGTACTGCTGCATCTGGACGAGGGGCCCGCGCGGGGTCAGGGGGTGCTGGCCCAGGAGATCGGGGCGGACAAGACGCGCATCATCGCGGTGCTCGACGACCTGCAGGAGCGCGGTCTCATCGAACGCCACCCCGACCCGGCCGACCGCCGCGCCCGGCTGCTCGCCCTCACCCCCGAGGGCCGTCGCCTGCGCGATGCGGCGCAGGCCGGGATCCAGGCCCAGGAGGATCACCTGCTGGGCAAGCTCCCCGCCGCCGATCGCCGCGGCTTCCTCAATGCCCTCATCACCCTCGCCGCCCTCCCCCGCGACGAAATCACCGGCCCCTGATCGAGATCAGCCGATGTCGATGGGGTCGATCTGGACGCGCAGGGGCGCGTCGGAGCGATGGGTGCTGCGGACGGCCTGGGCAGCGGCGAGGGCGCGGGAGAGGGCCGAGCCGGTGGCGCGGTCGGCGCGCAGGATCATGCGTTCGACCTCGGCGGGAGAGTCGCCGGAGGAGAACGGCTTTCGCGCACCCGGCGGCAGCGGCACCGGGCCCAGGACCTCGACGCCGTCGGGAAGCTTTGCCTCGCCGAGCAATTCGGCGATGGAGTCCGAGGTGCCGTCGATGGCGGCGAAGCGGACCGCGGGTGGGAAGCGCACCTCGGTGCGCTGCTCGAGCTCGAAACCGGCGTGCCACACCGGATCCCAGCGCACCAGCGCCTGCACGGTCGGGATCCCGGCGTCGGCCATGACGATGACCCGGCCGCCGGGACGCACCAGCGCCGCGGCCGACATCCAGCGGCGCAGGGCGTCCTCGGCGGCGCGGAGATCGGCGCGGCCGAGCAGGGCCCATCCGTCGAGCAGCATGGCGACCGCGTAACCGCCGGGCACCCGGGGTTCCGCGCCGATGGTGGACACCACGACCTGCGGACCCTCCGGCACGGTGTTCAGGATGGCGGACCCGCCCGAACCTCGTACGGGCACACCGGGAAACGCGCGTCCCAGTTCTTCGGCCGTGCGCGACGCCCCGATGACGACGGCCCGCAGCGCCCGCGATCCGCACGCTCCGCAGCGGAAGGCCGCCTCGGTGATCCCGCACCACCGGCAGGCCGGACTCTGCGCCTCGGCCACCCCTTCCCGCCCGCTGCGCAGAGCGCCACGTGACGCGGGCGCGCTGTCCGGCAGCGCCAGTGGACCGTTGCAGTGGCGGCAGCGCGCCGGGGCCCGGCACTTGACGCAGGCGAGCGCTGGGATGTATCCGCGCCGCGGCACCTGAACCAGCACCGGCCCACCGGCTTTGATCGCCTTGCGCGCCTCCGTGAACGCCACGGCCGGAATGCGGATGGCCTGCGCGATCGGGTCCCGCTCCAATGCCGCGTCGGTATCGCCGGGCGCGGTGATGCGCGGCATGGCCTGCCGCACCACGGCCCGATCCGCGAGTAGATCGTGCGCCCAGCCGGATTCGACGATCGCCTGCACCTCGGCCGTCCGCGAGAACCCGCCCGCCACGAACGCCGCCCCCGTCTCGTGCGCCCGCAACATGGCCACTTCCCGCGCATGCGGATACGGCGCACGCGGTTCGGCGAAAGTATCGTCCCCGTCGTCCCAAATGGCGATCAGCCCAAGGTCTTTCACCGGCGAGAACACGGCACTCCGCGTTCCCACGACGACCCGCGCCTGCCCACGCAGCACCGACAGCCACCGCCGATACCGCGCCGAGGGCCCCAACCCCGCCGCCAGCCCCACCGCCGACTCCCCCACCAGCGCAACACATTCCCCCAGCACCCGATCCAGATCCCGCTGATCCGGCACCATGATCACCGCGCTGCGCCCGCCACGTACGGTCACCGCCGCCAGCTCCGCCAGCCGCCCCGCCCAGTCCTCCCCCGGCAAGGCCTGCCACCCTGCCCGCGGCCCCCGCCCTTCCGCCAGCGCACCCAGGAACGAATGCCCGTGGACATACCGCCCCCACGCCGGGAACTCAGCGGCCAACGTCGACGAAGCAGCAGTCACCGGCTGCCGCCCCGACTCGCCCACCGGCACCGCCGCCACCGAAGCCGTCGAGTGGTCGCCGGCTCCCACAACCAGATCAGGCTGCGCGACAGCGGCTCCCGTCGAACTTTCGGCGGCGACCGCGCCAGAATCGGCGGCCGCGGGCATCGACACCGAATGCCTGTCGGCGGCAGGAGTCACCTCGTCCGTGGCGGATACATCGCCGACCTGAACCGGGGCGGTGTCCGCACCCCCGCCGTGCGCTGCGTCCCCGATGTCGCTTCCCCCTTCCGCGATCGCGAGCGCCGACTCCCCAGTCGACTCGACACCTCGCGGGACGGGCTGCGCGGCAGCATCGTCAGCGATTCCGGGCACGATGGAGATCCCCGCGTCACTCGGATGCGCTGCGGCGGTGCGGACCTGCGGGACATCGGGATGGGCCGAGTCACCGTCTGCCACAACAGGATCAGCGGCCGGGGGGCTCTTCTTCGAAGTGCGCTCGGGCTTTTCGGCTTCTTCGACGCCCTCGGACTCGACCTTGGCGTGGCGGGGCGGGATCGCGAGGCGGAGGACATCGGCACGGGTGCCCGCGTAGCGGGCGGCCACGGCGGTGACGAGCGCGAGGATCTCCGGGGTGAGGACGCGTTCACCGGAGACGACGCGTTCGAGGCGGACGAGTTTGCCGGTGTGGTCGGACTTTTCGAGGCGTTCGAGGAGGTAGCCGTCGACGAGGCGGCCGGAGAAGCGGACGCGGACGCGGACGCCGGGCTGGGCGAGTTCGTCCATCTCGGGCGGCACGAGGTAGTCGAAATCCCGGTCCAGGTGGGCGGGTTCGAGCAGGGGCAGGACCCGCGCGATGGGGTGGGACACGCCAACGCGCTCCACCTCCCCGCACTTGGCGAGAGCGTCGGGCTCGGAGGGGGTCTCCGTGCCCGACGCTCCCGTCGAGAGTGGTGGGGTGCCGGTCAATTACAGCCCGGCGGCCGCACGCAGCTTCTCCGCGCGGTCGGTGCGCTCCCACGGCAGATCGACATCGGTGCGGCCGAAGTGGCCGTAGGCGGCGGTCGGCGCGTAGATCGGGCGCAGCAGGTCCAGGTCGCGGATGATCGCGCCGGGACGCAGATCGAAGACCTGACCGATGGCATCGGAGATCTTGATCGGGTCGATCAGCTCGGTGCCGAAGGTCTCGACGAACAGGCCGACCGGGGCGGCCTTGCCGATGGCGTAGGCGACCTGGACCTCGACCCGCTCGGCCAGGCCGGCGGCGACGACATTCTTAGCGACCCAGCGCATGGCGTAGGCGGCGGAGCGGTCGACCTTCGACGGGTCCTTGCCGGAGAAGGCGCCGCCGCCGTGGCGGGCCATGCCGCCGTAGGTGTCGACGATGATCTTGCGGCCGGTCAGGCCCGCGTCACCCATGGGTCCACCGAGCACGAACTTGCCGGTCGGGTTGACCAGCAGGCGGACATCGGAGGTGTCCAGCGGGTTGGGCAGCTGGAGCTCGCCCAGCACCGCGTCGACGACCTTCTCGCGGATGTCCGGGGTGAGCAGGTTGTCCAGGTCGATGTCGGCCGCGTGCTGGGTCGAGATGACCACGGTGTCGAGGCGCTTGGGGACGGCGCCGTCGTACTCGATGGTGACCTGGGTCTTGCCGTCGGGACGCAGGTACGGCAGCACGCCGGACTTGCGGACCTCGGTCAGGCGGCGAGACAGCTTGTGCGCCAGCGAGATCGGCAGCGGCATGAGCTCGGGGGTCTCGATGGTGGCGTAGCCGAACATCAGGCCCTGGTCGCCGGCGCCCTGACGGGCGATCTCGTCGTCCTCGCCGCCCACGCGGGCCTCGTGCGAGGTGTCCACGCCCATGGCGATGTCCGGCGACTGGGCGCCGATGGCGACGTTCACGCCGCAGGAGGCGCCGTCGAAACCCTTTGCGGAGGAGTCGTATCCGATCTCCAGGACCTTCTCGCGGACGATGGTCGGGATGTCGGCGTAGGCCGTGGTGGTGACCTCACCGGCCACGTGTACCTGACCGGTGGTCACCAGGGTCTCCACCGCGACCCGGCTGCGCGGATCGGCCGCGAGCAACGCGTCGAGGATGGAATCGCTGATGGCATCACAGATCTTGTCGGGGTGACCCTCGGTCACCGACTCACTGGTGAACAGGCGGCTGCCAGACGTGCGCACAGTTGTTCCCTCTCCCTCAACGGGTTTCTCGTATCGGGTGGCGACAGTAGCGTCTCCGCCGCATCGCACAACCCTTTGTCTCAGGTTATTCCAATATGTTCGTCACAGGGGCGGGCCGCCCTTGTGACGAACACATTGTGACTCAGACAGTCCCCGTTATCTGTCGTCCCAGTGGGAGACAGCGGCGAGTGCCCGACCCTGCGGTGCCGAGGCTTCAGCGGAGCAAGGGGCCGAGTGCATCCAGCACCCGGCTGGCCAGCAGTGCCTTGGACCCGTGGTCCAGGGCGATCTCGGTGCCGTCGGCACCGAGCAACCAGCCGTCGTTGGTGTCGACCTCGAAGGCCTTCCCCTCCCCGACGGCATTCACGACCAGCAGGTCGCAGCCTTTACGGGCCAGTTTAGCCCGGGCGTGGGTGAGCACATCCGCGTGCTCGTCCCCGGTCTCGGCGGCGAAGCCGACGATCGCGGTGCCCGGTAGGTGCCCGTCGCGACGGGACTGCACCAACCCGGCCAGGATATCCGGTGTCTTGGCGAGCGCGATCGAATCCGGTTCTCCCGCACCCTTTTTGATCTTAGCCGCCGCCACGTTCACCGGGCGGAAGTCGGCCACAGCCGCGGCCATGACGACCGCGTCCGCACCCAGCGAGTGCTTGTCGACGGCCACCTTCAGCTGTTCGGCGGTGGTCACGTGCACGACCTCGACCGCGGCCGGCGGTTCGAGCCCGATCGTATTACCCGCGATCAGCGTCACCTGCGCGCCACGCTGGGCGGCCAGGCGGGCGATCGCGTAGCCCTGCTTGCCGGAACTCCGATTGCCCAGGAAGCGAACGGGATCCAGCGGTTCGCGGGTGCCGCCCGCCGACACCACGACGCGGCGGCCCTCGAGGTCGCGCGGCAGGGCGTCGGCGCGTTCGAGCAGCAGCCGGGCCAGACCGAAGATCTCCTCCGGCTCGGGCAGCCGGCCCGGGCCGGTGTCGGTGCCGGTCAGCCGGCCCGAGGCCGGTTCCATGACCACGGCGCCGTGCGCGCGCAGCGTCGCCACGTTCGCCCGGGTGGCCGGGTGCTCCCACATCTCGGTGTGCATGGCCGGGGCGAACAGGATGGGACAGCGCGCGGTCAGCAGCGTCGCGGTCAACAGATCGTCGGCGCGGCCCTGCGCGGCGCGGGCCATGAGGTCCGCGGTGGCGGGGGCGATGACGACCAGGTCGGCCTCCTGGCCGAGACGCACGTGCGGCACCTCCGGCACATCGGCGAAGACACCGGTGTGCACGGGGTGGCCGGACAGCGCCTCGAAGGTGGCCTTGCCGACGAATTGCAGCGCCGACTCGGTGGGAATGACACGAACCTCGTGCCCGGTTTCGGTGAACCGGCGCACGAGGTTGCAGCTCTTGTAGGCGGCGATACCGCCGCCGACTCCGACGACGATCCGGGTCACCGCGGGACTACTCCCCTTCGGAGTGCTCGAGCAGGTCGGCGTGGATCTCGCGCATCGCCACCGACAGCGGCTTCTCCTGCAGACCCGGCTCGACCAGCGGACCGACGTATTCGAGAATGCCGTCGCCGAGCTGGTTGTAGTAATCGTTGATCTGCCGAGCCCGCTTGGCCGCGTAGATGACCAGCGCGTACTTGGACGAAGTCCGCTCCAGCAGTTCGTCGATCGGCGGGTTGGTGAGGCCGACCGGAGTGTCGTAGGCGGGCGCGGTCTTGATGTCCGTACTCACTAGGAAGGCTCCTGCGGGGTTGTTCGGAAGGGTGGCTTTCCCGGCTCACCGCCCTGCTCGAGCGATCAGAACAGAGACGAGCCGGGGTTTCCGGGGCTAAGACCCCGAATTTGTGCTAACGAACAACGATACCAACTGCTCACAGGCGCTGGTCACGTGGTCGTTCACGATGACGATGTCGAACTCGTCACATGCAGCCAATTCGGTGCGAGCGGTCTGCAGACGACGCTCGATCACCTCGGGCGATTCCGTCCCGCGCGAGGTCAGGCGGGACACCAGCTCGTCCCAGCTGGGTGGGGCCAGGAAGACCAGTTTGGCTTCCGGCATGGTCTTGCGGATCGAGCGCGCGCCCTCGAGGTCCACCTCGATCAGGACATGGTGTCCGGACGTGAGCGCTTCCCGCACGGGTACGGCCGGGGTGCCCGACCGCTGCAGTCCACCATGGATGTCGGCCCATTCGAGCAGTTCGCCCGCCTCGATCATGGCGTCGAACTTCTCACGGGTGACGAATCGGTAGTCCTGGCCGTCGACCTCCCCGGGCCGCGGAGCCCGGGTGGTGGCCGACACACTGAATACCAATTCGGGCAGTCGTTCGCGCACGCAGCGCACGACGGTGGACTTACCGACGGCCGAGGGGCCGACCAGAACTACCAGTCGACCCTTCCGAGTGTGTTCGACCACCCTCGGATTATTCGGCGCTGAAGTCGAACCGGGCCAGCAGCGCCTTACGCTGCCGGTCGCCCAGTCCGCGCAGGCGGCGGGTAGGAGCGATCTCGAGCTCGCTCATGATCTCGGCCGCCTTGACCTTGCCAACCTTCGGCAGGGCCTCGAGCAGCGCCGAAACCTTCATCTTGCCGAGGACTTCGTCCTTCTCGGCGTCCGCAAGGACCGTCTTCAGATCGGTGCCACCACGCTTCAAGCGCTCCTTGAGCTCCGCCCGAGCGCGGCGAGCGGCAGCCGCCTTCTCCAAAGCAGCGGCGCGCTGCTCGTCAGTCAGCTGGGGAAGGGCCACGGTTCCTCCGTCTCATCGTTCATTGCTTGATCTACCTCCGGTAACCCGGTGGTCTCAGCGACCGTACCCACGACGCTTGCCGATTGCGAACCCACCCCCCAGGTCAGCGGGTGATTCGGGCCGCGACCGGGCCGGATGCGCAGCACCGCGGTCGGTGCCGGACCGGCCCCGGCGATCCGCCCGGCACGGTCACGAATAGCCTTGCAGCCAGGGCTTTTTCGCGGACTTGACAGGGCCCGGGAGAGGTCGGACGGGCCCCGCGCGAAACCGTGACCGACCTGTAATCACGCGACCTGGATTTTTCTTGGAATTCTCGGCGTGTCGTTCGATTCAGCACCGCGTGTCGCGTCTCACCCGAGGCATCGCGAGCAGTGCCGAAACGCGCAATTCCGACACCTTCCTTTGCAGGTCGGGCCGGTGCGGGGTGGCTCCGCCACCGCCGGAACGGCCCTTTTCCGCCCCTCACGCGGCCACTGACGGGTTAAACCTCCCGGCCCCGACGAACTACGCCCGCCGCAGTGCGGCGGGCGTGAGAGACGCGATACGGACAAGCGTTCGATCGGGTCGCCGGATGGTTCGCCAACGGCGAACAAGATCGAGTCAGTCGTCGTACTGGCACAGCTCCACGAGCGTGCCCTCCGGGGCCCGCACGTGCGCCACGCGCATGCCCCACGCGGGCTGCTCGGCGGGCTCGGCGGCGATCCGGGCGCCGCGCTCGCGCAGGGTCTCGACGGCCCGGTCGACATCGGCGACGCGCAAAACCACGACGACCGTGTCGATCTCGCCGCGCGGGCGGTGCGCGGCGCCGATCGCGGCGTCCATGTAGGCGCGGGTGAACAGCGCGAGATCCTGGCCGCCGAGGGTGAAGCAGGCGTAGGGGCCGGCGTCGGATTCGGGGACGTCGCCGGGTACCTCCTGTTTCAGGGGCAGGCCCAGGACGTCGCGATAGAAGCGATAGCTGGACGCGAAATCGTCCACCAGGACGCGGGTTTGGCCGTAGGAGACGAGGCCGAGGCCGGCGTCGGACATGAGAAATCCCACCTTTCTACCGAGCGGTCGGGTTTCATCCTAGTGCTCGGGGAAGGCGGCGAAACAGGCGCTCCGGGACGGAATCAGTTGCTCTCCATGGCGATTCGCAGACCCAGGCCGACCATGAAGGTGCCCATGGCGGCGTCGAGGGCGCGGCGCACCCGGCGGCGGGTGAACACGTGCCGCAACGCGCCCACGCCGAAGGCCAGGATCACGAACCAGAACAGGTTGGCGATCGTGCACACCACGGCCAGTTCGAGGGTGCCCAGCGCCGAGGGATCGGCGGGCAGGAACTGCGGCACCAGTGCGATGAAGAACACGGCGCATTTGGGATTCAGCAGGTTGGTGAGTAGGCCCTGCCGGAAGGCGACCAGCGCGCCGCGACGGTTCGCGGCCGCGTCGGGATCGGGCCGGTAGTCACCGCGCCGTGCGGCCAGTAGCGCGCGAATGCCGATGTAGGCCAGGTAGATCGCGCCGACCAGCTTCACCACCGTGTACGCCTGGGCCGATGCGGCCAGCAGACCGGCGACGCCGACCGCGGTGACCAGCGCCCACACGAACACGCCGACCGCGATGCCGCCCGCGCTGGCGACTCCGGCGCGTCGGCCGGAGACCACCGAATTCCGCAGCACGATCAGGAAATCCGGTCCGGGCGACATGGAGCCGAGCACGATCACCCCGGCCAGCGTGAGAACTTCGGTGAGCGACAGCACCGGGCCAGCCTACGCGGCGGCCGGAGAGCGGTTCCGACGCCGGATTCAGGCGGCGGGCCAGAAGTCCTCCAGGCCCGGAGCCGCCTCGGTGCCCTGTCGCAGACCGGCCTCGTAGGCGGGTTCGAGGGCGGCGGCGTTGAACAGGTCGGGACCGTAGGCGGCAATGGCCTCGGCGTCCGGGACGATGAAACGCGTTACCGCGCCGCCCAGCTCGCGATCCGACGGACTGTGCGGGAACAGGTGCGCGAGCGGTTCGATGATCAGGATGCGTTCCGCGCCCGCGGCCAGGTCGGCATTGATGGGTGAGCGCATGCCGCCGTCGATGTAATCGGTGCCGTCGATCGAAATCGGCGGGAAGACACCGGGAACCGAGGTACTCGAGGCCAGCGCCTCGGGCAGGGTGGCCTTGCCGTCGGGCGTCCACACCTGCAGGTCACCGGTCGTGACGCTGATGGCGGTGATCCGCAGATCGCGCCGCGGCCAGCCGACATTGCCGACGAACCCGCCGATACGGGTGATGTGGTCGGCCGGGTCGCCGACATTCATCTCCAGCGCGCGCACGCCGACGCGGCGGCGGGCCTCCTTGGGATCCAGCCCGGGCGTGGCCAGTAGGCCCAGGATCTCGCCGAAGCCGTTCGGGTCGAACTCGATCGGTTCCAGGTCGGAGTCGGGTCCGGGCCGCCGCAGCAGCAGGGTGAGGTCGACCTCGGCGGCCAGGGCCGCCCCGACGACCGCACCGGCGGAGGTGCCGACGATACGTTCGGCCAGGGCGGCGTCGATTCCGCCCCCGCGCAGTCCGATGACGACGCCCGCCATCCAGCTCAGGCCGACCGCGCCACCCCCTCCGAGCACGAGGGCGTGATGAATTCCGTTGGGCGGCACCGCGGCAGACATGCCGCCACTGTAACCGCAAAACCGGCGAAGCGGAGAAGTATCCTCCGATACCGCGGATGTCAGGCTCAGGCGGTCGGCCAGACCTCGCGCAGGCGCGTGGCGACCTCGGCGGCCTGCCGCCACCCGGCGTCGTAGGCGGGCCCCAGCGCGGCGCGGTCGAAGACATCGGGACCGATGGCCGCCTTCGCCTCGTCGTCGGGCACCACGAACATCACTGTGGCATCACCCAGTTCACTGTCCGACGGCGCGTGTGGGAACATGCCCGCCATCGGTTCGACCACGACGATCAGCTCCGCGCCCGCGGCGAGCCCGGCATTGATCGGCGAAATCATGCCGCCGTCGATGTAGTACCTCCCGTCCACCGGGATGGGCGGGAAGATGCCCGGGACCGAGGTGCTGGCGGCGACCGCCTCGCCGAGGGTGGCCTTGCCGTCGGGGAACCAGGTCTGCAGTCTGCCGGTCGCGACATCGGTGGCGGTGACGACGAGATCCCGGTCGGGCCAGCCGGTCGAGCCGAGCAGCCGCGACATGCGGGTGACATGGTCGGCGGGATCGCCGACGTTCCGCTCCAGCGCGAGCTCACCGATGCGGCGACGACTCTCGGTCACGCTCAACCCGAGCGCCATCACCGTGGCGATGATCTGCTGCAGGCCCGAGCCGTCGACCTGCGGCGCGTCTGGATCGGCCGCGGGCATGGCCGCGACCAGGGCCACCAGGTCGACCTCGTTCGCCAGGTTGGCGGCGACGACCGCACCGGCGGAGGTGCCGACGAAACGATCGGCCCGCGACAGGTCGATCCCCAGTTCCCGGAGGCCGACCGCGAGACCGGTCATCCAGAGGATGCCGACGGCTCCGCCACCGCCGAGCACAAGTGCGTTGCGAAATCCGTTGGGCGACACAGGGGTAGACATGCCGCTACTGTAGCCGCAACTCGCGGCGGACCCGGGGAAGCGTCCCGCGATGCCTCGGGGCACCGGATTCGATCCGGTGCCCCGAGGCGTCGACCGTGGTGAATCAGTCCTGGAGGAAGGCGAATTCCGCGGCCAGCTCGGCCACCTTCTCCTTCAGCGCGGAGGCCGTCGGGCCCGCACCGAGGACCTCGCGCGAGACGTTCGGCAGCACCGCGCCGAGATCGCTCGCGGGGATCAGCTTGCGGATGGAGTCCGCTCCCCCGCCCTGCGCGCCGACGCCGGGCATGAGGATCGGGCCGTTGAGCCGGCTCAGATCCGGGGCCGCGTCGAGGGTCGCGCCGACCACCACACCGACGGAACCGAATTCGACTCCGGCATTGGCGGCGGCCGCGTCGTCGACCATGCGCTGGGCGATGCTACGACCGTCCGGGCCCGTGATGGTCTGCAGTTCCACCGCCTCCGGGTTGGAGGTGGCGGCCAGCACGAACACGCCGCGGTCATTGGCCTGCGCGAGCTCCAGAGCCGGTGCGAGCGAACCGAATCCGAGGTACGGGGAGACGGTGACCGCGTCCGTGCCGAGGGGGCCGTCACCCAGCCAGGCGTGGGCGTAGGCGTCCATGGTGGAGCCGATATCGCCGCGCTTGGCATCGGCGAGCACCAGGGTGCCCGCCGCCCGCAGTGCGGCGATCGTCTCCTCCAGCACCAGGATTCCGGCCGAACCGTAGGTCTCGAAGAACGCCACCTGCGGTTTGACCAGCGCCACCCGGCCCGCGAAGGCACGCACGCAGGCGTCGGCGAACTTCGCCACGCCCGCGGCGTCCTCGCTCAGGCCCCAGGCCCGCAGCAGCGGCGGATGCGGGTCGATGCCGACGCACAGCGGGCCGTGCTCGCGCATCGACTCCCGCAGCCGCACACCGAAGGTCGTCATCCGCGCAGCGCCGCGTGGAGTTCCTGCAGGGACCGCACCCCGATGCCGCCGCGAATGGTGGCCTCGATGCCCTGCACGGCCGCGGCCGCACCCTGCACGGTGGTGATGCACGGGATGTTTGCGCCCACCGCGGCGGTGCGGATCTCGTAGCCGTCCACGCGCGGGCCGTTGTTGCCGTACGGGGTGTTGAACACGATGTCGACGTCGCCGTCCTTGATCATGTCCACGATGCTGGGCTGATCCGGCGCGTCGTCGGAGTGCTTGCGCACCCGATCGCACGGAATGCCGTTGCGGCGCAGCATTTCCGCGGTGCCCTCGGTGGCGAGGATGCGGAAGCCCAGGTCGTGCAGGCGCTTGACCGGGAACACCATGGCCCGCTTGTCGCGGTTGGCGATCGACACGAACGCGGTGCCCTCGGTCGGCAGCGAACCGTAGGCGGCCGACTGCGACTTGGCGAACGCGGTGCCGAAGTCGGCGTCGATGCCCATGACCTCGCCGGTGGACTTCATCTCCGGGGAGAGCAGCGAATCCACGCCGGTGCCGTCCGGGCGACGGAAGCGGTGGAACGGAAGCACGGCCTCCTTGACCGCGACCGGGGCGTCGATCGGCGCGTAGCCGCCGTCGCCCTCGGCCGGGAGCAGGCCCTCCTTGCGGAGTTCGGCGATGGTGGCGCCCAACGCGATGCGCGCCGCGGCCTTCGCGAGGGGCACCGCGGTGGCCTTGGAGACGAACGGCACGGTCCGGCTGGCGCGCGGGTTGGCCTCCAGGACGTAGAGCACGTCGTCCTTGAGCGCGTACTGCACGTTCAGCAGGCCCTTGACGCCGATGCCCCTGGCGAGCGCGGCGGTGGAGCGGCGCACGGCCTCGATATCGCTGCGGCCCAGGGTGATCGGGGGCAGGGCGCACGCCGAGTCACCGGAGTGGATACCGGCCTCCTCGATGTGCTCCATGACGCCGCCCAGGTAGACCTCCTCGCCGTCGCACAGGGCGTCGACGTCGATCTCGATGGCGTCCTCCAGGAACCGGTCGACCAGCACCGGGTGGTCCGGGGTGATCTCGGTGGCGCGGGAGATGTAGTCCTCGAGGGACTTCTCGTCGTAGACGATCTCCATGCCGCGGCCGCCCAGCACGTAGGACGGGCGCACCAGCACCGGGTAGCCGATCTCGTTGGCGATCTTCTTGGCCTGCGGGAAGGTGGTGGCGGTGCCGTACTTGGGAGCCGGAAGACCGGCTGCCACAAGGACATCGCCGAACTCGCCGCGGTCCTCGGCCAGGTCGATGGCCGCCGCCGAGGTGCCGACCACGGGCACGCCCGCGTCGGTGAGGCGCTGGGCCAGGCTCAGCGGGGTCTGGCCGCCGAGCTGGCAGATGACGCCCGCGACGGTGCCGGACTCGGTCTCGGCGTGGTACACCTCGAGCACGTCCTCGAAGGTGAGCGGCTCGAAGTAGAGGCGGTCGGCGGTGTCGTAGTCGGTCGACACGGTCTCCGGGTTGCAGTTGACCATGATGGTCTCGAACCCGGCGGCCGACAGCGTCTGTGCGGCGTGCACACACGAGTAGTCGAACTCGATACCCTGACCGATGCGGTTCGGACCCGAGCCGAGAATGATGACCTTCTCGCGCTCCTTCTGCGGCGCCACTTCGGATTCCGCGGCGGGATCCAGCTCGTAGGCCGAGTAGTGGTACGGGGTCTTGGCCTCGAACTCGGCCGCGCAGGTGTCGACGGTCTTGAACACCGGGCGGATGCCGAGGCGGTGGCGCAGCTCGCGCACGCCGCCCTCACCGGCGAGTTCCGGTCGCAGCGAAGCGATCTGGCGATCCGAAAGGCCGTAGTGCTTGGCCGTGCGCAGCAGCGGCTCGTCCAGCACGGGGGCGTCGAGGATCTCCTGGCGCAGCTCCACCAGGCCCGCGACCTCGGCCACGAACCACGGGTCGATGCCGGAGGCGGCGGCCACGTCCTCGATGCTCGCGCCCAGGCGCAGCGCGCGCTCCACCTGGTAGATGCGGCCCTCGGTCGGAACCTTCAGGTCGTCGAGGATGGCCTGCACGTCGGTCCACTCGCCGTCGGGCTGGGTCCAGAAGCCCGCGGCCTTGGTCTCGAGCGAGCGCAGCACCTTGCCCAGGGCCTCGGAGAAGTTGCGGCCCATGGACATCGCCTCGCCGACCGATTTCATGGTGGTGGTCAGCGTCGGGTCGGCGCCCGGGAACTTCTCGAAGGCGAAGCGCGGGGCCTTCACCACGACATAGTCGAGGGTCGGCTCGAAGCAGGCCGGGGTCTCGCCGGTGATGTCGTTGATGATCTCGTCGAGGGTGTAGCCGATGGCCAGCTTGGCGGCGATCTTGGCGATCGGGAAACCCGTTGCCTTGGACGCCAGGGCGGACGAGCGCGAGACGCGCGGGTTCATCTCGATGACGATCAGGCGGCCGTCGCGCGGGTCCACCGCGAACTGGATATTGCAGCCGCCGGTATCGACGCCGACCTCGCGCAGGATGGCGATGCCGAGATCGCGCATCTTCTGGTATTCGCGGTCGGTGAGGGTCATGGCCGGGGCGACGGTGACCGAGTCACCGGTGTGCACGCCCATCGGGTCCACGTTCTCGATCGAGCAGACGATGACGACATTGTCCTTGCCGTCACGCATGAGCTCGAGCTCGAATTCCTTCCAGCCCAGGATGGATTCCTCGATGAGCACGTTCGCGGTGGGCGAGGCGGCCAGGCCGCCGCCGGCGATGCGATCGAGGTCGTCGTGGTTGTAGGCCATGCCCGAGCCCAGGCCGCCCATGGTGAACGACGGGCGCACGACCACCGGGAAGCCCAGTTCCGCAACGGTTTCGCGGACCTCGGCCATGGTGTAGCAGACCTTGGAGCGCGCCGACTCGCCGCCGACCTTGGCGACGATGTCCTTGAACTTCTGGCGGTCCTCACCACGCTGAATGGCCTCGAAGTCCGCGCCGATCAGCTCGACGTCGTACTTGTCGAGGATGCCGTTCTCGTGCAGGGCGACAGCGCAATTGAGCGCGGTCTGGCCGCCCAGGGTCGCGAGGATCGCGTCCGGGCGTTCCTTGGCGATGACCTTCTCGACGAATTCCCAGGTGATCGGCTCGACATAGGTCGAGTCGGCGAACTCCGGGTCGGTCATGATGGTCGCCGGGTTGGAGTTCACCAGCGAGACGCGCAGGCCCTCGGACTTGAGGACGCGGCACGCCTGGGTTCCCGAGTAGTCGAACTCGCAAGCCTGGCCGATGACGATCGGGCCCGAGCCGATCACCAGGATGTGGTTGAGATCGGTGCGGCGTGGCATCAGGCTCCTTCCATCAGCATGGCGAAACGGTCGAACAGGTAGGCGGCGTCGTGGGGTCCGGCCGCGGCCTCGGGGTGGTACTGCACGGAGAAGGCGCGGCCGCTCACCAGCTGCACGCCCTCGACGACACCGTCGTTGGCACAGACGTGGCTGACCTCGGCCTTGCCGAACGGAGTGTCGAACACCTCGCCGCGCTCACCCTCCAGGGCGAAGCCGTGGTTCTGCGCGGTGATCGAGATGCGGCCCGAATGATGTTCGACGACCGGCACATTGATGCCGCGGTGGCCGAACTTCATCTTGTAGGTCTTGCGCCCGAAGGCGCGGCCCAGGATCTGGTTGCCGAAGCAGATGCCGAACAGCGGGATGTCCTCGCCCAGCACCTGCTGGGTGAGCGCCACCATGGTGTCCTGGGTCGCCGGGTCGCCCGGGCCGTTGGACAGGAACACACCGTTCGGGTTCAGTTCCTTGATCTGGTCGAAGGTGACGTGGGACGGCACCACGTGCACCCGCATGCCGCGCTGGGCGAACATGCGCGGGGTGTTCGACTTGATGCCCAGGTCCACCGCGACCACCGTGAAGCGGTGCTCGCCGACCGGGTCGACGGTGTACATCTCGTCGGTGGAGACCTCACCGGCCAGGTCCGCACCCAGCATGGACTGCTGGCTGTTGACCTTGTCGAGCATGTCCTCGTATTCGGTGAGCGACTCGCCGGAGAAGATGCCCGCCTTCATGGAACCGCGGGTGCGCAGGTGCCGCACCAGGGCCCGGGTGTCGATGCCGGCGATGCCGACGACGTTCTGGTTCTCCAGCTCGTCCTGCAGGGTGCGGGTGGCGCGCCAGTTGGAGGCGCGGCGCGCGGGGTCGCGCACGGCGTAGCCGGCGACCCAGATCTTCGAGGACTCGTCGTCCTCGTCGTTCCAACCGGTATTGCCGATCTGCGGCGCGGTGGCCACCACGATCTGGCGGTCGTAGCTGGGGTCGGTGAGGGTCTCCTGATAGCCCGTCATGGCGGTACAGAACACCGCCTCACCCAATGTCTGCCCCACGGCGCCGAAGGTCGTCCCGCGGAACACGCGGCCGTCCTCGAGCACCATCGCCGCGACGCCTCCCCCTAACCCGCCCCGATTTCCGCTGCTCATGCCTCGTCTCCCGTCTTCGTAGCTGCTGCGGTCCATGCCGGGTACACCGCTTTGTCGTCGCCGCGGAAACCGGTATCCACCTCGGTCCCGGTCGGCAATGTCCAGCGAATCACCAGCACACCGTCTTCCGTCATTACCTTGCCCGCGTGCCCACGCTCGGCGCGCACCGCGGTAATGGATTCCTGGGGAATCCAGATCGTCGCCGCGCCGTCCCGCTCCAGCAGGATGCCGCGCTCGAATCGGGTCAGTTCCGCCGTGGCGCGGAAACCCAGGTCGCCCACCGTGATTCGCCGAATCCAGCTGGGAGCGAGGGTGCTGCCGAGGTAGAGCCCCGTGGTCGGCTCCAGCAGCTGCGCGCCGCAGTCGGCGGGCACCGGCGGCAGGTCGCCGATCGCCGAAGCCTGCTTCTCGGCCCGCCGGGTCCACGCCCGGTACATGAGCCACAGGCACAGCGCGAACAGCACCAGCAAAACCAGTACCTGCAGTGTGCGCTCCATTACGGTCCTCCGTGTCCTTCCAGGAATGGGCGGGGGGCCTGCGTGGTTACGCAAGCTTCCGCCTCCGGCCCCTGACCGCTCATTCCTCGGTTCCCCACCCGCCGCTAACCGGCGACGATCTTGCCGTCCCGGGCGGTGAGCCGGCCGCGCAGGAAGGTGGCGGTCACCTTCGCGGGCAGGGTCATCGCCTGGAAGGGCGTGTTGCGGGCGATCGAGGCGAGTTCGTCCGCCTCCACCGTCCATTCGGCGGCCGGATCGATCAGCACCAGGTTGGCGGGTTCGCCGACCGCGAGCGGCCGGCCCTGATCGTCCAGGCCCACGATCCGCGCCGGGTTCTCGCTCATCACCTGCGCGATACCGCGCCAGTCGAGCAGTCCGGGCTTGACCATGGTCTCCACGATGATCGACAGCGCCGTCTCCAGTCCCAGCATGCCGGGACGGGCTGCCGCGAACTCGCAGCACTTGTCCTGGTCGGCGTGCGGGGCGTGGTCGGTGGCGACGCAGTCGATGACGCCCTCGGCGAGGGCCTGGCGCAGCGCGGCCACATCGGAGGCCTCACGCAACGGCGGGTTCACCCGGTTCACCGCGTCGTAGGTCTCCAGGCGCGAGTCGTCGAGCAGCAGGTGGTGCGGGGTGACCTCGGCGGTGATCGAAATGCCCTGGGCCTTGGCCCATTTCAGCAGTTCGACGGTACCGGCGGTGGAGGCGTGGCAGATGTGCACGCGGGCGCCGGCGTCGCGGGCCAGTAGCGCGTCGCGGGCCACGATGGACTCCTCGGCGGCGCGCGGCCAGCCGGCCAGGCCGAGGCGCGACGCGGTCGGACCCTCGTGCGCGACCGCGCCCTTGGTCAGACGCGGCTCCTCCGCGTGCTGGGCGATGAGCACGCCCAGGGAGTTCGCGTACTCCAGCGCACGGCGCATGATCAGCGGGTCGTAGACGCAGTGGCCGTCGTCGGAGAACATGCGCACCCCGCCGACTCCGGCGGCCATGGTGCCCATTTCGGCGAGCTGCTTGCCCTCGAGCCCGACGGTGACCGCGCCCACCGGATGCACGTCGACCAGGCCGACCTCCTGGCCGCGCTTCCACACGTGGTCGGTGATGACCGCGGTGTCGGCGACCGGGCTGGTGTTGGCCATGGCGAACACGGCGGTGTAGCCGCCCAGAGCCGCTGCGGCGGAACCGGATTCGATGGTCTCGGTGTCCTCGCGGCCCGGCTCGCGCAGGTGCGTGTGCAGGTCGATGAAGCCCGGCAGCAGGAACTGGCCCGCGCCCTCGACGATCTCGGCGTCCGGCGCGGTCAGGCCCGCGCCGATCTCGCGGATCTCGCCGTCGGCCAGCAACACGTCGACCGGGTCGCCTTCGCCGTAGAGACGAACATTCTTGATCAGGACGCTCACGCTGTCTCCTTTCCGCGCGATCGGGAGCCCTCCGCGGTTACGCAGGCAAGCGCTGAGAGGAGGAGCGACGCCTCCGGGCCCGACCCGATCACGCGACCACCTCGTCGGTTCCGACCAGCAGGCGGAACAGCACCGCCATGCGCATATGGACTCCGTTGTTGACCTGTTGCAGCACAGCCGCTTTCGGGGAATCGGCCACGGAGAAGCCGATCTCCATGCCGCGCAGCATGGGTCCGGGGTGCAGCACCACCGCGTGCTCGTCGAGCATCTTCATGCGGCGCTCGTTGAGGCCGTACCGGATCGAGTACTCGCGTGCCGACGGGAAGAAGCCGCCGTTCATGCGCTCGGCCTGCACGCGCAGCATCATGACCGCGTCCGCGCCCGGCAGCTCGGCGTCGAGGGAATCCGAGACCCGCACCGGCCAGGCTTCCACGCCGACCGGCAGCAGCGTGCGCGGCGCGACCAGCACGACCTCCGCACCGAGCGTGTCGAGCAGGAACGCATTCGAGCGCGCGACCCGGCTGTGCAGGATGTCGCCGACCAGCACGATCCGCTTGCCCGCCAGGTCGCCGAGGCGCTGACGCAGGGTCAGCGCGTCGAGCAGCGCCTGGGTCGGGTGCTCGTGTGTGCCGTCACCGGCATTGATGATCGCGGGGCCCGGACCGGCGTAACCGCTTGCGGCCTCGTTCATCTCGCCGAACCAGCGCGCGATCTGATGGGCCGCGCCCGACGCCGGATGCCGCACGATGAGCGCGTCCGCGCCCGCCGCGTGCAGGGTCAGCGCGGTGTCGCGCAGCGACTCACCTTTGGAGACCGAGGAACTCGACGCGCTGACATTGATGACGTCGGCGCTCATCCACTTGCCCGCGACCTCGAAGGACACGCGGGTGCGGGTGGAGTTCTCGAAGAACACGGTCATGACCGTGCGCCCGCGCAGCGTCGGCAGCTTCTTGACCTCCCGGCCCAGCAGCGCCTGCTCGAACCGCTCGGCCTCGTCGAGCAGGCCGGTGGCGGCGTCCCGGTCCAGGTCGGTGACCGACAGCAGGTGCTTCACCGGTTGTCACCTTCCTGACGCAGGTACACACCGTCGCGTCCGTCGTGCTCGCGCAGCAGCACCGAGATGTCCTCGGTGCGGGCTGTGGGAACGTTCTTGCCGACATAGTCGGCCCGGATGGGGAGTTCGCGATGGCCGCGATCGATGAGCACCGCCAGCTGCACCGCGCGCGGGCGGCCCAGATCGCGCAGGCCGTCCAGCGCGGAGCGCACGGTGCGGCCGGAGAACAGCACATCGTCGACCAGCACCACCAGCGCGTCCTCGATACCGCCCTCGGGCACCGAGGTGCGCTCGAGCGGACGGTGCGGCTTGGAGCGCAGGTCGTCGCGGTAGAGGGTGATGTCCAGGGAGCCGATCGCGGGGCGGACGCCGGAGAATTCCTCGATCCGGCCGGCCAGACGATGGGCGAGAGTGGTTCCGCGGGTGGGGATGCCGATCAGCACCACGCGAGCAACCTGGGGGTCGCCGGAATCCAGAGCCGTCTTCTCGATGATCTGGTGCGCCATGCGCGCGATGGTCCGGCCCACATCCGAATCCGAGAGCAGCTCGCGTCCGGCCTGGACCCGGTCCGGGTCGTGCCGCTGCGAGAACTCGGCAGCGCTCGACTTGGCCGCCCGGTCTTCGGGCACAGCCATGCCGACCTCCTTCCCCGCCTCACGGGACGGTCCGTTAAAGGATGTCTTTCGAGCGGTCACCCTACCAGCGCGCTTACACCCCGTTGACCGCGCACCCCCTCCGCAACCCGCGTCAGCGCGCCCTTCGCCGACAGGCCGCGACCAGCCCGAACGCGAAACATCCAGACCAACCGGCAAGCCCGCAGCTATGCGAGCCCAGTCACCCTGTGGCCAGGTTCACGATCCAGCCGCCGGAGCAGCCGGGTTGTTGCGCACGGGTCCGCATCGATCGTCGCGGCCGGTTCGAGCAGGTTCCCGGACACGACCGGCGTCAGTGACGGCTCGGGGTTCTGCGGTCGAAGACCAAGGGGCGGGCGGTGCGCAGGGCGGTGGCGATGGCGCCGAGCAGCACGGCGTCGTCGCCCAGTTCGCTCGGGCGGACGGACGGGCGTAGCGGGGTCGTCCGTTGCAGCGCCGCGCGGACCTGGTCGAGCAGCAGGTCGGCGCTGCGGCCGAGGCCGCCGCCGACGACGATGACATCGGGGTCGAGGACCGCGGTGACGGCGGCGACCACCAGGGCGATGCGTTCGCCTTCCTGGCGGACCACCCCGGTGGCGATGGCGTCGCCGGCGCGGGCGGCATCGAAGACACGTTTGGCGGTGAGGCGGCCGGTCATGCCGCGGGCGCGGGCGGCGCGAACCACGGCGTCGGCGGTGACTGCCTCCTCGAGAGCGCCACGCCGGGAAACGCCGGCGGCGGGATCGCCGAAAGCGGCCGGGAGGAAGCCGACTTCGCCGGCTGCGCCGTGGGCACCGGTGAAAAGCTCGCCCTGGGAGACGATCCCGACACCGAGGCCGGTGCCGATGAGGACGTAGACGAACAGGCGGCTGCCGCGGCCGCCGCCGTGAGCGTACTCGCCGAGAGCGGCGAGGTTGGCGTCATTGTGGACGGAAAGCTCGGAAACGCCGAGAGCGTCGCGCAATTCGTCGAGCAGGCCCGCGCGGCCCCAGCCGGGCAGGTTGACGGCGTAGTGCATGCGGCCGTCCTGGGGATCGAAGACGCCGGGGCTGCCGAGGACGGTATGGACGATGCGGTCCACGGGAATCGCTGCGTCACACAGGGTTTCGCGCACCGTTCCGGCGGCCGTCCGGGCGAGGGCGGTGGCGGTGCGGGCCCGGTTCGGAATGTCGGTGCGGGACAGTACTTGTCCCGACAGATCGGCCACGGCGGTCCGCAGGAACGCGCGGCCGACGTCGATGCCGAGCACGTAGCCCGCGGTCGGGTCCGGTTCGTACAGCACCGCCGTCCGCCCGCGCTCGGGGACGACGGTCCCGACCTCGCGCACGAGCCCGTGCTCCTGCAGCGCGGCAAGGGCGCTGGACACAGTGGGCTTGGACAGGCCGGTGTCACGGGCGAGCTGGGCGCGCGAGCTGGGTCCGGCGGTGCGCAGCTGCTCGAGCAGCAACCACTCGTTGTTGCTGCGCAAACGCTGCCTGTTCCAAGGGAGTTCGTCCATGACCGTCCGATCCTGATGCGTCATCGAGCCGACTGTAAACAATCGGCCGCAGCCCTTGACTCCGATAGTAAAGGAATTTAACTTTACAAAACCCATACGCCCTCCCCCGCGCGACCCGGAGGCAGCCATGACCGGCCCCCGCACCCTCCCCCGAAGAATCGGCCTGTTCCAGGCCACGACCATCAATATGAGCCAGATGGTCGGCATCGGACCCTTCGTCACCATCCCCCTCATGGTCGCGGCCTTCGGCGGGCCGCACGCCGTCATCGGATTCGTCGCCGGTGCGGTGCTGGCGCTGGCTGACGGCCTGATCTGGGCCGAACTCGGCGCGGCCATGCCGGGCGCGGGCGGCACCTATGTGTATCTGCGCGAGGCGTTCCAGTACCGCACGGGACGGCTCATGCCGTTCCTGTTCGTCTGGACCGCAATCCTTTTCATTCCGCTGATCATGTCGACCGGCGTGCAGGGACTGGTGCAGTACCTGACCTATCTGTGGCCTTCCATGACCACCGGGCAGGGCGACATCGTCGGGCTCGCGGTGGTCGCACTGGTTGTGGTGCTGCTGTGGCGGCGGGTGGATTCCATCGGCCGCATCACCGTGGTGATGTGGGCGGTCATGATCGTGTCGGTGGCCGCGGTGATCCTGGCCGCGTTCACCCACTTTCATCCGAGCATGGCGTTCACCTGGCCCGACCATGCCGTCGATTTCGGACGCGGCGGCTTCTGGCTGGGCTTCGCCTCCGGGCTCACCATCGGCATCTACGACTACCTGGGCTACAACACCACCGCGTATATCGGTGCGGAGCTGAAGGATCCGGGGCGGGTCCTCCCCCGCTCGATCATCTACGCGGTGCTCGCGGTCATGGTCATCTATCTCGGCATGCAGATCGGCGTGCTCGGTGTCATCGACTGGCACGACATGCTCGACCCGAACAACGTTGCTTCACAATCGGTTGCGTCGGCGGTGCTGGAGCGGACCTTCGGGAAGGGTGCAGCCGATGTGGTGACCGTGCTGATTCTCGTCACCGCCTTCGCCTCGGTCTTCGCCGGACTGCTCGGCGGCTCGCGCGTGCCGTTCGACGCCGCCCGCGACGGGGTGTTCTTCCGATCCTTCGGACGGCTGCACCCCGAGCACGAGTTCCCGGTGCTCGGGCTGATCGTGATGGGTGCGATCACCGCGGCCGGGTTCGTCCTCGCCCGACACGTGGGCACCTCGGCCGCCCATCCCCCGCTGGCGGTGCTGATCTCCCTGCTGACCACGGTCATGGTGATCGTGCAGGCCTTCGCGCAGATCGCGGCCGTAGCCGTCTTGCGGCGACGGCAGCCCGGGCTCGCGAGGCCCTACAGGATGCTGCTGTATCCGCTGCCGGCGGTCGTGGCGGCCATCGGCTGGGCGATCATCTACGGGTACGCCGACAAGGCGAATCCGGGCGTGCACCCGATCGAGTGGTCACTGGCCTGGACGGCCCTGGGTATCGCGGCCTTCCTGCTCTGGTCGCGGGTGGAGAAGACCTGGCCGTTCGGGCCGAAGCAGATCCGTGAGGAGTACCTCGGCGCCGAACCCGCAGCCGCCTGACCGGCGGACCGTGACGAGATAGACAACTCAGGTTGTTCAATTTCAATTGCGCAATCCAGGTTGTCTATCTAGAGTCGAGGGATGACCGATGCCCCCGCGATCCTGTCCGCGTCCTCGGCCCAGACGGCCAGGGAACTGCGTGTTCTGGTCAGCCGGCTGCGGCGGCGGTTCCTCGAGGCGTCGGACAATGCGGAGCTGACGCCCTCGCAGCTGTCGGTGCTGAGCCGGTTGAAGAACGGTGATGCCACTGCCAGTGAGATCGCCGCGGCCGAGCGGGTGCGGCCGCAGGCCATCGCCACCCACCTCGCCATTCTCAGCGACCGCGGCTTCGTACTGCGGCGGACCGATCCCAAGGACGGTCGGCGGCAACTGGTTTCGCTGAGCCCGGCCGGGCGGGAGCTGATCGCGGGCCGCCGCCGGGCGGGGCAGGAATGGCTCACCACCGCCCTGGAGGAGAAGTACACCGAGGCCGAGCGGCAGACGCTGCTGGCAGCGCTGGAGCTGCTGGAAAGACTCGGGCCGCAATGATTTCGACGCTGCACCGGCGGACCCGGGAGCGACCGCCCGACGGGTTCGACCGGCGGCTGCTGGCGCCCATGATCACCAGCTCGATCCTGAACCCGATCAATTCGTCCATCATCGCGGTCTCGCTGGTACCGATCGGTGTGGCGTTCGGCGCGCCGGCGTCGGAGACGGCGTGGCTGGTGTCGGCGCTGTACCTGGCCACCGCCATCGGGCAGCCGGTGGTGGGGCGGCTCATCGACCTCTACGGCCCGCGGCGGCTGTATCTCGGCGGGGCCGCCCTCACCGGATTCGCAGGTCTGCTGGGCATGGTCGCGCCGAGTCTCTGGTTGCTGGTGCTGGCCCGGGTGATTCTCGGATTCGGTACGTGTGCGGGCTATCCCGCGGCCATGTACCTGATTCGCGGCGAGTCCGAACGCACCGGGAAGGACAGTCCCCACGGGGTGCTCACCGCCCTGGCCGTGGCCACTCAGACCATTGCCGTCATCGGCCCGACGCTGGGCGGTCTCCTGATCCATCTCGGCGGGTGGCGGGCGACGTTCGCGGTCAATCTGCCGCTGGCACTGGTGTGCCTGGTCATCGGATGGCGGCGGATAGCGAGAACCGATGCGCCGCACGGCGGACGGTGGTCGGATATCGATCCGCCCGGAATCGGACTGTTCGCGGCGATGCTGATCAGCTTCCTTGTCTTCCTGATGAAACCGCAAGCCGCGCACTGGTATCTGCCGGTACTGGCGATCGCCGCCGGGGCCGGGCTGGCGTGGCGGGAGCGGCGGGCCGAGCGGCCCTTCCTCGATGTGCGGCTGCTCGCGGGCAATGTCCCGCTGCTGGCCACCTACACCCGCACTCTGCTGACCGCCCTGGTCGGCTACTGCTTCCTGTACGGCTTCACCCAGTGGCTGGAGGTTGGGCGGGGCCTCTCCGCCGCCGGGGCGGGCCTGATCCTGCTGCCCATGTCGGCCACCGCGATCGGCGTTTCCGCGCTCACCGGCCGGCGTCCCGAGATTCGCGGCAAGCTGCTGGTCGGCTGCACCTGCCAGGTGGTCACGACGGTGCTGCTGCTGACCCTGCACTCCGGCGCCGCCCTGTGGTTGCTGGTCGGCGCGGCCGTCATCAACGGCATCCCGCAGGGGCTCAATAATCTGGCCAACCAGAACGCCCTCTACCACCAGGCCGAGCCCGAGCGCATCGGTTCCTCGGCGGGCCTGATGCGCACCTTCTCCTATTTCGGCGCGATCGGGTCGGCGGCGGTCAGCGGCGCATTCCTGGCCCCGGGTTCCGGCGTCGCGGGACTGCACAGTCTGGCCGCGTTCATGCTGGCGGCGGCGGCATTGTGCCTGGTCCTCGCCGTGATCGACCGCTCGCTGTGAGCGACGGCCAGCGGCGCAGCGGCCGGTCCGACCGGTCCGCGATCCTAGCTACCGGCCAGTCTTCATACACCGTAAACCGAGGTGTGCGATGCTCGATGGGTGAGCAACGACGCTGAATTCACCGAACCCGCCCGGGTGAGCTTCCGCGGGCACGGCGGCATCACCATCGCCGGAGACAGCTGGGGACCCCAGGACGGCCCGCTGGTGGTGTTCCTACACGGCGGCGGGCAGACCCGCGGCTCGTGGAAGGACTCCGGACTCGCCCTCGCCAAGGCCGGGATGCACGCCGTCCTGCTCGACGCGCGCGGGCACGGCGACAGCGACTGGGACCCGGACGGCAACTACAAGCGCGAGGCCATGGTCGAGGACCTCATGGCGGTACTGCGCGAACTGGACAAGCCCGCCTTCATCGTCGGCGCCAGCATGGGCGGCCTGACCGGGCTCATGGCCACCACCCACCCGGAGCGCGCACGCATCACCGGTCTCGTCCTCGTCGATGTGGTGCCGCGCCCCGAACGCAAGGGCGTCGAGCGCGTCATCAACTTCCTGAGCAGCAACCCGGAGGGCTTCGCCAGCCTCGAGGAGGCCGCCGACGCCGTCGCCGCCTACCTCCCCCACCGCCGCCGCCCGCGCAATCCCGAAGGGCTGCAACGCAATCTGCGCCAGCGCGCCGACGGCCGCTGGTACTGGCACTGGGATCCGGCCATGATGGGCGGCCCGCGCGACGGGCGCGGCGAGGAGATCGACGTGCACACCGAGCAGCTCGAGAACGCGGCGCGGCAGCTGACCATCCCGGTACTGCTGGTCCGTGGCGCGCTGTCCGACGTTGTCAGCGAGGAGGGCGTCGCCGCGTTCCGGGCCCTGGTCCCGCACGCCGACTACACCGAGATCGGCACCGCGGCGCACACCGCCGCCAGCGACGCCAATGACGAATTCACCGACGCGGTGGTCGATTTCGTGCGCGCCCAGGTCGGCGACGAGGGCCGCTGACCGCTATTCATCGGTGAACACCCGGTCGAGCAGGTGGTCGAGCAGTTCGACCGCCGCCTCCCGGGTGGTCCCGCCGGCCAGCACCGCCCGGCCGATCCCGGTGACCGCGAGCACGATCAGCTCCGCGTCGAGTTCCGGTGCGCGCGTATCGGTGAGCACATTCCGGGGACCGAGGTCGACATCTACCCGGGCGTCGGCCACGAGATGCTGTGGGAGATTCCCGAGCAGGCGATTCCGCGGTTCCTCGACTTCGTGAACGAGCACGACCGGGTCCGGGCCTGAGCCGTACCGAACCTCTTCATCTGTCGGGGTTCGGCGCTTCGCCCGATCGTACGTCTGCCGTAGTGTCCGCTCGATCTCGGTGCGACTGGTCGGTCTGTTTTGAAATGCTCAGGCGTGCAGGTCATGACGTAACGCCGACACCGAAAGGCCGCACAGCACAGGAGTGCGCATTGTTGCTGCGCATTCGCCGATGGATCGCTATTCTGGATGGAGCCGAAGGTGAGCTTGTGAAACCGTCAGCGCCCCAATGAGATCGGAGGCGTTGACGTGCGCACGTCGTGGCCATTGTGTTCGTTCGTCCAAGTTGCGGCGGGTCCGGAATCGAAGCGCTGTCAAGCGGTAGATGCAGAGCTCTCGACAGAATCGCGCAGTGACACACCGCGTTCGGCTCGAGATCGATCGACACGAGTATGAGCGAAGAGGTTCCAGCCGAGACAGGAGACGAGCCATGACGATCACACCGGAAGCCATCGCCCTTACCGGTCCGGGAAGCGGGGCTCGTATCAATTCACCGCGAACAGAGTCGGCGGACAACGACCTGGACGTCCACTTACGTGCGCTACGGCGACGCGTTCCGCATCTGATCGGATCCGCGGTGGCCTCGAGTGACGGCCTCCTGCTGGCCGCCGATCTCCCGGATGCCATAGAAGCCACCGGTATTGCGGCGCTGACCGCGGCACTGCTGTCGGTGTCGCTGACCTTCGCGGCCGCCACCCATGGCGCCGACCTGCACGAGGTCGTCCTCGACAGCGGCGTCGGCCACGTGGTGGTCTACCGGGCCGGCCCCATCGCCTGCCTGGCCCTGCTCACGGATACCGACGCCACGCTGGCCCGCGTTCATCTGGAGGCTCGCCCGGTGGTCCGCGCGATCGCCGCGACCCTGGCGCCGGCCGATCGCGACTGACGGCACCCGAATTCCACCGATCGATGACATCACATGGAAAGGGAGACACATGTCGAATCTGGATGTGGCACTGAAGGACATGATGACCATCGACGGGGCGCTCGGCGCTGCGGTCGTCGACTACAGCAGCGGAATGACCCTCGGCACCGCCGGCGGATCCCGATCCCTGGACCTCCAACTCGGCGCGGCAGGCAATACCGAGGTGGTCCGTGCCAAGATGCGCACCATCGAACAGCTCGGCCTCGACGAAGGTATCGAGGACATCCTGATCACCCTGACCGGCCAGTACCACCTGTTGCGCCCGCTGAGCGCGCATCCGTCGAGTCGCCTGTTCCTCTATCTCGCCCTCGACCGCATCCGCGGCAACCTCGCCCTGGCCCGTCACCAGCTCCGCAAGATCGACGAAGAATTCGACATCTGAACGGTTTCATCGAACATACGTTCGGAACTATGGTAGGTTCTTCGGCATGTCGACGCCTTGGCAGGGATCGCTTCTGGACGGCTTCGGAGAGGTGGAACTCGGTGCGCTGCAGGGGATACGGCGCACCGAACTCGGCGACGGCGCCTGGGTGGATGTACTGCCGGGCTGGTTGAGCGGCGCGGACGTGCTGTTCGAACGACTCGTCACCGAGGTGCCGTGGCGTGCGGATCGGCGGGCGATGTACGACCGGATGGTGGATGTGCCGCGGCTGCTGTGCTTCTACGAGGCGGAGCGGGAGCTACCGGATCCGGTGCTCGCCGAGGCGCGGGAGGCGTTGAGCACGCACTACTCCGCTGAACTGGGCGAACCGTTCACCACCGCGGGCCTCTGCTACTACCGCGACGGAAACGACAGCGTCGCCTGGCACGGGGACACCTTCGGGCGCGGGGCGACCGACGACACCATGGTGGCCATCGTCTCGGTGGGCGCGGCGCGCGCCCTGCTGCTGCGCCCGCGCGGCGGCGGGGCGAGCGTGCGCTATCCCCTCGGGCACGGGGATCTCATCGTCATGGGCGGCTCCTGCCAGCGCACCTGGGAGCACGCGATACCCAAGACCAGACGGCCGGTGGGGCCGCGGATCAGCATTCAATTCCGCCCGCGCGGCGTCCGGTAACGAGGGGTCCGGACGCCGCGCGCACTTCCCTGCACTCGAGGGGCGTTTACAGCATTCCGGCTGGATCCTCCAGTCAGGCGCGGCGAGCGAAGTCCGGGACCGGTTCGGGAATCACACCCCGCGCCACCAGGAAGGCCGGGAGGCTGCGGATCACCGGGATACGGCGGAAGACCTTCAATGCCAACGGCGTTTCGCGCGAATTCGAGACGTTCAGCCGACCTGCGACGGCCGGGCGCACGATCTGTGTGTGGGCGAGGCGCTGCATGCCCTGGATGACGGCGGTCGGCAGCGTCCGGCGGCGCTGCACGCGGGCCAGATCCGCGGGTGTCACGGTGTGCGACAGCAGTTTCGGGCCGAGCATGCGAGCCGTCGCGACCGCGTCCTGGACCGCCAGGTTGATGCCGACCCCGCCGATCGGCGACATGGCGTGGGCAGCGTCGCCGATGCACAGCAGTCCGTCGGTGTACCACCGGTCGAGCCGATCCAGCTTGACGTTCAGCAGTTTCACTTCGTCCCAGCTCCGGAGCGCGTCGGTCCGGTCGGCCAACCACGGCACCACCGCGGCCAGGCTGCGCATGATCTCCGTGACCGGTTGCCGCGCACGCAGTTCCGCGTCGCTGCCCTTGGCGATGAGGGTGGCGATCTGCCAGAAGTCGCCGCGATCGAACATGGCCACCACGCGATGAGCGCTGACCACCGGGATCAGCCCGGACGGATCGGTACTGTTGCGCGGGATCCGGAGCCACCAGGCATCGAACGGCGTCGGCCAGTCCCGCACGCTCAGGCCCGCGGCCGCACGCAACACCGACGACCGGCCGTCACAGGCCACCGTCAGATCGGCCCGAATCTCGCCGGTCACACCGTCTTTCGTGTGATAGCGGACACCGGCCACCACACCGTCCTCACGCACCAGATCGACCGCCTCGGTGTTCATCCGCAGCCGGAAGGCCGGTTCGGCATCGCCGGCGCGGGCCAGCAGATCCAGCAGGTCCCACTGCGGCACCATGGCCACGTATTTGTGCCGGCCCGGAAGGTGGGAGAAGCTCGCCAGCGACACCATGCGGCCGCCGATCGGGATCTGCACGGTGTTCAGCCGCCGCTGCGGCAGTTTCGCGAAGTCCTCGCGCAGGCCCAGGGCGTCGATGAGGTCAAGGGTGGTCGGGTGCACGGTGTCCCCACGGAAGTCGCGCAGGAAGTCGCCGTGCTTCTCCAGCACCGTGACCTCGATACCACCGCGGGCCAGCAGCAGCCCCAGGAACATTCCCGCCGGTCCCCCGCCGACGATCAGACAGGTCGTACGTTCCATCGGGACCTCCCGAGCCGTTGACCACCGTCACCCTCGATGGTAGGCCGGGTGCGGCTCGGGCACAGTCGCTTCGCCGCCCCGGGCTAGCGGTCGCGGTGGAGCACGAAGAAGTAGGGTTCGGTCAATCCGCGCTTGTCCATCACACCCAGCAGGGTGTCCTCGTCGATCTTGCGGAAGATGTCGATGATCGGCAGATCGTCGTAGATCATTGCGGCACTGGTCTTTCCGCGGAATTCCAGATTCCGCAGGCGTGCGCGCGGAGCGCGGGTCCGCAGCACCGGCCGCAGCACCCAGAGTGACCGGCGCACCGGCTTCAGCGTGTCGACCGGCACCTTCCCCGCCAGGAACAAGGGCACCCGCCGCGGATCCACCGGGAAGGTGTCCCCGGCCGGATCCGAGAACAGCAGCGGCTGCACGCTGTCGGCGCTGTCGAATTGCTTGCCGTACCAGCCGCTTTCCACCAGCATCCCGCCCCAGGGATGCCCGGTCCCCACCTCGGCCCCGCGCCACCGCCCGGTGGTGATCTCCTCGACCCGCACCGCCGGCAGGCTGTCGAACAACTCCCAGGCCCGTGCGGCCGTGCCGTCTCCCGCCATCAGCGCCCGCAACCGCAACGCGCCATCCGTGGCCGACTCGGCAGCAACCATCATGATCCCCTCGATGAGAGTAAACGACACTATTCATCTCACTGTATCCGGCGAGCCCTGCCCACACCACCGGTCTGACGTCATGCCGACCACGCTGCCCGCCCACGTCGCCGCCGCCATCCGCCTCACCGCCCGCTGGTGCGCCGCCACCGGGACCGGCGACTTCGCGCTGTCCGGCTGCGGCGTCCGGTCACCGCTCGCCCTGCCGGCGGCCGCCGCCGCCGAGCCGGGACGCCGCGAACTCGCCACGGCCACCGGCAGTTCCGCGGGCGACGGCCACGACCCGGCGATGTCGGAGCTCCCGCTCTACGTCGACCGGGCCGCGCAGATGTGTTCGCGCGCTTCACCGAGACCGGGTTCGACGCCGCCGCGGTCATCGCGCCGTCGATGAACGCGGGCAGCGCCCGATTCCCGAGGCCCGAGCACACCGTGCCGCACACCACGGTGATGTTCGACCGCCCGTTCGGATTCCTGGCCGTGCACCGGCCCACCGGACCGGCCGTAGTCGCCGGATGGGTCGCGCACCCGCGGTCGCTGACGATACGGCTCAACCGCCAGGCTTTTTGTCTAATCTACAAAAAGTTGCCCTAAACCCCTGGCGCGCCATGTTTTAGTCATCTAGCCTAAAACGCATGACGACAGCACGAGAGACCGCCGAGGGTATTCGGGCGGCCCGGCGGCCCGAGGATCTGTTCGGTACTGCCGCAACAGATCCCGCGGCCCGGCAGGACGCCCGGCGGCGGTACCACCGGCTGGCGGGGATCGTGCATCCCGATCGGGTGGAGGCCGTCGACGCCGGGATCGCGGGGGCCGCGTTCGCGCGGCTGGCCGAGCTGTACCGGCAATGGCTGGAACTGGACGAGCCCGCCTTCGAGGTGACCGGCGCGCACGGGACGTACCCGGTGGGTGCGCTATACGCGTCGGGCTCGGTCGCGGACGTGTACCGCAGCGGCTCGGACCGGGTCGTGAAGATCCCGCGCCGGGCGGCCGCCAACCGGTTGCTGTCCGGGGAGCGAAATGCCCTGCGCGACATCGCGATCGTGGCCGCCGAGTACGAATGGCCGGGGCCTTACTTCCCGGAGCTGGTCGATACGGTCGACCACCTGGACTCCGCGACCGGCGAGCAGCGCACGGTGAACGTGCTCGGCGCGCTCACCGGGGAGTTCGTGACGCTCGAGGAGGTCCGGGCCGCCTACCCCGGCGGCCTGGATCCCCGCGACTACGCCTGGATGCATCGCCGGCTGCTGCGCTGTCTGGCCGGCGCACAGCTGGCGGGGTGGGTGCACACCGCCATCAGCCCGGCCAATGTGCTGGTGCATCCACGCCTGCACGGAATCGTGCTGGCGGGCTGGTCATTCGCGACCCGGCCCGGCAATCCGGCGGCGGCCACGCTGAAGTCGCTGGACTATCCGCCGGAGATCCGGGACGCGGTCTCCCCCGCCACCGATGTCCACCTCGCGCATCGCCTGATGCTCACCATGCTCGGCGACCGCGCACCCGCGGCCCTGCGGTCCTACGCCACGGGGTGCCTGCAATCCGATCCACGGCTGCGGCCCGACGCCGCGGACCTGCTCGGGGAATTCGACGATCTGCTCGACCGGCTCTACGGGAAGCGCCGCTTCCGGCCCTTCGAGCTCACGAAAGGTAAGTGATAGCAATGGGTTACGGACGCTGGGACGACAGTGCCTACGACGCGGCGCGGACCTTCCGCGCGGCCGAGGGGCTCGACGACTTCGGCTACACCGCGGATATGCGCTCGGTGCCGTGGGATCAGTGGAAGGCGCACCCCACCCTGGATCCGTTCGGGGTCGACAACCGGGAGTCGCGGGACTCCGACGACCACGGCAACTCACTGCCCATCGCGGTGCTGTTCGACGTCACCGGATCCATGGGCAGGGTGCCCCGCATCATGCAGGAGAAGCTGGCCAAACTGCACGGGCTGTTGCAGCGCAAGGGATATGCGGAGGATCCGCAGATCCTGTTCGGGGCCATCGGCGACGCCGACAGCGACCGGGTGCCGCTGCAGGTCGGGCAGTTCGAATCCGACAACCGGATGGACGAGCAGCTGCGGCTCATCCTGCTGGAGGGCGGCGGTGGCGGGCAGAAGTCCGAAAGCTACGAGCTGGCCGCGTATTTCATCGCCCGGCACACCGCCACCGACGCGTGGGACAAGCGGGGCCGCAAGGGCTACCTGTTCATCGTCGGCGACGAGCTCAACAAGAAGCGGCTGGCCGCTCGCCACATTCGCGCCGTCATCGGCGACGACGTCGACCGCGACATCTCGGTCGAGTCGATCTACCGCGAACTGGCAGACCGCTGGCACGTGCACTACATCCTGCCCAATCAGTCCAGCTACTACCGGGATCCGGAGATCGCCGAGCACTGGCGGGGGCTGCTGGGTGAACGGTTCCTGCGGCTCGACGATCCGGCCGCGGTGTGCGAGCTGATCGCGCTGACCATCGGCATCGCCGAGGACCGCATCGATCTCGGGGCGGGGCTGGCCGATCTGCGCGACATCGGCTCGAACAGCGAGGCCGACGCGGTGGGCAAGGCCCTCGCACCGCTGGGCGGCGCCCGGCGCGGACGCAGCGTCGGAGCGCTGCCGGCCGCCACCGGCACCGACGACGTGGATCTCTGACCGGATCCGGCAGACGAAGGGACACAACATGTTCGGCGACAGTCACCTGATCGTGGTGGACCTGGGCTTCGGCGATGCCGGCAAGGGCGCCACCGTGGACTGGCTGTGCTCGCCGCAGGCCGGGCTCGGTGTGGCCGCGGTGGTGCGGTTCAACGGCGGGGCGCAGGCCGCCCACAATGTGGTCGCCGACGGCCGCCACCACACCTTCCACCAGTTCGGGTCCGGCACCCTGTCACGGGTGCCGACGCTGCTGTCGCGGCACATGCTGGTGGAACCGCTGGCCCTGGCCACCGAGGCGCGCGAACTCGCCGCGCTGGGGGTCGCCGATCCGCTGTCCCTGCTCTACGTGGACGAGCGGGCCCTGCTCACCACGCCGATCCACGGAGCCGCCAACCGTTGCCGGGAGGATACGAGGGGTACCGCCCGGCACGGTTCGTGCGGCATCGGCATCGGCGAGACGGCGAGCTACGCGCTCGGCCACGACGCGCCGCGGGTCGCCGACTGCCGGCGACCGGAAGTGTTGCGGCGCAAACTGATCGCGCTCGAAGAACACTACGGGCCGCTGCTCGCGGGCGGACGGCACCGCTACGACCCGATCGACGATCTGGTCGAGGCGTACACCGCGTTCGCGCGGGTCGTGGCCATCCTGCCGGGCGAGCAGCTCGCCGCGTTCGCGCGTCAGGGCCGGCTCGTGTTCGAAGGCGCGCAGGGGGTGCTGCTCGACGAGTGGCGCGGCACCCACCCGTACACCACCTGGTCGACCGTCGAACCCCGGCATGCGCGCGCCATGCTGGCGCGCCTCGGAGCACCCGGCTACGTGCTCGGCGTGACCCGCGCGTACATGACCAGGCACGGGGCCGGGCCCTTCCCGACCGAGGACCCGGCACTCGCGATTGCGGAGCCGCACAATGGAACCGGCGAATTCCAGGGTGCGTTCCGGCGCGGGCACCTCGATCCGCTGCTGCTCCGCTATGCCGTCGAAGCCTGCGGCGGAATCGACGGCGTGGTCGTCAACCACCTCGACGCCATCGGCGACATCCGTACCGCCACCGGCTATCTCACCCCCGACGGCTGCGTCGACCGGCTGGCGTGCGGAGTCTGGCAGGACCTCGGCCACCAGCGGCGGCTCACCGATCTACTCGGCGCCGCCACCCCGGCCCTGGCCGACCTGCCCGCCGACGTGCCCGGCTACCTGCAGGCCGAACTCGGCGCGCCCGTGGTGCTCACCGCATGCGGGCCGGACCGAGCCGATCGCACGCTCCGGATCCCGGCTCAGGCATAGTTGTCCATTTGTGGAGCAACAATCCGCAGTGTCCATCGACGTGATCACCCTGCGCTACGGACCCGACGACCCCACCGCCGCCCTCGGCATCGCGCCCCGGCGGTGGGAACCCTTCGCCGGTGAACTCGCGCTGCCGGGTGTCCTGCTCGGCCTCGGCGAACGCCTGGCCGAGGCCGCCCACCGCGCGGTCCACACCAAACTCGGGGTACCGGCCGACGCCATCCTCGCCGTCGGGCAGGTCGCCACCTTCGATGAGCCGCATCGCGATCCACGCGGGCCGACACTGTCCATCGCCATGTGGGCCGTGGTCGGCCCGCACGGGACCGACAGCGCGACCTGGGTCCCGTTCGACGCCGTCCCGCCGCTGGCCTTCGACCACAACCAGATCGTCACCGCCGCCCGCGTCCGGCTGGCCGAGATGCTCTGGAAAGACCTGACATTCACCCGAGCCCTGACCGGCGACCAGTTCACCGCCACCAGAGCCGTCGAACTCACCACCGCCCTGCACGGCGCGAAGCCCGACCCCGGCAACCTCAACCGGACCCTGGCCGCCCTCCCCGGACTCTCCCGCACCGGCGAACGGGTTCGAGTGAAGGCCACCGGCCGCCCCGCTGCCGTCTGGTCGTTCACCTAGCCGACCGGACCAGGCCCGAACGCCTCGGTCTGCGGCAGCACCGATCGGATCGCGAACCGGGCCACGCCCCACCGAAATTCGCGGCGGGCACAACCGACCCGGCGCATTGTTACCGGTCAGGGAATCAACACCAGGCGGCCACGCAGGCCGCCCGCGGCGAGTTGATGGTGGGCGTCAGCGACCCGGTCGAGGGGCAGGGTGCCGGCGACGCGCGGGGTCAGGCGGCCCGCGTCCACCAGGGCGGCCAGCTCGGCGAGACGGGGACCGTCAGCGCGAATCCAGGTGTTGGAGACGCGGATTCCGCGGAGACCCGCCGGTTCCGCGCCACCCACCACGGCTGCGAACGCACCCCCGGAGCGGACCGCGTCGAGGGCCTCGGCGCCCAGCGACGCGGCGTCCACCGCACCGTCGGCACCGCCCGGGATCAGGGCACGCACCGCCTCGCCCAAACGTCCACCGCGCGGGACGAAGAACTCCGCGCCGAGTTCGCGGACCAGGTCCTCGTCCGGCGCCGCGGCGGTCGCCACCACCCGAAGTCCCTGGGACACAGCCAGTTCCACTGCGAAGCCGCCGAGCGCGCCGGCGGCGCCGGTGATCAGCACGGTCTGCCCGGCGGTCAGCGCGAGCGCGTCCAGGGACTGCACGGCGGTCAGGGCATTCAGCGGTATCGTCGCCGCCTCGACCGCGGAAGCACGGCGCGGGGCGAGCGCGACGGCCGCCGCGTCCAGGACGACGAAATCCGCCTGCGCGCCCAGCGGCACGTCCAGGCGGTCCGACAGCCCGTACGCCTGGTCGCCGCGCGCGAAATCCGGGACGCCGGAACCGATCTCGTCAATCGTGCCGGCGACGTCCCAGCCGAGGCCGATCACGTCGCGCGGCACCATCAGGCCCGCCTGCGCCAGACCGCCCGAGCGGGTGTGCAGGTCCACCGGATTCACCCCGGCGGCGGTCACCCGAATCCGTACCTGCCCGGGCCCCGGCGACGGCACCGGCACTTCGGCCTGCTCCAGCACCTCGGGGCCGCCGAATGAACGAATCACCACTGCACGCATGCGAAATCTCCTCTGCTGTACGGTTTCCCACTCAGCAGTGAACCTACGGAGTGTTACTCTCCGTCGGGAAGTACGCACCTCGGAGTGCGTACCGTACGCGAGGGAGAGCCATGGCGACCAAGACCGCGGCCGAGCGACGCACCGAGGCCCGCCGCGCTTACGACGCCTACGTCCAGGAATGCCCGACCCGGCATCTGCTCGACCGCATCAGCGACAAATGGGTGAGCCTGCTGCTCACCGCGCTCGCCGGCGGACCCCGCCGCTACGGCGACCTGTCCCGCATCGTCGCGGGCGTCAGCCAGAAGATGCTCACCCAGACCCTGCGCACCATGGAACGCGACGGGCTGGTGAGCCGCGCGGTCACCGTCTCGGTGCCGGTCCGGGTCGACTACGAGCTCACCGAGCTCGGACGCAGCCTGCTCCCGGTCATGCAGGCGATCAAGAGCTGGGCCGAGACCCACATCGAGGACGTCCTCGCCGCCCGCGAACGCTACGACGACAGACCGAACTGAGCCAGACCCGTTGCCACCCGGGCAGATCCGTTACCACTGAGGTGGATCCGCTGCCACCCAGGTGAGTCCGCTGTGGCTCGGGTGGCTTCACGGCGACTCAGGCAGCCCCGCTGAGGACCGATTGGACCAGCTGCCGGACGGCTTCGAGAAGCCGGTCCTTCTGGCCGTTGCGGACCAGGTAGGGCACCAGTTCACCCCCCAGGGGCGCGAGCAGCAGTCCGCCGACCACGTCGGCGTCGAGGTCGGGGCGGACCTCGCGGAGCAGGGCGCTGATGTGGGCGGCCCAGAAGGCGTGGAGCTCCTCGGCACGCGGATGCGGAGGGATGGCCCGATAGGCGACCGAGATCTCGATGTCGTCGGCGACCAGACGGGTCATGGCGTCGAAGTAGGCCAGTAGGCGCTCCCCGGCCGGAGCGCCCGGACCGAGCGGCGGCGGACCCGAGCGCACGGCCTCCATCAGGTCGAACGCACCCTCGGCCATCAGTTCGTGCAGTAGACCGGCGCGGCTGCCGAAGCGGTGGAAGAGCGTGCCCTTGGCCACCCCGGCCGCTGCCGCGATCCGTTCCATCGTGGCGGCTTCGGCCCCCTCCTCGGCGAACAGCTTCCGCGCCGCCGCCAGGATTGCCTGCCGGTTGCGCGCTGCGTCGGCGCGTTCCTTGGGCCGGTCCATATCACCACTTTCGTTGACAACTTGACCGCCGGTCAATATCTTCGCAGGCATATCTTGACCGTCAGTCAAATTAGGAGGTTTTCAATGCACGCAATCCTATTGACCGGTACCGGCGCACCCGACGTCCTGGTGGCCGGCGAGGTGCCCGCGCCGCGCCCGCAGGCCGGGGAGGTCCTGGTGCACACCGAGGCGATTCCGGTGCTGTTCCCGGAGACCATGCTGCGTTCGGGCGCGTTCCCGATGCCGGTGGAGTTCCCGATCGTCTTCGGCACCCAGGCCGCGGGCGTCATCGCCGAAGTCGGCGCGGGCGTGGACCCGGCACTGATCGGGCGGCGAGTGGTGGTGAGTAGCAACAGTTTCGGCACCTATGCCGAGCAGGTCTGCGTTCCAGTGGAGACGGCGACCCCGATTCCGGACGGCCTGGGCACCGTCGAGGCGGCGGCCGTCACCATGAGCGGGTCGGTCGCGATCCCGCTGCTGGAGACCGCGCGGCTCACCGGCACCGAGACCGTCCTGATCGAGGCGGCCGGGACCGGTGTCGGCGCCCATCTCACCCAGCTGGCCAAGGAGTACGGCGCCGCGCGGGTGATCGCCACCGCGGGCGGGGCCGAAAAGGCCGCGCAGGCACGCGAATTCGGCGCGGACATCGTCGTCGACCACCACACGCCCGGCTGGACGGAACAGCTGCGCGAGACGCTCGGCGGCACAACGCTGGACGTCGTGTTCGACTCGATCGGCGGCGAATCCGCCCTGGCCCTGCTGGATCTCATGACGCCGCTGCGCGGCCGCATGCTCAGCTACGGCTTCCTGTCCGGGGCGCCCGCGCAGGTCGGCGCCATGGACCTGATCATGCGCGGCCTCACCCTGATCGGTTGCTCCGGACCCGACTGGCTGGCGGGGGTCGCCGCGGCGCGCGGCGCGGCGCTGAATCGCGCCGCGACGGGTTCGCTGACCCCGCTCGTCGACCGCGTGCTACCGCTCGAACAGGCCGCCCACGCCCATCGGCTGCTGGCCGACCGGGCGGCCAAGGGCACGATCGTGCTGCGCCCCGCCGGGGCGTGACGAAAGTCCCGATCAGCCGGTGATTTCCCACTCGTAGACGGTGAGTTCCGAAGCGCCCGTGGTGTGAATCGGGTCGGTATAGATCAGTTCCCGTGCGGCAGCCAGATTTTCGGCGGTGATCACGTACGCGCCGCCGCTGCCGTCGGTGAATTTGCCGGTCTCCACCAGCTGTCCGCGCTCGCGGACGGCCGTCAGCCAGTCCTTGTGCGGAACGATGACGGAGTCGTCGAAGCGCGGGGTGCGCATGGCCATCACGAGATACTTGCGCACCCTGCGCTTCTCCTTCGAACTACTTCTCGTCGTCGGCGACGACGGTGGCGCGGGTCGCGGCCGCGGCGGCCCGCACCTGCGGGGCCACCTGGACCACCTGCCCGAGCACACCATTGATGAACGACGGCGAATCGTCGGTGGACAGCTCCTTGGCCAGCTCCACCGCCTCGTCGACCGCCACCACCGGCGGAACGTCGTTGGCGTGGAACAACTCCCACACCGCCACCCGCAGGATGGCGCGGTCGACGGCGGGCAGCCGTCCCAGCGTCCAATCCTGCAGGTACGACTCGATGGTGCCGTCCACCCGATCCAGATCGTCGGCGACGCCTTCGACCAGGACCCGGGTGTATGGGTTCACCGGCGCCACCGACTCCTCACGCACCGCCAGCGAGACACGCTCGGACAGCAGATCCGCGGGATCGATATCGCGGGCCTCCGCCTCGAAGAGCAGATCCACCGCGCGCCGGCGCGCCTTGTGCCGTGCGCCGAGCTTCTTGAACGACTTCTTGTCCGATTGATCGGCCACGGAAGACATTATCCGTCGCGTCAGTTGTTGACGCGGCTGATGTAGCTGCCGTCGCGGGTGTCGATGCGCAGCTTGTCACCCTGGTTGATGAACAGCGGCACCTGCACCTCGGCGCCGGTCTCCACGGTGGCGGGCTTGGTGCCGGCCGAGGAGCGGTCGCCCTGCAGGCCCGGCTCGGTGTGGGTGACGATCACGTCGATGGCGACCGGGAGCTCGACGAACAGCGCCTCACCCTCGTGCATGGCGATCTGCACGGCCATGTTCTCCAGCAGGAAGCCCGCGTTGCGGCCCAGCAGCTGCTCGCTCAGGTGAATCTGGTCGTAGGTGTCGCCGTCCATGAAGATGTAGTCCTGACCATCGTGGTACAGGTACGTCATGTCGCGACGGTCGACGGTCGCGGTCTCCACCTTGACGCCGGCGTTGAAGGTCTTGTCGACGACCTTGCCCGAGACCACGTTCTTCAGCTTGGTGCGCACGAAGGCGGGACCCTTACCCGGCTTCACATGCTGGAACTCGACGATCTGCTGCAGCTGATTGTCGATCTTCAGCACGAGGCCGTTCTTGAAGTCGCTGGTGTCCGCCACTGTCCTCGGATCTCCTACTAGTCGGTCAAACCGCGCGTCAGTCGACGACGGTCAGGTCTTTGCTGGTGCGGGTGAGCAGCTCCGGGCCCCCTTGGCGAACCACGAGCGTGTCCTCGATCCGGACGCCACCGCGGCCGGGGAAGTACACACCTGGCTCGACGGTCACCGCCACGCCATCCAGCAGTGTACCCGTGCCGGTTTTGGCAATTCCGGGTGCTTCGTGAATCTGCAGGCCCACACCGTGCCCGAGGCCGTGCACGAACAGCTCACCGTGCCCGGCGGCCTCGATCACCGCGCGCGACGCCGCGTCCACCGCCTTGGTCGAGACGCCCGGGGTCAGGGCCTCGCGGCCGGCCTGCTGCGCCCGCTGGACCAGCTCGTAGACCTCGCGCTGCCATTCCGTGGGCGCACCCAGCACGAAGGTGCGGGTCATGTCCGAGTGGTAGCCGCCGACCACCGCGCCGAAGTCGAGCTTCACGAAATCACCGGTGGCCAGCACCGACCCGGTCGGGCGATGATGCGGGACAGCCGAATTCGCGCCCGCGGCCACGATGGTCTCGAAGGCGACCGCCTCCGCGCCGTGCTCGAACATGAGCCACTCCAGTTCCCGGGCCACCTGCCGCTCGCTGCGGCCGGGACGCAGGCCGCCGCGCTCGAGCAGGGTGGCCAGGGCCGCGTCGGCGGCGTCGCAGGCCGCGCGCAGCTGCTCGACCTCGTAGTCGTCCTTCACCATGCGCAACTGCTCGACCAGCCCCGAGACCGCGACCAGGTCCAGGCCGGTGCCCAGCGCGGACAGGCCGCGATGCTGTTCGACGGTGACCACGTGGCTCTCGAAACCGACCCGGCCGGTCTGCCACTCCCCCGCGATCTCCATGACGCGGCGGGCACTGGCCCGGTTGATCTCGGCGCGCAGATCCGGCACCTGCACGCCGACCTGGGTGAGGTAGCGGCCGTCGGTGCAGATGATGGTGCGGTCCTCGCTGGAATCCCAGGCGTACACCAGCAGCGCGGCGTTGGACCCGGTGAAACCGGTCAGGTACCGGATGTTGATCAGGTCCGTGACCAGCAGGGCATCGACGCGATTCTCCACCAGCAGATTGCGCAGGCTGGCCCTGCGCAGCGCGTAGTCGGGGCGCCGGGCCGGATCGTGATCAGCAGACATGCGTCAAAGCTACCGCCGACACGCCGCAACACCGACACGCAACACGTGAATGGCCCGGTAGTGGAACCCAGTCTGTTCACATCGCAAGCGGTTCTCCACATTTCGCGATCACGCCCCCCGCACCGGCCGCCGCCACGCGACCCTCGATCCATGTCCCCGTTACCGACCCTGCTGCTGACCCTGTGGTGCGTCGCCCTGAGCGTCTGCGATCTGCGCAGCCGGCGGCTACCGAACGTCCTCACCCTGCCCGGTGCCGCCCTCGTGCTCGCCTACGGATTCGCCACGGGCAAGCCGACACTCGCCGTCTCCGGCGCCCTGCTGCTGGCCGTCCCCTACCTGCTCGTCCACCTCTGCTGGCCGCGCGCCCTCGGCGCGGGCGACGTCAAACTCGCATTCGGTCTAGGGGCCGCGACAGCCCTGTGCGGGACCCAGACCTGGTCCTGGGCAGCACTAGCCGCACCGATGCTCACCGCCGCCGCGGGCCTGGGCGGGATGCTCGGGCATCGACTGCGAATCTCGGGAGCCGACGGGCGGGCGGTCGTCGCCGGGACGCTCGCGCACGGGCCCGCGATGTGTGCGGCGAGCGTGGTGGCGGTGGTGGCCGGGCGCTGACATCGGGCTATGCGCGGGCCGTGTGTTCGAGCACCCCTGTTGTCATGGAAAGATGTCACTCGTGTTGCGCTGGATAACTGCCGGAGAATCCCATGGTCCTGCTCTCGTCACCATCCTCGAGGGGATGGTGGCCGGTGTCGAGGTGACCTCCGCCGAGATCGGCGCGCAGCTGGCCCGGCGACGGCTCGGGTACGGGCGCGGCGCGCGGATGAAGTTCGAGGCCGACGTGGTCACCATGGTCGGCGGCGTGCGCCACGGCCGCACCATGGGCGGCCCGGTCGCCATCGAGGTGGCGAACTCGGAGTGGCCCAAGTGGACCCAGGTGATGTCCGCCGATCCGGTGGACGAGGCCGAACTCGCGGACCTCGCCCGCAATGCCCCCCTCACCCGTCCCCGTCCGGGCCACGCCGACTACTCGGGCATGCTCAAGTACGGCTTCGACGATGCCCGCAACGTCCTGGAGCGGGCCAGCGCCCGCGAGACCGCGGCGCGGGTCGCGGCGGGCACGGTGGCCAAGAACTTCCTGCGCCAGGCGCTGGGCGTCGAGGTGATCTCGCACGTGGTGTCCATCGGCGCCGCCGCGAACACCACCGGCATGGTCCCGACCGCCGCGGATCTGGACGCCATCGACGAGTCGCCGGTGCGCGCGTTCGACAAGGACGCCGAGGCGGCCATGATCGCCGAGATCGAGGCGGCCAAGAAGGACGGCGACACCCTCGGCGGTGTGGTCGAGGTCGTGATCGAGGGCCTGCCGGTGGGCCTGGGCTCGTTCACCTCCGGTGAGGCGCGCCTGGATTCGCGGCTGGCGGCCGCGCTCATGGGCATTCAGGCCATCAAGGGCGTCGAGGTGGGCGACGGTTTCGAGACCGCTCGCCGCCGCGGCAGCCAGGCCCACGACGAGATGCGGCCGGGCCCCGACGGCGTGCTGCGCTCCACCAACCGCGCGGGCGGCCTGGAGGGCGGCATGACCAATGGCGAGGCGCTGCGCGTGCGCGCGGCCATGAAGCCGATCTCGACCGTGCCGCGGGCGCTGTCGACGGTCGACATGTCCTCCGGCGAGGAGGCCGTCGCCATCCACCAGCGCTCGGATGTGTGCGCGGTGCCCGCGGCCGGTGTGGTCGCCGAGGCGATGGTGGCGCTGGTCGTGGCACAGGCCGTGCTGGACAAGTTCGGCGGCGACTCGCTGCCCGAGACCGTCGACAACATCCACGCCTACCTGAAGCGGATCAACGCTCGCCCGCACATCCCGGGCCACGCCGGGCAGTGACCGCTGACGACAGCGCGGTGTCCGGCGAGCACGAACCCACCGCGGCGGCCGGTGAAACCGACCGGCCCGCAATCAGTCTGGTGCTGGTCGGCCCGCCGGGCGCGGGCAAGTCCACCATCGGACGCAAGCTGGCCCGGGAACTCGGCGTGGACCTCTACGACACCGACGCCGGGATCGAGGAGCGCGCCGGGCGCACGATTCCGGAGATCTTCGCCGAGGACGGCGAGCCGGAGTTCCGCCGCATGGAGGAGGAGGTCGTCCGCGACGCCGTCCTCGCCGGGCACGGCGTGGTCTCCCTCGGCGGCGGCTCGGTGCTCTCGGCCGCGACCCGCGCCCTGCTGCACGGCCGAACCGTCGTCTACCTGGAAATCAGTGTGGGCGAGGGGCTGCGCCGCACCGGCGCCAGTACCAACCGCCCGCTGCTGAACGGCGACGACCCCGCCAAGAAGTACCGCGAGCTGATGAAGATCCGCCGCCCCCTCTACCGCGAGGTGGCGACCGTGCGGGTGCGCACCGACGGCCGCAGCCCCGGCCGCGTCGTCCGCATGATCCTGGCCAAGCTCGGCCTGGAACCGATTGCGCGCCCGGAGGATTCGGTCACCGAGACGGCCACCGTCGAACCCGGCGTCAGCTCCCGCTCGCGCGCCCGCCGCAAACGCCGCCGCGGCGGCCGCGGCCGGGGCGAGAACAAGCCGGGTGACGCCACGAATACGACTGCCGCCGAAGCCGATTCACCCGTGGCCGCCGAACCGCGCAACGGCCAGGGCTCCCCGGCCTCGCCCGGCGACGCAGCCGAGGCCACCGTGGGCGCGAAACGCTCTCGGCGCAACCGGCGGTCGCGCCGCCGCAGTGGCCGCACCACCGCGACCGCTCCACCCGTGACGACCGCCGAGACCACCGTCGGCGAGGCCGGCACGCCGCCCTCCGCTGCGCCAGGGAACGTGTCTCCCGGCGGACGCCGTCGCCGCGCCTCCCGTATGGCCGGTGCGCCCTCGAGTTCCACTGCCGGTGGCCAGGATTCGCTGCGCACCGCCGCTCCGGTCGGAGCGGACGCGGCCGCCCCGAGCACACCCGCCGCACCACCGGATGCGGCCCGTGCACCCGGCACCGTCGCCGCGCCCGGCAGCGGACGCTCGCGTCGTGCCCGGGCCCGACGGGCCCGGGCGCGCGCCCGCGAGCAGGAGCACACGCGGGCCGACGGCCCTGTTGCCGGTGCCACTTCCCCTGCGGTGGAAGGAGGTTCGTGATCCCGAGCGCATCATCGCGCGCCGCGGGCACGCGCCGCCGATCCGATCGACCACTTCCCCGCACCACGGGGTCACGCCATTCCCCGCCGATGGGCGGGACCATTCACGGAGGAGTCCTATGAGCGAGCCGACTCGCATCGAGGTCCGCACGGCCGACCCGTACCCGGTGATCATCGGCCGGGGTCTGCTGGGCGACCTGGTCGACCAGGTGACCGGCCGGTCCGGTGTCCGGACCGTGGCGATCTTCTACCAGCCGCCGTTGGCCGAGACCGCCGAGGTGGTGCGGAAGGCCCTCGCCGACAAGGGCATCGACGCGCACCGGGTGGAAATCCCCGACGCCGAGGCCGGCAAGGACCTGCAGGTCGCGGGCTTCTGCTGGGAGGTGCTCGGCCGCATCGGGCTGACCCGCAAGGACGTGATCGTGAGCCTGGGCGGCGGCGCAGCCACCGACCTGGCCGGTTTCGTGGCCGCCACCTGGATGCGCGGCGTGGACATCGTGCACGTGCCGACCACGTTGCTGGCCATGGTGGACGCCGCCGTGGGCGGCAAGACCGGCATCAATACCGAGGCGGGTAAGAACCTGGTCGGCAGTTTCCACGAGCCGGCCGCGGTCATGGTGGACCTGGCCACGCTGGAGACGGTGCCGCGCAACGAGATCGTGGCGGGCATGGCCGAGATCATCAAGGCCGGTTTCATCGCCGATCCGGTGATCCTGGAGCTGGTGGAACGCGACCCGCAGGCCGCCCTGGATCCGACCGGCGACGTGCTGCCCGAGCTCATCCGCCGCGCCATCCAGGTCAAGGCCGATGTGGTGGCCGCCGATCTCAAGGAATCGGATCTGCGCGAGATCCTCAACTACGGCCACACCCTCGGCCACGCCATCGAGCGCCGGGAGCGGTACCGCTGGCGGCACGGCGCGGCCGTCTCGGTGGGCCTGGTCTTCGCGGCCGAATTGGGCCGCCTGGCTGGCCGTCTCGACGATGCCACCGCCGAGCGGCACCGCACCATCCTGGAGAGCATCGGCCTGCCCACCAGCTACGACGCCGATGCGCTGCCGCAGCTGATGGATGCCATGCAGACCGACAAGAAGACCCGTTCGGGCGTGCTGCGTTTCGTGGTGCTCGACGGCCTGGCCAAGCCGGGCCGGCTGGAGGGCCCGGATCCGAGCCTGCTGGCCGCGGCCTACTCCGCCATCGCCCGCGAGGACGGCCCGACCGGCGGCGCGATTCTGCTGTAGGGCACAACCGCTTTCATCTCAGCGCCCGTCGCCGGACCCCGGCTCAGCGCCCGTCGCCGGACCCCGGCTCAGCGCCCGTCGCCGGACCCCGGCTCAGCGCCCGTCGCCGGACCCCGGCGGCGGGCGCTGCCGTCCGCGCCCCCGGATACGAAAACCCCGCGCCACCCGATCGGTGGTGCGGGGTCGAGCGCGGACGGGAGCCTCAGGCGTTGGCGGGCTCCGGGTTGGGTGCGGTGTCGGCGGGGGTACCGGGCTGCTTCTTGCCGTCGCGGCCGGCCAGCCAGCGGCCGAGGGCGACGCCGAGCACGCCCGGGATGAAGATCAGCAGCACGATGAAGGACGCGGCCGAGGTGATGTCGAAGACCAGACCCTGATCACCCAGGTCGAAGCCCGGAATGAAGTCGAGGATCCAGGCGGCCAGGCCGGAGCCCACGCCACCGGCGAGCGCGGCCTTGAGCCAGCGCATGGTCAGATCGGCGCCGCGCTCGGGATCGGCATTGGCGCGCCGATCGGAGCGGCCGTCCAGTACGCCCCACGCGATCACCGAACCGATCAGCACGATCAGGCACAGGATCCGCATCCAGGCGCCCGTGGTCGGCCAGTACCTCATGCCGAAACCGAGCAGGGCCTCCAGCACAACGGTCAGCGCCCCCAAGCCCACGGCGCGCAACACCCACGCATTCATGACGATCACCTTAACCTGCGCGGCCGCCCGGCCGAACCGAATGAATTGAAACTTGTTCCAGAACCATAGCCGGAGCGGGGCCGCGGGACATACCCGGGCCCGACACGCTGCTACAAAGACAGCGTGAGCATCGAAGCCGTCGCCCTGCTTCAGGATCCGATCCGCAAACGGCTCTACGACTATGTCGCGGCCGCCGACCACGACGTGAGCCGGGACGAGGCGGCCGCGGCCGTCGAGATCAAACGGCCGCTGGCCGCCTTCCATCTCGACAAGCTCACCGAGGCCGGACTGCTGGACGCGGTGTTCCGGCGTCCGGACGGCCGCACCGGGCCCGGTTCGGGACGGCCCGCCAAGTTCTATCGCCGCGCCGACGCGGAGTTCGCGATCACGCTGCCGGCCCGCGACTATCGCACGGTCGCAACGGTTCTCGCCGAGGTGGTCGAGCACGAAGGATTCGAGGACGCCATCGCGAAGGCCGCCGCCGCGCACGGGCCGGCCCTCGCGGGCCGCGATCTGTTCGAGGTCCTGCGTGAGCGCGGCTACGAGCCCTACCTCGACGGCGACTCGATCCGCCTGCGCAACTGCCCCTTTCACCGCCTCGCCGTGGACTTCCCGCCGCTGGTGTGCGGCATGAATCTGGCCCTGCTGGCGGGTCCGGCGGCCGAGGCCGGCTGGACCGCGCGGATGGATCCGGCACCGGGCAGATGTTGCATAGGTTTTTCTAAAACCAATCATGGCTAGTTATAGTTTGGGAATGCACCTCGCACAGCTCAATATCGGGCGCATGGTCGCCCCCGAAGGCGATCCCCGGGTCGCCGAATTCTTCTCGGCCCTCGACGAGATCAATGCCGTCGCCGAATCCTCCCCCGGCTTCGTCTGGCGCATGGTGGACGGCGAATCCAACAACGCCACCTCCCTGCGCCCGTACCACAGCGAGCCGGACATGCTGGTGAACATGAGCCTGTGGGAATCGCGGGAAGCGTTGTTCGACTACGTCTATCGCAGCGGCCACATGGACTACGTGCGTCGCCGCCGGGAATGGTTCACCCCGCTGCGCGAGGTCTTCACGGTGCTGTGGTGGGTGCCGGAGGGAACGCTGCCCACCCTCGCCGACGCCATGGCGCGACTGGACCACCTGCGTGAGAACGGGCCGACGCCTTACGCTTTCACCTTCCGGCAGTCCTTCGAACCGGAAACGGCCGCGGAGACATCCGCGGCCGTCCTCGATTAGCGGGTCACACCCGCGCGAAAGCGATCAGTCCCGCAGGGCCGCAGCCATTTCGGCGCGCGGAGCGGGCTCGCCGGTGAACTGCTCGACCTGCCCGTAGGCCTGGTTCAGCAGCATCTCCAGGCCGCTGACCACGGAATTGCCCGCGCGGGCAACCGCTTCCGCGAGCGGTGTGGGCCACGGGTTGTAGATGGCGTCGAGCACCACCGGGGCCGCCGCCACCGAGTCCGCCACGGCCGCGGCCGCCTCGGCGGGCACGGTGCTGACGACGGCGTCCACGTCGGAACAGACGAACAGCAGACCCTCGGGGTCGAAACCGAGCACCTCGGCCGACATGCCCAGCTGCTCGGCCAATTCCAGGGTCCCGGCAGCGCGGCGGCGATCGCGGGCCACGATGGTGACGGTGTGCGCGCCCAGGTCGGACAGCGCCAGCAGCGCCGGGCGGGCGGTGCCGCCCGCGCCCAGCACGACCGCGCGGGAGATCTCCTGCACGCCCGCGCCTTCCAGCGCACCGCGCACGCCGTCCACGTCGGTGCAGTCCGCGCGCCAGCCGGAATCGGTGCGCACCAGGGTGTTCGCCGAGCCGACCAGGACCGCGCGCTCGGTGCGCTCATCGGCATAGCCGAGCGCGGCGACCTTGCCCGGCATGGTCACCGACAGCCCGACCCATTCCGGTCCGAGCCCGTCCACCAGGCCGGGCAGCTGCTCGGCGGTGCACTCGATGCGCTCGTAGCTCCAGTCCAGCCCCAGTGCCCGGTAGGCCGCCAGATGCAGTTGCGGCGACCGGGAATGCGAGATCGGGCTGCCGAGTACGGCGGCCTTCCGACTACCGCCCACTGTCGAGGATTCCACTCTGCCTGGCCTTTTCGATATTGCGCAGGTGCTCCTGATAGCTGTCGGTGAACAACGTGGTGCCCTGCTTGTCGACGGTCACGAAGTACAGCCACGGGCCGGGCGCCGGATTCTCCATGGCGCGCATGGCATCCAGCGACGGCGCGGAGATCGGCGTGGCGGGCAGACCGGCCATGGCGTAGGTGTTCCACGGGGTCTTGTGCGCACGGTCGGAGTCGGTGGTGGCGACCTCGGTCTTGTCGAGGGTGTAGTTGACGGTGGAGTCGAACTGCAGCGGCTGCTGGGCGGCGAGCCGGTTCACGATGACCCGCGCCACCTTCGACATGTCCTGCGGCAGCGCCTCCCGCTCCACCAGCGACGCCGCGATCAGCGTGTCGTAGGGGCTCAGGCCGTTCGCCGCGCCGGACTGCGCCAGCCCGGTGGCGTCGTAGCTCGCCGCGCTCGCGGTCACCAGCTGCTTGAGGATGTCCAGCGCGTTGGCGCTGGGGTCGAAATCCCAGGTACCACCGGCGATCAGGCCCTCGAGCTGACGAGAACGGTCCGGCACCGACTTCACCCGGTCCAGCGCCCACACCGGCACGCCCAGCGCGGCCGGATCGGCGGTGGCCCCGGCCTGGTCGAGCTGCTCGTAGGTCACGCACTTGGCGGCGGTGCCGGTGCCGACACAGCTGGCCTCGGCGATCTTGCGGTAGATGCCGTCCTTGCGCGCGCCGGTGGTGACGTCGCTGGAGTCGTGCAGCTGACGGCCCTCGGAGATGACTACATTGCCGACCCGGGCATCCTTGCTGAACAGCGCGCTCACCGCTTCGGAGCCCTTGCTGTGGCCCGGGATGGCGTAGTAGCCGGGCTGGATGGAGTTCATGTTCGTATTGCGCACGGCCGCTTCGTAGAACGCGCCGCTGCTGGCCACCACGCCCTTGTCGGCCATGGTCTGCGCGATCTGTGTGGAGGTGTCACCCGGCTTGATCTGGATGACGACCAGCGGGCCCTGCGGGCCGGAGAAATCGGGGGGCGGGCTCAGCTTGCCGACGAACTTCCAGCCCGCGAATCCGACTGCGCCGACGAACAATACGGCGAACACGCCCGCGATGACGAACAGATTGCGGCGGCGCCGCTTGCGCTCGGCCGCTTTCCGCGACGCCATCCGGGATCGCTTGGGGCGCTGGCTGCCCCGCGACCCCGCGCGCGACTGCGATCGGGTGGCCCGGCGGCCCGGCTCGGCGCGCTGGCCCCGGTCGCCGCTGCGGCCGCGCTCGATGCGCTGGGGTGCGCTGCGGCGCGGAGGTTCCGGCTCGAGCGGGAGCTCCTCGTCGTATTCCTCGCCCTCGTAGTGCTCGTCGTCGTAACGCTCATCCTCGTAGCGGGGAATGACTGTGGTGTCGTCTTCGTAATCGTCCGCCTCGGACCAATCCAGATCGTCACGGCGGTAACGCCTTTCGGCGTTCTGGCGGTAGCGTTCCTCGGCCCGCGTCCAGCGGTCGGTCATGCGTCATCACCGCGCGGCTTCAAAAGGGCACTCCGTTCGTCCAACCATCCTTGCAGGATCGACACGGCGGCGGCCTGATCGATGACCTGCCGCTGCCCGCGTGCGCGAACTCCACTGTCTCGCAACGCACGTGCAGCAGACACCGTAGTCAAACGTTCGTCGGAAAGTCGCACCGGCACCGGCGCGATCAGGGTCCGCAAACGCCCCGCGAAGGTGGCCGCCAGCTTAGCCGACGCGCCGCTCTCCCCGCGCAATGTGCGCGGCAGGCCGACGATCACCTCGACGGCCTCGTACTCCCGCACAATGTCGGCAATTCTGGATAGATCGGAGGCGAGGGTGCCGGGCGCGACCTTCTTCGCGCGCGGCACCGTCTCGACCGGGGTGGCCAGCAACCCGTCCGGATCGCTGGAGGCGACACCGATGCGCACGGACCCCACGTCGATGCCGATGCGCCGGCCGCGGCCCGGGTCCCGTTCCGGGGTGGGCCGCTCCGACGCGAAGTCCCGCCCGCCGGCCGAGACCCCGGAGGCCTCGGTCGGCGTGCGAGCAAATCCGGAAGAACGTCCCGAAGGGTCTGCTTCGGGTACGGGCCGGGTCCCGGCTGCGGGACCCGGCGTGTCAGATGTGTCTGCGTCGTCCATTTATCCGGCGAGCTCGGCGACCCGCGCACGCAGGGCGGCCAGACCCGCCTCGATGCCCGACGGATCCGAACCCGCGCCCTGGGCCATCTCGGGCTTGCCGCCACCCCGGCCGGAAATGGCCGGACCGAAGGCGGACACCAGATCCCCGGCCTTGACGCCGAGATCCTGGGCGGCCTTGGTGACCGCGGCGACGAACGGCACCTTGCCGTCGGCATGGCCGAGCAGCACCACGATGGCGGGCTCTGAACCGAAACGGCCCTTGATGTCCTGCACCAGGGTGCGCAGATCGCCCGCGCCCACGCCCTCGGGCGCAGCGGCGGCGACCAGCAGCACCTTGCCGACCCGCTGGGCCTGCTCGACGAAGGTGCCCGCACTCGACAGCACGGCCGCCATCTTGGTGCGCTCGAGCTCCTTCTCGGCGGTCTTGAGCCGCTCGACCAGCTGCTCGACGCGCCCCGGCACATCCTCCGAAGGCACCTTCAGCGACGAGGCGACACCGGCCAGCAGCGCCCGCTCCTTGGCCAGGTACCTGTAGGAGTCCAGGCCGACGAAGGCTTCCACGCGGCGGATACCGGAACCGACCGACGACTCGCCGAGCACGGTGATCGGGCCGATCTGCGAGGAGTGCTGCACGTGGGTGCCACCGCAGAGCTCCATGGAGAACGGTCCGCCGATCTCCACCACACGCACCTCGTCGCCGTAGTTCTCGCCGAACAGGGCCATGGCGCCCATCTTCTTGGCGGAGGTCAGGTCGGTGACGAAGGTGTTGACCTGGAAGTCGTCGGCCACCGCGTCATTGGAGACGGCCTCGATATCGGCCTTCTGCTGCTCGGACAGCGCGCCCTGCCAGTTGAAGTCGAAGCGCAGGTAGCCCGGCTTGTTGAGCGAGCCGGCCTGAACCGCGTTGGGGCCCAGCACCTGTCGCAGCGCGGCGTGCACCATGTGGGTGCCCGAGTGGCCCTGGGTGGCACCACGCCGCCAGGCCGGATCGACCTGGGCCAGCACGGTGTCGCCCTCGGTGAGCTGACCGGCCTCGACGGTGGACTTGTGCACCCACACCTTCTTGGCGATCTTCTGCACGTCGTTGACCTTCACCTTGAGGCCGTGCGACGAGACGAGCGAACCGCGGTCGGCGATCTGGCCACCGGACTCGGCATAGAGCGGGCTGCGGTCCAGGATCACCTCGACGTCCTGCCCGGCCTCGGCGACCGGCACCCGGACGCCGTCCTTGATCAGGGCCAGCACCGTTGCCTCGGTGGACAGTTCGTCGAAGCCGGTGAACTCGGTCGCGCCGCGGTCCACGAACTCCTTGTAGACGGTGAGGTCGGCATGCGCGTGCTTGCGCGAGAGCGCGTCCTCCTTGGCCCGCTTGCGCTGCTCGGCCATGAGCGCGCGGAAGCCCTCCTCGTCGACCTGCAGACCGGCCTCGGAAGCCATCTCGAGGGTCAGGTCGATCGGGAAACCGTAGGTGTCGTGCAGGGTGAACGCGTCGGTGCCGCTGATCTTCTTGCTGCCCTGGGCCTTCACCTCGTCGACGGTCTCGTCGAACAGCTTGGTGCCGGTGCTCAGGGTCTTGAGGAACGCGGCCTCCTCACCGACGGCGACGGTTTCGATGCGCTTGAAGTCGGTGGTGAGTTCCGGGTAGGACGGCGACATCAGCCCGGCGACGACCTTGATGAACTCACCCATCACCGGCTTCTCGGCGCCCAGCAGGCGGGCCGAGCGCACGATGCGGCGCAGCAGGCGGCGCAGCACGTAGCCACGACCGTCGTTGCCGGGGTTCACGCCGTCGCCGATCAGCATGGCCGCGGTACGGGCGTGGTCGGCGATGACGCGGAAGCGCACATCGTCGGCGTGCTCGACGCCGTAGGAGCGGCCGGTCAGCTCCTCGGCCTTGTTGATGATCGGGCGCAGCAGATCGGTCTCGTAGACGTTGTCGACGCCCTGCAGCAGGAACGCGACACGCTCGATGCCCATACCGGTGTCGATGTTCTTCTTGGGCAGCGGGCCCAGGATCTCGAAGTCGTCCTTGCCGCGCCCGCCACCGCGCTCGTTCTGCATGAACACGAGGTTCCAGATTTCGAGGTAGCGGTCCTCGTCGGCCTCGGGGCCGCCTTCGACGCCGTACTCGGGGCCGCGGTCGAAGTAGATCTCCGAGCACGGGCCGCACGGGCCGGGGATGCCCATGGACCAGTAGTTGTCGGCCATGCCGCGGCGCTGGATGCGCTCGTCCGGCACGCCGAGCTCACGCCAGATCTGCTCGGCCTCGTCGTCGTCGAGATACACGGTGACCCAGAGCTTCTCCGGATCGAAGCCGTAGCCGCCGTCCTCGACGGGGTCGGTGAGCAGCGACCAGGCCAGCTCCATGGCCCCGCGCTTGAAGTAGTCGCCGAAGGAGAAGTTGCCCGCCATCTGGAAGAAGGTGTTGTGGCGGGTGGTGACGCCGACGTTCTCGATATCGCCGGTACGGACGCACTTCTGCACGCTGGTCGCGGTGTCGAAGGGCGGGGTCTGCTGACCGAGGAAATACGGCACGAACTGGACCATGCCTGCGTTGACGAACAGCAGGTTGGGGTCGGCCAGGATCAGCGAGGCACTCGGTACCTCGGTATGTCCGGCCTTTACGAAATGCTCCAGGAAGCGCCGTCGAATCTCGTGGGTCTGCACAACCATCCAGCCTACCGGTCCGGGTCCAGGGAGTTTCCACCCACCACCGGGCGATAGCTACCATCGCCGGGGTGACTGTGATCCCGGACCCATCCCAGCGCTTCCCACTCCCCCACGCGCGCCGCACCGTCTTCCTGAAACCGCACGTCACCTCACCGAACATCGAGGTCGGCGACTACAGCTACTTCGACGATCCGGACGCGGCGACCGCCTTCGAGACCAACAACGTGCTCTACGCCTTCGGCCCCGAGAAGCTGATCATCGGCAAATACTGCGCCATCGCGAGCAACACCCGCTTCATCATGGCCGGAGCCAACCACGCCACCTCGGGCGTGTCGACCTTCCCGTTCACCATCTTCGGCGGCACCTGGGCCGAGGAGACGATGGACCTCATCACCTCGATTCCGTCCAAGGGCGACACCGTGGTCGGCAACGACGTGTGGATCGGCTACAACTCGCTGATCATGCCGGGCGTACGCATCGGCGACGGCGCGATCATCGCCACCGGCGCGGTCGTGACCTCCGACGTGCCCCCGTACACGATCGTCGGCGGCAACCCGGCGCAAGTGGTCAAGCAGCGCTTCCCCGATGCGGACGTGGCCCGTCTGCTGCGCGCCGCCTGGTGGAACTGGCCGCTCGAACTGGTCACCGAACACGTGCGCGTGATCATGGCCGGCACCCCCGCCGATATCGAACGCATCGCCATCCACGAGGGACTGCTGGCGGACTGACCAGCGCCGCAAGCGCATTCGCGGCGTACCGAGCGACTACTTTTGGCAGTCGCTGCAATTCGGCGCGTGACGCACCTGCGCACCCGGCGCTATTTACCCCGGACGATGCGGCGCAGTTTGGTGACGCGAGGACCGACTTCACGTTCGTAGCCGTGATCGGTCGGCTGGTAATAGTCGACGCCGACCAGTTCGTCCGGTGGATATTGCTGGGCGAGAACGCCGTCCGGATGGTCGTGCGGGTACTTGTAGCCCTGGGCATTCCCGAGGGCCGCGGCGCCGGCGTAGTGACCATCACGCAGGTGGGCGGGCACCGCGCCCGCCTTGCCCGCGCGCACGTCTGCCATGGCGGCCGCGAGGCTCTTGACCACTCCGCCCGACTTCGGGGCCGTGGCGATGTGAATCGTGGCCTGGGTCAACGCCAGTTGCGCCTCCGGCATGCCGACCAATTGGACGACCTGGGCGGCCGCGACCGCGGTCTGCAGGGCGGTGGGGTCGGCCATGCCGACCTCCTCGCTGGCCTGGATCATCAAGCGGCGAGCGATGAATCGTGGATCCTCGCCCGCGCTGATCATGCGAGCCAGGTAGTGCAGCGCGGCATCGACATCGGAGCCGCGCAGGGATTTGATGAAGGCGCTGATGACGTCGTAGTGCTGGTCACCGGCGCGGTCGTAGCGCACCGCCGCCCTGTCGACACTGGCTTCGACCAACTCCACATCGACGGTGCCGTCCAGGGAGGATTCGGCCGACGCCTCCAGCGCGGTGAGCGAGCGCCGCGCGTCACCGCCCGCAATCCGCACTATGTGGTCGAGCGCCGCGTCCGTGACCGTGTACTCCCCCGCCAACCCGCGCTGGTCGGCAATGGCCCGGGTGAGCACCGTGCGAATGTCGGCCTCCGACAAGGACTGCAGCTGCAGCACCAGCGAACGGGACAGCAGCGGCGACACCACCGAGAACGACGGATTCTCCGTGGTCGCCGCGACCAGCAGCACGATCCGGTTCTCCACTGCCGCCAGCAGCGCGTCCTGCTGCGTCTTCGAGAACCGGTGCACCTCATCGATGAACAGCACGGTCTGTTCGCCCACGGTGAGCCGGCGGCGGGCCAGATCGATGACCGCCCGCACCTCCTTGACGCCCGCCGACAATGCCGACAGCGCTTCGAACCGCCGCCCGGTGGCCTGCGACAGCAGCGAGGCGAGGGTGGTCTTGCCGGTCCCGGGCGGTCCGTACAACAGCACCGAAGCCGCCCCGGACCCTTCGATCAGCCGCCGCAGTGGCGACCCGAGCCCGAGCAGATGCTGCTGCCCGACCACCTCGTCGAGGGTGCGCGGCCGCATCCGCACGGCCAGCGGCGCGAATCGGTCGTCCCCACTGGGAATGCGCGCGGCTCCCGCCTCGAAGTCGTCGACTACGGCCTGCGTGCCCGGCGCATCGAACAACCCATCACTCACGCCCCCGACCCTACCGACCGGCTCCGACACACTCGCCGACCACGACGCCATACCCGGAGAGCGCGTCCACGCTGCCGATCGGCCGGACACATCACCGCGGGCCGGGATCCACCCTCGGATCCCGGCCCGCGGTGGCGCGGAGGATCACTCCTCCCACTGCTCTTCCAGCGTGGCCGAGACGTGCTCGGCGAAATCGCCGAGGGTGTCGTCGCCGGTGCAGCGGGCGTCCTCGGCGAGGGCGGCCCAGCGGTTGATGAGGGCGGCCGAGCGCGGGATGGACAGGCCGTGCTCGCGGGCGGCGGCGATGCGGACGTGGTCGGCGGGCAGGAACCAGTAGGTGGACAGCCACACCCAGATGAGGCGGGCCTCGAGGATGCGCTCGGCGAGCACATCGTCATCGGCGAGGGCCGGCCACACCGCGACCACCTCGGAGCGCCAGGCCTCCACCATCTGGCGGGCGCGTTCGCGCGACAGCTCGAAATCGCACAGGCAGCCCGGGAAGGAGACCAGGGCGTAGGCGATGTCGAGGGTGGCGTCGCGGAAGCCGCCCCACTCGTAGTCCAGGAACCGCGCGCCCTCGTCATTGAGGATGACATTGTCGGGGCACAGGTCCGACGGACTGAAGGCGCGGTAGCGCCCGGCGGAGAAGAGCCGGTTGCCGCGCACGATGCGCTCGGCGATCTCACCCGGCACCTCGATGCCCAGCTCGCGCTGCAACATGATCGGCACCTCGGCGACCGCGGATTCGGCTTGCTGCGCAATGCCGTCCACGCGGTGCACCACATCGACGCGGCGCAGCAGCGCCACGAAGTCCGCCTCGCGGCCCACGGTCGCGGCGTGCATGCGGCCCAGCGCCTGAGCGAATGCCATGAGCGCATTGCGCCCGGTGGGTTCCACGCCCGACTGCAGGACCGCAGTCAGGGAGGTGTTCTCACCGAGGTCGCTGAGAATGAGCAGGCGGTCCGGCAGGCTGTAGCCGAGCAGGTAGGCGCCGGGCCGGTGGTCACGGCCGAGGGCGGTGGTGAATTGGTAGGAGACCGCCTCGCGCAGGAATGCGGAGTCGATGCTGGCGACACCGGGAGCCATGCCGCCGGTGCGCCGCTGCGACGCCGAGCCCGCTACCTGCTTCACGATCAGTGTGCGAGGTAGCGAAAAGGCGTTCTCTGCAACGCGGACACGGAGTACCGTCGTCCTACCACTGCCGCTGAGTTCCAGCGGATCGCTCAGCTTTACCGGAGCACCCATTCGCTTTGTGAGCAACTGTTGTGCCGCGGACACGACTTCGGCGGCGCGTTCGGCCAATAGTGCGGTCATCGGAACCCAAGTTACTCCCGTCAGGTCACTTTCAGCGAGCGGTTGCGCAACCTTTCGCGCGTCGGACGGCGTGTCTTTGTGAAGGGTTTGCCCACTCGGCGCTGGTTGCTTGACACAACCAGGACCGTCTAGTTGTCTCATGGTCACTTGCTGTGCGCCACACCGTGAACCGGGAAATGTGAAAGGCTTGCGACCATGACTGGCACGCCGCCCTCAGCACCGTACGAGCCCTCCGGCGACCCTCCCGTCGCGGGCGGCGGCGAGCAGTATCCGTCCCACGCCGGGCAGCACCAAAACCCCGAGCCCGCACCGGTTTCCGGCGCGCCCGAGCCGGGCCCCGCGCCCAGCCGCCACCAGATGCCCGGCCTCGCCGGGTACCCGCAATTCGACGGCCCCGGTGCCGCGCAGTACGGCAGCGAGCCCGTGGAACCCCCGCCGGCCTTCACCCCGCAGCCGGGCGCGCCACAGCCGCCGGGCGGCTACGGCCCGGGCACGCCACCGCAGTTGCCGCCGACGGGCATGCCGCCCGGCGGGAATCCCCCGCCGCCGGGCGGATTCCCGCCGGGTGCGATGCCGCCGCCGGGCGGATTCCCGCCCGGCGAGCCGGGTCCGAAACAGGGCTATAGACTCCCGCGCGAGACCGTCGATGTCGGCGCGGCCCTCGCCTACGGGTGGGATCGGTTCCGGCTCAATCCCATTCCCTGGGTGGGCATGGTGCTGATCGGCATGATCGCCTGGCTGCTGGTCACCTTGCTGGTGAACAAGGTTGACGTGCAGTCGCTGTCGGCGGTCATCCTGCTGTTCGCGGTGGCGTCGCTGGTGGTGTGGCTGCTGCAGGCCGCCATGATCCGCGGCGCACTGTACGAAACCGACGGGACGCCACCGGATTTCCCGGCCTTCTTCGGCTTCGTGAATGCCGGGAATGTGCTGATCACCGCGCTCATCGTGTTCGCGCTGTGCTTCGTGGCCTCGATCGCGTGCGTGTTCCCGGCGATCATCGTGGGTGTGCTGTGCATGTTCGCGCTGCACTTCGTGATCGACCGGGACCAGAATCCGATCGCCGCAATCCAATCCAGCGTGCGGCTGGTGATCGCCAATGCCCTGCAGGTGACCCTGCTGGCGCTGGGGGTGCTGATCATGACCGTGATCGGCACGCTGCTGTGCGGATTGGGCCTGCTGGTGGCCGGACCGGTCACCGCCATCGCCACCACCTACGCCTACCGCACACTCACCAACGGGCTCGTGGTCTGAGTCCGATCCACCCGCGCGCGCGACCCGCTGTCGACAGCGGAGCCCGCCGGTATCGCTGATACCGGCGGGCTCTCGACTGTCCGGGCGCCGCCCTTACTTGGCGTCGTCCTTGATCGGGTTGCCGTTCGCGTCGAGCTTGGCGTTGAGGCCCGCCTCCTGCCGCTGCTGCAGGGTGATCGGGGTGGGCGCGTCGGTGAGCGGGTCGACGCCGCCGCCCGACTTCGGGAAGGCGATGACCTCGCGGATCGAGTCCACCCCGGCCAGCAGCGCGGTGATGCGGTCCCAGCCGAAAGCGATGCCGCCCATGGGCGGAGCGCCGAAGGAGAAGGCGTCGAGCAGGAAGCCGAACTTCTCCTGGGCCTCCGCCTCACCGATGCCCATCACCTGGAACACGCGCTCCTGCACGTCGCGGCGGTGGATACGAATCGAGCCGCCGCCGATCTCGTTGCCGTTGCAGACGATGTCGTAGGCGTAGGCCAACGCCGAGCTCGGGTCGGTGTCGAAGGTGTCCATGTGCTCGGGCTTGGGCGAGGTGAAGGCGTGGTGCACGGCGGTCCAGGCCGAATAGCCCAGGGCCACATCGCCGCTCGCGGTGGCGTCGGCGGTGGGCTCGAACATCGGGGCGTCCACGATCCACACGAAGGCCCAGGCGTTCTCGTCGATGAGGCCGCACTTGCGGGCGATCTCGCCGCGGGCCGCGCCCAGCAGCGCACGGCTGGACTTCATATCGCCGGCCGCAAAGAACACGCAGTCGCCGGGCTCGGCGCCGACCTGCTTGGCCAGACCCTCGCGCTCGGCGTCGGTGAGGTTCTTGGCGACCGGGCCGCCGAGCGTGCCGTCCTCGTTGAAGGTGATGTAGGCCAGGCCCTTGGCGCCGCGCTGCTTGGCCCACTCCTGCCAGGCGTCGAACTGGCGGCGCGGCTGCGACGCGCCGCCCGGCATGACGACCGCGCCGACGTAGGGAGCCTGGAACACGCGGAACTGCGTGTCCCTGAAGTACTCCATCATCTCGGTGATCTCGACCTCGAAGCGCAGGTCCGGCTTGTCGGAGCCGTAGCGGCGCATGGCCTCGGCGTAGGTCATGTGCGGGATCGGGGTCGAGATCTCGTAGCCGACCAGCTGCCACAGCGCGGCCAGAACGTCCTCGGCCAGCAGGATGACGTCCTCCTGCTCGACGAAGCTCATCTCGATGTCGAGCTGGGTGAACTCGGGCTGACGGTCGGCGCGGAAGTCCTCGTCGCGGTAGCAGCGCGCGATCTGGTAGTAGCGCTCGATGCCGCCGACCATGAGCAGCTGCTTGAACAGCTGCGGCGACTGTGGCAGGGCGTAGAACTTGCCGGGCTGCAGGCGGGCGGGAACCAGGAAGTCGCGCGCGCCCTCGGGGGTGGAGCGGGTCATGGTCGGGGTCTCGACCTCGACGAACGCGTGCTTGGCCAGCACAGCGCGGGCGGCGGCATTCACCTTTGAGCGCAAGCGGATCGTGTGCGCCGGGCCTTCGCGGCGCAGGTCCAGGTAGCGGTACTTGAGGCGGGCTTCCTCGCCCGGCTCGTCGTCGAGCTGGAACGGCAGCGGCGCGGCCTCGTTGAGCACCTCGAGCTCGGTCACATTGACCTCGATGGCGCCGGTCGGCAGGTTCGGGTTCTCGCTGCCGGCCGGGCGGTTCTCGACCACGCCGACGATCTTCACCACGAACTCGTTGCGCAGCTTGTGGGCGGCCGCCGCGGGTTCGCCTTCACGGAAGACGGCCTGGGCAACACCCGACGCATCACGCAGATCGATGAAGATCACGCCACCGTGGTCTCGCCGCCGGGCCACCCATCCGGTGAGGGTGACGGTCTGACCGGCGTGCTCGCTTCGCAGCGAACCAGCCAAGTGGGTGCGCAGCACGGGATTCCTTTCGACGGGCTCGAAGCACCGGTGAGATGTGACCAGGTGCAGACCCATCGTAGAGAGACACGTTCAGCGAGTGGAAACCGATATCGACTCGCCCGTGTCACAGTGATTGCCATGACCTTCAACGAGGGCCTGCAAATCGACCCGAACCGGGTGAGTGGCGGCGGTGGCGGACCGGGTATGGGCGGGGGATTGGCTCTCGGCGGCGGTGCGCTGGGCATCATCGCGGTGATCGCGGCGCTGATCTTCGGCGGCGACCCGGGCAGTATTCTCGGCCAGTTCACGGGCGCGGACAGCAATGCCAAGTCGGGCACCGCGACCCTGCCCACGCACTGCAAGACCGGCGCCGACGCCAACAAGTACGTCGACTGCCGCGTCATCCTCACCGCCCAGAGCCTCGACGGTGTGTGGGGCACCGAACTGCCCAAGCAGACCAACCGCAAGTATGTGGTCCCGAAGGTCAACCTCTTCTCCGGCGCGGTCAACACCGGCTGCGGCCGTGCTTCCTCCGCGGTCGGCCCGTTCTACTGCCCCGCCGACCAGACCGCCTACTTCGACACCAGCTTCTTCCAGGAACTGGTCGACCGCTTCGGTTCCAGTGGCGGCCCCCTCGCCCAGGAGTACGTGGTCGCCCACGAGTTCGGCCACCACATCCAGAACCTGCTCGGCGACATCAACCGCGCCCAGCGCGACCCTCAGGGCCCCACCTCCGGCGCGGTCCGCACCGAACTCCAGGCCGACTGCTACGCCGGGGTCTGGGCCAACTACGCCGACAAGCTCCCCGCGCCCGGCTCGAACACCCCCTTCCTGAAGCCGTTGACCGACAACGACATCCGCGACGCGCTCTCCGCCGCGTCGGCGGTCGGCGACGACCGCATCCAGAAGGCCGCCACCGGCCGCGTCAACCCCGAAGCCTGGACCCACGGCTCGTCGCAGGAACGCCAGACGTGGTTCCTGACCGGCTACAAGACCGGCCAGGTCAAGGCCTGCGACACCTATTCGGCCCAGGACCTGAACAACCCACCCGCCCTCCGCTGACCCGCCATCCCCCAGGTCCCCAGCCTCGAACAGGCTGGGGACCTTCCTATTTCCGGCCCGCCACCCGTTTTCACTCGGCGCGAGGTCGGTATCCGGGTGGGGTCGGCGTGGCAGCGCGGTTGCGGTGCGGGGCCGGCGGCAGAATCGGCGGCGGCGGGTGGGTACCCGCAAGGAAATTCGGAGGAATGGGATGCGGACAGCCAGGGCGGCAGGACTTTTCGGCGAGGCGGGACTCGGCAGGGTGGCGCAGCGGCGTGGGTGGCGGGCGGGGACGGTGACGACGCTGGCCGCGGTAATGCTCACGGGCACAGGGGTATTCGCGGTGGCGGACCCGGCGCCGGGTGCGCCCGCACCGAGCGTGGCGCTGTTCACGCTGACCGCGATGCCCGCGGGGTGGCAGACGCGGACGGACCTGCATCCGTCGCTGGAGATTCAGCCCGACGGGCGGGCGGTGAAGCGAGCCGACAACGGCGCGCAGCCGGTGACCGGGACCGTGCCCGCCGACGTCATCGGCGCCGCGGCTGCCGAGGTGAAGGCGCTGGCGGCCGTGGACATGGGGACGCCGGAGCAGGCCGACAAGGGGACCTCGATCATCGACTACATGCCGCAGTCGCCGGATCAGGACGTGCACCTGGTCGTCTACGCGCCCGAGCTCGGCGACGGGCTCAGCGATGACCAGAAGGCGTCCCGCAAGCGCTTCGACGACGTGTTCCAGCGCTTGCTGAACGCCTTCGTTCCGGCCTAGCGGCGAAGGATCACCCGACCGTCCAGGTTTCGCGACCGGTGAGCAGCTCCTGCAGCGAGTTCTCGCTCACCGGTTTGCGTTCGACGGCGGTGTTCCGCTGGGCGCGGACGCCGTCGTCGTAGGTGGGGCGGGAGACGCTGCGGAAGATGCCGGTCACCACGTGGGTGAGGTCCTGATCGGACAGGCGCGACAGGGCGTAGGCGTATTCGGGGTGGTCGGTATTGGCGTCGTGGACCACGATCTCGGATTCGGCGACACTGTCGGCGCGCGCCACCCGCAGGCCGAAACCGGAACGGACCACGGCGAATTCACCGTCCGCGCCGAAGCGAATGGGCTCACCGTGCCGCAACCGGACGAGATGGGATTCGGCGTTCTCCCGGCGCAGCGCGTCGAAGGAGCCGTCATTGAAGATCGGGCAGTCCTGCAGGATCTCCACGAACGAGGTGCCGCGGTGTTCGGCGGCGGCGCGCAGCACCTCGGTGAGCCCGGCCCGATCCGAGTCCAGCGCGCGGGCGGCGAAGGTGGCCTCGGCGCCCAGCGCCACCGACAGCGTGTTGAACGGATGGTCGACCGAGCCCATCGGGGTGGATTTGGTGACCTTGCCGGTCTCCGAGGTCGGTGAGTACTGGCCCTTGGTGAGGCCGTAGATCCGGTTGTTGAACAGCAGGATCGTCATGTTCACATTGCGGCGCAGCGCGTGGATGAGGTGATTGCCGCCGATGGACAGCGCGTCCCCGTCACCGGTCACCACCCAGACCGACAGATCGGGCCGGGTCACCGCCAGGCCGGTGGCGATGGCCGGCGCGCGGCCGTGGATCGAGTGGATCCCATACGCCTCCAGGTAGTAAGGGAACCGGCTCGAGCAGCCGATGCCGGACACGAACATGAGGTTCTCACGCTCGAGACCCAGATCGGCGAGGAAGCCGCGCACGGTGGCCAGGATGACGTAGTCCCCGCAGCCGGGGCACCAGCGCACCTCCTGATCGGAGGTGAAGTCCTTCGCCTTCTGCGGCCGGTCGGCCCGCGGCACGCCGGACAGTCCGGTGAGGCCCAGATCGGTACCCACGAGCGCGTTTTCGAGAATGGTCATCAGTTGCCCCCTGGGGTGCGGTAGGTGGCCCGCGCGCGTGCGGTGAAGGCCTTGGCCTGTTCCATCTCCGCGATGGAACCGTCCAGGGCCGCGTCGATGACGCCGACCAGTTCCTGTGCTTGGAAGGCGGTGCCGGCGATCTTGGTCCACGGCTGCACATCGACCAGGTAGCGGGCGCGCAGCAGCATGGTCAGCTGGCCGCCGTTCATCTCCGGGCAGACCACGGTGCGGTAGCGGCGCAGCACGTCACCGAGGTTGGGCGGGAAGGGGTTCAGGTGCCGCAGATGCGCCTGCGCCACCGGCACCCCGCGTCGCCGCGCCCGCCGGCACGCCTCGCCGATCGGCCCGTAGGAGCTGCCCCAGCCGATCAGCAGCAGTTCGGCGCGGTCCCCCGGATCGTCCACCTCGAGCTCGGGCACCGCGATGCCGTCGATCTTGGCCTGCCGGATCCGCACCATCAGCTCGTGATTGGCCGGGTCGTAGGAGATATTGCCGCTGCCGTCGGCCTTTTCGAGCCCACCGATGCGGTGGGCGCGGCCGACGGTGCCGGGCACGGCCAGCGGCCGGGCCAGGGTCTCCGGATCGCGCGCGTAGGGCTGGAACGAATCGCCCTCCGCGCCATCGGGTTCGAAGCCCGGATCGATCGGAGCCAGCTCGGTGACCTGCGGAATCGCCCACGGCTCGGAACCATTGGCGATGGCGCCGTCGGACAGCAGCAGCACCGGCGTGCGATAGGTCAGCGCGATGCGGGCCACGTCGACCGCGGCGTCGAAGCAGTCCGCCGGTGAGCGCGGCGCGACGATGGCCACCGGCGACTCGCCGTTGCGCCCGTACAGCGCCTGCAGCAGGTCGGCCTGTTCGGTCTTGGTGGGCAGGCCGGTGGAGGGCCCGCCGCGCTGCACGTCGATGATCACCAGCGGCAGCTCGGTCATGACGGCCAGGCCGATGGTCTCGCTCTTGAGCGCCAGCCCCGGCCCGGACGTGCTGGTCACCCCGAGGGCGCCGCCGAGTGCGGCGCCCAGCGCCGCGCCGATGCCGGCGATCTCGTCCTCGGCCTGGAAGGTGGTGACTCCGAAGTTCTTGTGCTTGCTCAGTTCGTGCAGGATGTCCGAGGCCGGGGTGATCGGGTAGGTGCCCAGGAAGACCGGCAGCCCGGACAGCTGCCCGGCGGTGACGATGCCGTAGGCGAGCGCGGTGTTTCCGGTGATCTGCCGGTAGGTGCCGGGCGGCAGCGTCGCGGGGGCTATCTCGTAGGTGGTGGCGAAGGCCTCGGTTGTTTCGCCGTAATTCCAGCCTGCCCGGAATGCGAGGACATTCGCTTCGGCGATATCCGGTGTGGCCGCGAATTTCTCCCGCATGAACTGTTCGGTGCCGCCGATGGGCCGCCCGTACATCCACGACAGCAAGCCGAGCGCGAACATATTCTTGGCGCGCTGCCCATCCTTTTTGCCCACACCGGTCGGTTCGGTTGCTCCGAGCGTCAGGGATGTCATGGGCACCCGGTGCACCACGAAATCGTTCAGCGTGTCATCGGTGAGCGGATCACCGGCATAGCCGACCTTGGTCAGATTGCGTTTGGTGAATTCGTCAGTATTCACGATCACCGTCGCCCCGCGGGCCAAATCCTCCAGATTCGCCTTCAGCGCAGCAGGATTCATAGCGACCAGTACGTCGGGCTGGTCCCCGGCGGTGAGGATGTCGTAGTCCGCGACCTGGATCTGGAACGACGACACGCCCGGCAGCGTGCCCTGGGGCGCGCGGATCTCGGCGGGGAAGTTCGGTTGGGTGGCAAGGTCATTGCCGAAGGCGGCGGCCTCGTGAGTGAACCGGTCACCGGTGAGTTGCATGCCATCACCGGAGTCACCCGCAAAGCGAATGACGACTCTTTCCAATTTCTCGACCGCCAATTTCGCTGTGGCGCGGCCCTTTCCGGCCGCCGCCCCACCGTCGGACGGAGCTTTCACAGTGTTGTTGTGCAGCGTAGCCACAGTATCTTTGTGCGGCAGTGCCGCAGGGTCGTCATGCTGCGAAACCATGCGCGTGCATCACTTCCTCGTCAGGTGTGAGGTACCAACGCCAAACTACTCCGCAATATTCGCGACACACCCGTGAAGCGCAATGGTTTCGATCAAAGAACCGCCGTCAGGCGAACAACGCCAGCTGCGGATCGGGCGTGTGCGATTCGGCGACGCGGACCTCGGGTTCGGCCGGCCGATCGCGGTTCAAACGGTGTTTCTCCAGCAACGGCTCGATTCGGCCGCGTAGCCACGCAGAATACTCCGGTGTCACCGAAGTACCCCGACCATACAGTTGCCGGTAGCGCCGCAGCAGCGCCGGGTGGGCTTCGGCCAGCCAGTTGAGGAACCAGCCGCGCGTGGAGCCGCGCAGATGCATGGGGAACGCCGTGACACCGGCGGCCCCGGCCTCGGCGATGGCGGCGAAGAGCGCGTCGAGATGCGCCTGGGAGTCGGTGAGGTACGGAATGACCGGCGCCACCATGACATTCACCGCGAAGCCGGCGTCGGCCAGCGCGCGCACCAGTTCCAGCCGCGCCCGCGGCGAGGGCGTGCCGGGCTCGAGGCCGCGGTGCAGCTCCGGATCCAGAATGGCGATGGAGACGGCGAGATGCACCGGCACCTGCCCGGCGGCCTGGACGAGCAGCGGCAGATCCCGCCGCAGCAGCGTGCCCTTGGTGAGAATGGAGAACCCGGTGCCGGAGTCGGCGAGCGCGGAGATGATGCCGGGCATGAGCCGGTAGCGGCCCTCGGCGCGCTGATAGGGATCGGTATTCGTGCCCAGCGCAACCGATTCCCGCCGCCACGACCGCTTGTGGAGTTCGCGTCGCAGCACCGGGACCACATTGGTCTTGACCACGATCTGGGAGTCGAAATCGGCCCCCGCGTCCAGGTCGAGGTACTCGTGCGTGCCGCGTGCGAAGCAGTAGCGGCACGCGTGCGAGCAGCCCCGCATGGGGTTGATGGTCCAGCTGAAGGGCAGATTACTGTCGGGCACCCGGTTCAGGGCACTCTTGCAGAGCACCTCGTGAAACGTGATGCCCTCGAACTCGGGCGTCTGTACGCTGCGTACGAAACCCGCACGTTCGAGCCCGGGCAGCGCGCCATCATCGGCGCCGAGGGTTTGCCTTTGCCAACGCACCACCCCAGTCGAACATGCGTTCTAACGACTGTCAAGCAATCTTCTGCGTGTCGGCCTCGATCGGCTGCCCGTTGTAGAAGGCGACCAGATCCCGAATGGTCCGCTCGGCGGGCCGCGGCCGGTAGCCGAGTTCCTCGGTGGCCTTGGTGTGCTCGACGATCGGCGCCGACAGCAGCGCACCCATGGCCGCCTTGGAGATGCGGTCACTGCCCAGCGCCCGGGCGACGGGCTCCATGACCGGCATGCACGCGTTGATGACCTTGGCCGGAATCGCGAAGGCGGGCTTCATCTTCCCGTTGACCTCGGCGGCGGTGCGGGTGGCCTGGAACATGTCGGTGAAGTGCCCGCCGAGCAGGTAGTTCTCACCGGTGCGGCCGCGCTCGCTCGCAAGCAGCAGGCCCTGGGCCACGTCGCGCACGTCGACCAGGTCGAAGCCGCCACTGATCATGACCGGCACCCGGCCGCGCGCGGCGTCCCACAGCGTGGTGTTGATGCGCGAGGCGGTGTTGTCGATCGGGCCGTACACACCGGTCGGGTTGCACACCACCGCGTCCAGGCCCTTGTCGATGATCTTGCGCAGCTCGATCTCACCCTGCCACTTGGAGCGGTCGTACACCGGCAGGTCGGGATCGATGGACCGCGGCGAGCGCTCGTTGATCCGGCCGCCGCAGCTGTACTGGTTGAACGCGTGAATGGAGCTGGTGTGCACCATCCGCCGCACGCCGACCTCGCGCGCGGCGTCCGCGACGATGCGCACGCCCTCGGTGTTGACCCGCCAGGCCACATCGTTCTTGTGGGCCAGGGTGATGAGCGCGACCAGGTGGTAGACCACCTCGGCCCCGTCCAGCGCCGCACGCATGGACGCCGGGTCCAGCACGTCACCGTTGACCCAGGTGACACCGGGCTGGCTCGCGCCCGCGACCCGGTCGATGGCAGTCACTTCGTGACCGCGATCGGTAAGCAGGCGAAGCAAATTGGTGCCAAGGAACCCGGCAGCGCCGGTGACTGCGACCTTCATGGTGACGAGAATATAGAACTTGTTCTAATTTGCAACAACGGTGCGGTTGCGGTGTGGCCGCGCACGCCACGCCGGTCTGGACGATCGACGGGATATATTCGCCATCCGCATGTCCATGACGATCAGGGGGTGCTGTCATGGCCGATCTCTCGGTCGACACCGGCGCGGTGCGCGCCTTCGCCGCCACGCAGGACGGCGTCGCCGCCGACATCGCCGCCCAGGGCGCCCTGGACACGGTTTCCCATGTCGCGGCCATGACACCGGTCTTCGGACTCATCGGCGCGGACTTCCTGGCAGGCTTCGCGGTCGCCGAACTCCTGCACGATCGCGACATCGACGCCCTCTCGGCCCGCTTCGGCGCCCTCGGCCGGGCCGCCTTCCGCGCGGCCGCCACCTACGACGCCACCGACGCCGAATTCGCCGGGGGCCTCGGCATGGCCGCCGAGCAGATCGGCGAACAGGCATGAGGCCGATCGACTCCGGCGTCATCGATGCCCTCCGCCCGGCCGCTCCGGACACCGCGCATGGCGCGCTCGACGCGGTGCCCGCGCTGCCGCCGTTGCCCGCCGATCCGGTCGGCGATCTCATGAAGGGCCTGGCCCTCCCCGCGATTCCCGGACTGGACGCGCTCTTCAAGCCGTTCCTGGAGCTGCTGCAGAGCTTCGGCACCGGCATCCTCGGCCGGCTGAATCCGGCGACCGTGCTCAGTACCGGGGCGAAGGTCATCGAGTCCGCGGTCCAGGTCGGCGGGGGCGCACTCGAAACCGTCGAACCCCTGTGGCACGGCCAGGCTTCCCAGCGTGCGCGGGAGTCGGGCCGGCAGGCCGGGAACCACGGTCGGGAGACCACTCAGCGCGGCTTCGACCTGTCGTCGATCACCACTCGGGCCGCAGCCGTGGTGCAGCGGGGCAATGTCCAGCTGACCGCCATCGCGCAGGCGTTCGCCGCCGAGGCCACGGCGCTGGCCCCGCTGATCCTCACCCCGATCGGCCAGACCACGCTGATCGCCTCGGCCACCCGCCATCTCGGCGAGGCGATCACGGTCGTGAACGCCACCCACGGCGAACTCTCGGTCTACACCGCGCAGGTCCAGGGCATCATCGGCCGGCTGCTCGGCCAAGGCGGCCCGAGCCCGGCCGAGGTCGTGCAGTCGCTGGCGCAGAATGTCGGCCGGCCGATCCTGGAGCAGGCCGAGGGCCTGCTCGAAAGCGGCCTCCGGGCAGCAACTCCCACGCCCGGCACACCGGAGAAGCCGGGCCTCCCGGACACTTCTGCCGCCGGGGTCGGCAGGCGCGGGGGCGGGATCGAAGCCGGTGGTGGCGGCGGTCTGCCGTCAACCCCCGGCGGCCCCGGGTCCTCGATCCCCGGTGGCAAGGTCACCGATCCCGCCGATCCGTTCGGCGCGGGCGCGCCCGGCATCCCCGGTCCCGGCAGCCCGGCCGGCTCGGGCTTCATGAGCTCCCCCGCCGCGGCGGGCACGGGCAAGGGCGGTGCGGCCGATGGCCGGCACGGCCGCACCGTGCAGCCACACCAGAGCCCCACCGCCGAAAGCGAACTCACCGGCAACCTGGGCCCCTTCGCGCCCGGTGTCATCGGCCGACCCGACGAGAGCACGGGCTCGGCCGAGAGCGACTCCGCCTGATCCGATTGCGGCACAGCCGCTTTAGCGGCCTTCAAGTCATCTCCGGACAGCAGAATGCCGCGGCGATCGGGTCGGGTACCCCGGTCACCGCGGCATCGGTGGAGGCCGAAATGCGGCTGTACACCCCGCGGGCTCGGCCACCGTTCAGGGCGCGCGGTCGGCGCGCCGCGGTGGATTACACCGCGGTCGGCCGCGTCTGCGCGTCGATTCCGCCGTCGATGACGAACTGGGCGCCGTGGATGAAGCCGGCCTGCGGGCCGACCAGATAGGCGATGAGGGAGGCGATCTCCTCGGGCTTGCCATTGCGGCCGATGGGGGCCACGAAGTTACGGATGGCGTCACCGTAGCGCGGATCGTCCAGACCGGCCTGCAGCAGCGGGGTTTCGACGCTGCCGGGGGCGACGGTGTTCAGGCGCACACCGGCAGCGCCCCATTCGACGGCGCGTTCGCGCACGGCCACGGTGACGGCGTTCTTGGAGGACGCGTAGGCGTAGTGGCCCGCGAAATCCCCGGCCTGGGCGAAGGCCTCGGCCTCGGTGCCCGTGCGGATCGGGTTGTCCTCCCACTTGATCTGGGTGGAGGCCACCGACGAAACCACCACGGCCGCAGGGTTTTCGCCCTTGCGCAGCGCGGGCAGCAGGGCGTCGAGCAGGGCCACGGTGGCCCGGTAGTTGATCTCCACCACCAGGTTCGGGTCCGACACCTGGGGGCCGACGCCGGCGCACAGCACCACACCGTCCAGCACTCCCCCGGATCGCTCCACGATCTCCTCGACCGCGGCTGCGCGCGCCGCGGCGTCGGTGAGGTCGACGGTGATGTCGGCGTTGCGCAGGTCGATCCCGATGATGTCGTGCCCGGCGGCGCGCAGGGCGGCAGCGGTGGCCGCGCCGATGCCCGAGCCGGAGCCGGTGATGGCGATCGTCATGACGCGATTAGAACAAGATCCAGGAATCCCGACAACCCCATCAGGACTGGCATCTCAGCCACCGGGACGGCTACGACCGGGCGGTCTGCCGCTGCGATACGACAGGTGAGCACCCCCAGCATGATCGGGTGCGGAGGGTGCGGATCGCTCGTTCGACTGCCTTTCCCGCGAGCCTCCCGCTAGCATCACTCACATAACTAGAATCGGTTCTAGTTTTTGTACTGGCTCACTGTCGAGAGGACGATCGATGCGCTTCACCTACGCGGAGGCGATGACCAACCCGGACTACTACATCCCCCTCGCGCAGGCCGCCGAGGCCGCCGGGTTCCACAGCATCACCGTGGCCGACAGCATCGCCTACCCGGCCGAGTCGGATTCCAAGTACCCGTACACCGCCGACGGCAACCGCGAGTTCCTGGACGGCAAGCCGTTCATCGAGACCTTCGTGCTGTCGGCCGCCCTGGCCGCGGCCACCACCACGCTGCGCATGACCCCGTTCGTGCTCAAGCTGCCCATCCGCCCGCCGGTGCTGGTGGCCAAGCAGGCGAGCTCCCTGGCCCGCCTGAGCAACAATCGCTTCGCCCTGGGCGTGGGCATCAGCCCGTGGCCGGAGGACTTCCAGATGATGGGCGTCCCGTTCGAGAAGCGCGGCAAGCGCCTGGACGAGTGCATCGAGATCGTGCGCGGCCTGTCCACCGGCGAGTACTTCGAGTACCACGGCGAGTTCTACGACATCCCGAAGATCAAGCTCACCCCCGCCCCGACCCAGCCGCTGCCGATTCTGGTCGGCGGGCACAGCGATGCCGCGCTGCGCCGCGCGGTGCGGCTGTGCGACGGCTGGATGCACGCCGGTGGCAAGGGCGACGACCTGGACAAGTACCTGGCGCGGATCAACGAATTGCGCGGTGAGCGTGACAATCCGGGCGAGTTCGAGATCCACGCCGTCTCCCGCGACGGCTACACCACCGACGGGGTGAAGCGTCTCGAGGAGAAGGGCATCACCGATCTGATCGTCGGGTTCCGCAACTCGTACGCGATGGAGCACGACACGGAGTCGCTGGAGGAGAAGATCGTCAAGATCAAGTGGTACGGCGAGAACGTGATCGGCAAGCTCAGCTGATCACATCCGCTCGCCGGGGCTGATCAGGACCGTTTGGCATACCCCAGCTCGATCACGGCGTCGCGCTCGCTCACGAGTTCCGCGACGCTGTGCTCGATCCGGGCGCGGGCGAACTCGCCGACCTCCAGGTCCGGCACGATGGCATACTCGCCGTCGGCGCAGGTCACCGGGAACGAGCTGATCAGTCCCGCGGGCACGCCGTAGGAGCCGTCCGAGGGCACCGCCATCGAGGTCCAGTCGCCGGGCGCGGTACCCAGCACCCAGTCGTGGATGTGGTCGATGGCGGCGCTGGCCGCGCTGGCGGCCGAGGACGCGCCGCGCGCCTTGATGATGGCGGTGCCGCGCTGCTGCACGGTCGGGATGAAATCGCCGCTCACCCAGGCATCGTCGGCGATCAACGAGAGCGCGCCGCGCCCGCCGACCGTCGCGTGGGCGAGGTCCGGGTACTGCGTCGCGGAGTGATTGCCCCACACGGTGATCCGCGCGATGTCGGCCGCCGCCGCCCCAGTCTTCTTCGCCACCTGCGCGATCGCCCGATTGTGATCGAGCCGGGTGAGCGCGGTGAACCGCCCGGCGGGCACGTCGGGCGCATTGCTCATGGCGATGAAGGCATTGGTATTGGCCGGATTCCCGACCACCAGCACCCGGATGTCCTGTGCCGCATTGGCATTGATGGCCGCGCCCTGATCGGTGAAGATCGGCCCGTTGGCCGCCAGCAGATCCGACCGTTCCATCCCCGCGGTCCGCGGCCGCGCCCCCACCAGAATCGCGATATTGGCCCCGTCGAACCCGATCCACGGATCGTCGGCGATATCGATGCCCGCCAGCAGCGGAAACGCCCCGTCCTCGAGTTCCATCGCCACGCCCTCGAGCGATCCGACGGCGGCCGGAATCTCCAACAGCCGCAACCGCACCGGCGTCTCGGACCCGAGCAATGCCCCCGACGCGATGCGAAAGAGCAATCCGTAGGCGATCTGCCCGGCGGCTCCGGTCACGGTGACGGTCACTGGCGCGGTGGTGCTCACGACGATCTCCTCGCGATGGCGGGTAGGTCCGTCTTCACCCTAGCCAGGCTGACACCCTCGCGTCCCGCCCCGTCAGCGGCACGTGAGCGAACAGACACCGGCGCCGGCCGGTGAATCCAGCTCAGGGATCGGCGAATTGACCGCTCAGCGGGAGAGGTCGGCGATGTCGGAGTCGGTGAGGACGACCGGGGCGACCTGGTCGCGATCGCGGACCATGCGGACGGCCCGGTAGAGGGGCCGCTGCTCGGCGACGGCGTCACGGGCCTCGGCCCGCAGCTGCTGGATGAGCAGTCCGGAGATGGCGAGGGCGGCTGCGAGGGGGCAACCGGCCAGGGCGTCGGCGAGTCTGCGCAGGCCCAGGATGTGGAGTTCGCGGCCGCTGCCGGAGTCGCTGTAGATGGCCAGCGGCACGACCTGGGTGTCCGGGCCCGCGGTGACGCGCAGCACGATGCGGCTGATCTTGCCCGGGTAGACCAGGATTTCGGCGGCGGTGGCGCCGGCGAGGTCGAGGCGGCGTTCGCCGCGCCAGGTGCGGGCACGGATGACGGTGCCGGACACCGTGATTCGCCGCCGCTGCACGGCCACGGCGTAGAGCGCGGTGGGCGCGCCGAGCACGAGGCCGGTGGCGAGGGCAATCGGCCAGTGCACGAACAACCCCATCAGCAGTCCGACGCCGATGCCGATGCCGAGCGCGGCCAGGGTGAGCCTGCGCAGGGCGGGGGCCAGCAATTCGGGGGCGATCAGGTCGAGGCCGATTTCGCCGTCGGACCTCGGTTTCGATTCATCAGTCACAGCAGCGCATTCGTCCAAGTCTCGATGGGTCGGGCCTACCGGCGGCACGCACCGCCCCCGCGGGGCGCCCCGCACGGTACCAGCAGGTCCCTACCCCATACCCCGATTTGTCCCACCCCAAGCCCGCATCGGCGTGGCGAGCGCCGGCCGGGCCGGACAGCGGTGCTGTCCGGCCCGGCCGAGCAGTCAGTTCTGTTCGCCCGCGAGTGCGGCCGCGACCTGGGCGACGGCCTCGTCCAGGGGGATCTGCCGCTGTTCACCGGTGCTCAGGTCCTTGAGCCCGATCTGGCCCTCGGCGACCTCGCGGTCACCGAGCACCAGGGCCAGCTGTGCGCCGGACTTGTCGGCCGCCTTCATCGCGCCCTTCATGCCGCGGCCGCCGTAGGCGAGGTCGATGCGGATGCCGGCCCGGCGCAGCTCTGCCGCGAGCACCACCAGGCGCTGCTTGGCCATTTCACCGAGCGGGACGCCGAACACCTGGACGCGGGGACCGTCGATGGCGGACTTGCCCTCGGCCTCGAGGGCCAGCACCGTCCGGTCGACGCCGATGCCGAAGCCGATGCCCGACAGCGGCTGCCCGCCGAGCTCGGCCATCAGCCCGTCGTAGCGGCCGCCGCCGCCGATACCGGACTGCGCGCCCAGCCCGTCGTGCACGAATTCGAAGGTGGTCTTCGTGTAGTAGTCGAGCCCGCGCACCATGCGCGGGTTGACCACGTACGGCACGCCCAGCGCGTCGAGGAGGCCGAGCACCTGCTCGAAATGCGCCTTGGCCGACTCCGACAGGTGGTCGATCATGAGTGGCGCGTCGGCGGTCATCTCCTTGACCTCGGGACGCTTGTCGTCGAGCACCCGCAGCGGGTTGATCAGCGCCCGGCGCTTGGTCTCCTCGTCCAGCGGCAGCTTGAACAGGAAGTCCTGCAACAGTTCCCGATACTGCGGCCGGCAGGTCTCGTCGCCGAGCGAGGTGATCTCGAGCCGGAAACCCTCCAGTCCGAGCCCACGGAATCCGGCGTCGGCGATGGCGATCACCTCGGCGTCCAGTGCCGGGTCGTCGACGCCGATGGCCTCCACGCCGACCTGCTGCAACTGCCGGTAGCGGCCCTTCTGCGGACGCTCGTACCGGAAGAACGGCCCGGCATAGCAGAGTTTGACGGGCAGCGCCCCGCGGTCGAGGCCGTTCTCGATGACCGCCCGCATGACACCGGCGGTGCCTTCGGGGCGCAGGGTGAAGCTCTCGCCATTGCGGTCGGCGAAGGTCCACATCTCCTTGGTGACAACGTCGGTGGATTCGCCCACACCCCGCGCGAACAGGGCGGTCTCTTCGAAGATCGGCAGCTCGACATGCCCGTATCCGGCCAGTCGCGCCGCCTCCACGAGGGCGTCGCGGACGGCGACGAACTCGGCGGACGTGGGCGGCAGGTAGTCGGGGACCCCCCTCGGGGCACGGAAGCTGCTGGTCTTGGTCACGATGCCCAGTTTTCACCACGGCCGTCCGCCAAGTCCAACCGGTTCTCGGCCGACGGCCACGAGGGCCCGCCATATGTAGGTTTTTCTCAGCGAATGCAGGTAATGTCTGCCGCGGCCGCTGGGCTGACGGCCGCAGTCTGTACAGACATCAGATACCGACCGTTCACGGAGGGACAGTTAGTGCCGAGCAATGAACAGCGACGCGCTGCGGCGAAGCGGAAGCTGGAGCGTCAACTGGAGAATCGGGCCCAGCGGGCGCGTAAGCGCAAGCAACTCACCATCGCGGCCTCGGCCCTGGGTGTTGTGGTCGCGGTCGCGGCCGGTGTCGGCATCTACTTCCTGACCAAGGGCGATGACAACAGCACCAGCGCCAAGGCCTCGGAGACTCCGGACGCCTCGCTGACCGCCGCTCCCCCGCCGGCCGCCAAGGCCAAGCCGGCCTCGGTCAGCTGTGAGTACCGTCCGTCGCAGAAGCCGGCCGACAAGCCGGTGAATCCGCCGAGCACGGCCAATATCTCCACCGCCGGTGATGTCAAGGCCACCATGGACACCAACCAGGGTCCGATATCCATGACCCTGAGCCCGAGTGAATCCCCCTGCACGGTCAACAGTTTCGAGAGCCTGGCCAAGCAGAAGTTCTTCGACAACACCAGCTGCCATCGCATCACCACCGGTAAGGGCCTGGAGGTGCTGCAGTGCGGCGACCCGACCGGCAGCGGAATGGGCGGTCCCGGTTACGAGTTCAACAACGAGTACCCGACCGACCAGTACGACCCGAATGATCAAGCCGCCCAGTACCCGGTCGCCTACAAGCGTGGCGTACTCGCCATGGCCAATGCCGGGCCGGGCACCAATGGCAGCCAGTTCTTCCTGGTCTACGGCGACTCCCAGCTGCCGCCGCAGTACACCATCTTCGGCACGGTCGACGACGCCGGTCTCGCCACCCTCGACAAGATCGCCAAGGCGGGTGTCCAGGGCGGCGGCCAGGACGGTAAGCCGGCCTCCGATGTGAACATCCAATCAGTCCAAATAAACTGACCAGCATGGTTTTTCGGGCCCGGCGCTTCCCGCGCCGGGCCCGATTCTTTTCCGGCGAAGGTCTCGGGAAGGTCCCGTTGAACCTCTTGCGTAAGGCTTCCCTAACCAAAGAAAATCCTGAGTTTTCCGCGACGTGCCGGAATTGTGCGATATATGCTGGATCGCGACGCGCGCGAACGGTGGTTTCGGAGTTTTCGCTGGTAATCTCGTAGAACGGAGTACCAAGGCGTAGTAAAGCCCACCGGGCAATCCCCACCGGGCCGCTGCAACGCCTCATGGTCTCCGGGTGTCCACGTTTGCAGGCGGGACATGGCTACGCGCAACCACCGTTCGTGTGGCGATGTCCGTGACGAAGCACCACAATCATCCATAGTGATCTAACTGCAGCATCGGGGAGCAGGCAATGGCCGAGGAACTCGACGACATCGGCCGCGAAACAGCGGCGATGATGAGGCAAATGTTGCAGCTCGCGACACTTGTCGCGCTGCGCACCCGGGAACGTGGCCAAAAGGAAGCGGAAGCACGCGTCAGGGTCACCGAGGCCCGGCAGAAGGACGGCCGCGAGCGTCGCTTGCGCGAGGCCGCGGATGCCAAAGCACGTGATCCGCGCAACCGCGAACTTTCGCGAATCTTGGAGCGCCCGACGCGCGAACGGGGCGTATCTCTCGAAAAGGATCGATTCTCCGCGCAGGCGGAGGCATCTCGAATGGCCGCACAGCAGGCCAACCGCGGCTCTGTGCGATACGACTCGGTGGAGCGGCGAACCGCTCTGGCCCAACACCTTTCGCGCATGGGCATCTCGCCCGAACTGCAATCGGTACGGCTGCTGATGGAGGTCGGGCAGGCCCAGTCGGCACAGGACGCCGTGCGGCTCCGGGAGCAGGAGGCGGCGCAGCGGCGGGTGCGGGAGCAGGAAGCGCACGAGCGGGAGCGCGAACGCGCTCGCTCGCGTGAACGAGTCTGAGCAGCAATAATTTCGAACCGTGGCGGATCGCAACCCGATCCGCCACTTTCCGTTTCGGCGCCGGAGCAATACCGGCGCCGGCGTTTTCTCTCTAGAGCGGGAACTCCCCGATCGTGGGATTGCTGAACAAGCCCTGCTGGGGGGACTTCAACGGCAGCGGCGTGAGCATGTCCTTGTGGCCGTTGCGCACACTGCAGTACTTGAACGGGCCCTTGGGATCGAACAGTTTCGCCATGTGCGGGTCGGCGTGGTCGAGGAACCAGACGCTCAGCCCGGTCTTGCCGTCGTGGCGGAAGTGCTCCCACGCCCGCCACATGGCATCCAGTCGCGCGACCGCCTCGGCGTGCTTCCACCATTCGGGACACCACACGGTGTCGCTGATATCCGTCACCTGCCGGCGGTACACGAGGCTGAGGTAGTTCTCCACGAACTCGACCACGCTCGCGTAGACCATGGGTGTTGACTCTTCGCTCACAGCGGTCGAACCTCCTCGGGAGCCGAAACATCCGGCAGTGTCTCTTTGATCAGCGCGGGACTGATCAGATCGGAAATCTCGGTCTTGCGTGTCGGTGACGGGTCGTGGGCTTCGATCGACCGCTCGACGGCGGCGGCGTCGGGGCCCTCCCACCACGGGACCGTGCGCAGCAGCACGGCCGGTGTGCCCGAGGCGAACAGAATGGCGCGGCCGCGCGGCAGGGTCGCCAGGGCATGGGCGTTGAAGGTCCGCGACGAGCTCAGTGAGCGCGAATAGCTCTTGCCGCCCTTCGATTCCGACACCGACTGCGAGATGCTGTCGTAGTCGCCGATGGCCTCGGAGCGTTGTTGCAGGAAGGCCATGTCGTCGATGCCGCTGCCGATGACCTTGATGTTCGCGGCGCCCCAGAGCGCCTCCATGCCATCGGGTCCCCAGCAGCGCGCGCCCTGCGCCCAGGACTGCAGCACCGTCATCACCACGATGCCGCGAGAACCGAAGTGGCTGTACTGCTTCGGCAGATCCTTCCACCGCACGACATTGGCGGCCTCGTCGAGGGCGGCCAGCAGCGGCACCGGCAGCCGCCCGCCCGGCGACCGTGACGCCTCGCGGGAGGCCACGTCGATGATCGCCGCGGTCAGGGCACTCACCAGCGGCGCCGCCGAACCCCGGCCCTCCAGCGACAGGCAGTAGAGGGTGCCGTTGCGCTCGAGGAATTCCAGTTCGTCGAAGGCCGACCGGCCACCGTTGGGGATGACCCACGGCTGGATGTGCGGGAACTTCAGGCACCTGATCATCGCCTTCGCACCACCGAAGATGCCGTCGCGCGTGCGGATGTCGAGGTTGTACTGACCGGCGAGACCCTCGGCCATGTAGTGCTTGGAGTGCGCGCGCAGGATCTCGATGGGGGTGGTATCCAGCGGGTTGTTCACCCATTCCCAGGCGCGCAGAATGTTGCTGCCCTCGAAACCCGCCGCCAGGAACAGCGCCGCGAGCAGATCCTCGGCCTCGGGGTCGAAGTACGAGTCCGCACCCTGGCCGGCCGAGGGACTGCCCTCCGCATCGGAGAAATGACCCGCCAGGCTGACCGCCCGCACCTCGCAGCCGGGCCGGTGCACGTCGACCCACGCCAGCGGATCCCAGTACCAGCCGGGTTCGTGCTGCGCCTGCAGGTCGTGCGAATCCGGGGCCACGCCTTGCGGATCGAAGACGAAGATCTGACTGCCCTTGCCCGCGCGCACATCCCGGGTGGCATCGACGACATCGCGTTTGTTGGAGGTGACGACCACCGGGCCGATGGCGGCGAGCACGGCCGGGATCACCCGGGAGGTGGTCTTGCCCTGCCGGGGGCCCCAGATATCGACCTGCAGATCCTCGTAGGAGCCGTACATCATTTCGCCGTCGGCGACCGACATGCCGATCGGAATGCCCGGAACCAGCATGTCGCCGGGCCGCATCAGCGAACCGGGAATGAGCATGTCCCCGGTGAGGTGCTGGTGCAGCGGCACACCGATCTGGCCGGCCTTCTCGCGGACACCGGACAGCGTGAGCGCCTTGATGGCGCCGCCGGTGCCCATGTGATCGGCCTTGTCGTCGATCGCGAGTCGGCCCTTCTTGGCTTTCAGCTCACGGCGGCGCCGGTACAGCACCCAGCCCAGCGTCCCCCCGAAGACGAGCAGGATGATCACGGTGGCCGCGGCCGGCCAGCGCAGCTCGCCCTTGATCAGGTTGACCACGATGGCGATCGGGTTGATCGGCACGTGCTGGCGTGGCGAGCTCAGCAGATTGCCCAATTGCACAGCCAGCCACAGGGTTCCGAAGAAGTAGAAACCCGCGTAGACGAGGTGCAGGACACGATCGGGACCCGGGTCGGCGGGGTCCGCAACCGGTTTCTTCGCCATCTCTAACCTCCTGGGATGACCTGTGAGTCGTTACCGCTCAACGGAATTCGTCCAGCAACCAGCCACCGGCAGGTCCATGCACGACGGTGGCGACGACCGTGGCCGGGGGTAGCGACTCCCGCCTGCCATCCGGATAGACGACCGTCTGCTCGATGCCGATCTTGTACTGCTGCCGGTTCGGGTCGGCGCCGGCGGGGGCCTGCTCACCGGAGGCGAACGCGAACGCCTCGACGTGAGCGCCCGCCTTGGCCCAGTCGGCCCAGCGCAATGACGGTCTCGGGGTTTCCACGCCGGTGGATGGGTTGTCCAGTGTACGGATCAGGCTGGGTCCCAGCCATTTCCGGGCGCGGCGCAGCGCGTCGCCCTCGGACTCGGTGGCCGGATACCAGGTGTAGACCTGCTCCAGGGCGGTCACCGCGACACCGTCGGGCGTGGTGGGGTCGGGGGCGGGGGCATTCACCAGCAACCGGGTGGTGGACGTGGGCGGTTGCCCGGCAGACGGATTCGAGCCGCCGCCGGTCGAACTGCCACTGCCGCATGCGGTGGCCAGCACTGCGACGCTCACTACCAGCATCACCACCCCAATCGCGGGACGCATGCCTGCGCTCGCACCGTTCACACCCGGGCTCGCACTCACCGGCCCGCGCCGGCGGCGCAGCACCGGACCACCCCTCCAGGCTAGTCGCTGAACGGTATATCCGAGCCATACCAGCGGGTTTCCCGAGTCGGTGTGTTGGTTCTCGCGGCAGCGGCTCATGTGCCGCGCTTGGCTTCGTGGAGGGTTTCCACCAGCGTGCGGTTCATTTCGGCGGCGGCCGCGAGCTGCTGCTGCAGCAGAGCCACCTTGCGGCGCAACGCGATCGCGTCCATGCGTTCCAGGCCGGGGCTCTCGGCGGCGCGCACCCAGTTCCGCACCGAATTGGTGTGCACGCCGATCTGTTCGGCGACCACCCGGCAGGCCTCGGATTCCGAGCGCAGTTTGCCGGTGAGGGCGATGACCTGTTCGACGGCGGCCTGCCGGACCTCCGGCGACACTCTTCGATACGACCGGTGCGGCATCATGCGGCGCTCCCCTCGTCCGAGCCGCGGCTCGCGGTGGTCTCGGTGAATTCGCTGAAACGCTGGTTGGTGTCGTGGATTCCGCTCTCCCGCTCCGAGAGCGTGAACTCCATGTGGAACGGGATGCCGGGCCGGCGGTCCTCGCCGATCTTGAGCAGGAACTTACCGGTGCCGGGCGCGGGCGGGCGCTGCTGGCCCGGTTTGAGCGCCTCACCGGTGAGCGCCTGCGGCGCGGACCAGCTGGTCACCATCTCCTCCTCGGCGGCGGTGAACGGCACCGTGGAATCCAGGCGCGCGATCTCCTCTGCCGGGAGCGCGCCGAAGATCTTGGCGCGGGCGCGTTCCAGGAACCCGAGGGCCTTGGCGATGGCCGCCTCGGAGCCCAGGGCCTGCAGGTCCTTGATGGTGTGGCTGATCATGATGAGCGAGGTGGCGATGCCGCGCTGCAGACGGGTGAGCTCATCGACACGGTCGACCATGAAGTCACCCAGGCCCAGCACCTGCCACAGCTCGTCCATCACCACCTGGAAGTAGCGCTGCGGGCCCAGATCCGCGTCGGCCAGCACGTGCGCGGCCTCGACCGAGGCGAAACCGTCGGCCCAGCAGGCCAGCATGACGGCGGCCTTGAGTTTCTTGTCGCCGTTGGGGATGTGGGAGACGTCGATGCAGACGGCGGTGGAGTTGGTGTCGATGGGAGTCGTGGTGTGGCCGTTGAAGATCGCGCCGAACGGGCCCTGGGTGAGGGCGCGCAGTGAGCGGCGCAGGCCCTTGATGGCCTCCTGGTATTCGTCCGGATTGTCCGCGCCCGCATCGAGTTGCAGTTCGTCGCCGCCCGCCACGACCACCTCCAGGAGGTCCTCCAGGATGGGCGGCTGGTCGGGGGTGAAGACGCCGCCCTCGCGGTAGAGGATGCGCAGACCGGTGGAGATGAGGGTCTCCTCGAAGTCGCGCACCCGGGCGCCGCGGACCAGTTCCACCAGACCGGCCACCAGTGTGACCTGGCGGGCCCGCATCTCCTGCATGACCTGGGTCTGCAGCTCCGGGAAGTCGTGCAGGAGCGGGACGATCGAGCCCAGCACACCGGCGGCGAGCGGGTTGAGCTTGCCGTGGCCGTAGCCCAGGTCGATGACCTGGCCGCCGACCAGTTCCACCAGCTTGCGGTAGTCGGGCTTGACGTCGGCCAGCACCAGCGGGGTGATGCCCTGCGCGACACCGCCCAGCACGATCCGGCGCACCAGCGAGGACTTGCCGAAACCATTGAGGCCCAGCACGAACAGGCTGGGCGCGGTGATGAAGCTGCCGCGCATGAACCAGTTCATCGGGTCGAAGCAGACCGGTGCGCCGGTGTGCAGGTGCGAGCCCAGCGGGGTGCCGATGAGCGGCGCACCGGCCCCGACCGACCATGGCCACAGGCCCGCGACCTGTGCGGTGGTGGCGCGGTACTCGACCGGGCGGCCGACCACGTTCATGCGCCCACCGCCCGCGCCGATGTAGCCGCGATCGGTGAGTTGTGCTGTGGTGCGGTCGAATTCGTCGAAGCTGCCGTACTCCATGCGCTCGGCGCGCGCCGCGAAGTTGCGCCGGCGCAGATCGTCGGTGTGTAGGCGGAAGGTGGCCCAGGCCGCCCGGATGCCATTGCCCTCGCGCGCGGTGACCTCGAGCTTGGCCCGCATGGTGTCGTCGAGCAGCTTGGGACCGGACTGCTTCTTCTTGGCCGCGGCCTTGCGCGCCGCGGAGCGCTTGGCGGCCGCGTCGCGCTCGGCCTGGTCGGCGACCTTGTCCCGCTTGTCCTTACGGGCACCGCGGGAACGCTCCTCGGTTTCGGCCCGCTCGGGCCTCCCGTCGCGCGCGGGCCGGCTGCGCACCGGCCGCTCCCCCGCCTCGCCGTCCGGCCGCGCCGGGCGGGTCCGACCGGGCGTGCCGGCCCGTCCGCCCAGATGCACCCGATCCGCGTCCGTGGACCGCCCGCGGCCCTCGGAGCCATTGCCGCGCCGGGCATCTCGCTCCGGCTCGGCGCGGCGCCCACGCCCGCCTTCGGCAGCCCGTCGCTCACGTCCGGGTTCAGCGTCGCCGCGCCGCTCATATCCGGGTTCGCCCTCTGCGCGCGGTCGTTCGCGCCGCCGTTCGCCGGGTTCCCCACGGCGCGCCGCGTCCGCCTCGGGCATGGTCTCGCGACTCCGCTTGCGCTCCATGCGATCCCCCTCGGTCCGTTCCGGCCCGCGCGCCTGTGACCGCGCCTCGCCCTCGCGCATACCGCCGGACCGCGCCACCGCGCCACTCCGGCCGGATCCCTTGTCCAGCACGTGTTCCGAACGCTCGCCGCCGGCCTGGCGCCCGGCCGGCCCCGGCGGAGTCTGCCCCCGCGCACCGGCCGCGGCCCGTTGAGCGGCGTCCGAATCCCGCTGCTGCCGCACGGCAAGCTCACGCCCGGCCGGCACGCCTGCCGTGTCGGGCCCAGCCGTTGAGCCGGCCTCCGCTGCCGCAGCGTTCACTGGTGCACTGAATTCCCCTGCACCGCTGGCCGGTTCGAGCGCGGGCAGGGCCGGGAGCCGCCGCCTCGCGGTCGGAGCGGCAGGCTCCGAGCCCGTCTCCCCGCCGCGATCGCGACCGGTCGGTTCGGCGAGCCCGGCGGCCTCCCACCCGGATGCTCCCGCGTCCGCGCCCGCAGCCGATCGGCCCACACCGCCCGAAACGGTCGCACGCGGATCGTTCTGCTGATCGCTCTCGCGCACACCGCGACCACCTCGCGCACTTACGGACTCGGAATCGGCGGACGGCGAACTCACGCGGCCCCGCTCGATGCCCGCTGCGGCGCTCTCATTCAGGGTTCGGCGGCCATCCCGGCCCGTTGCGAGCGCACCCCCCGCATCGCGACCGTGGCCGTCGACCTCTGCGGCGGACGGCTCCTTGCGATCGGACCCGCCGGGTTCGGCGGGGCGCTGGGCGATGGCAGATTCCGGCACGCCGTCGCGCCCCGCCTCCACGCCGGGGCGCACCGCCGATGGCGAATCGTCCTGGCGCGCACCGCGAGCGGTGGATCCCGCGGACGGGTCCCGGTCGGCGCTGCTGCCCACCCCGTCCGGTGCGCCGGCCTCGCCGCGCTGGGCCCGCAGTGCGGACTCGGTCTCGGCGATCGCGTTCCGGCTACCGGTGATCCGCTCCGCCGAGAGTTCGCGCTCGGTGTTCGACCCCGAATCGTCCTGTCGCACTCCGGAATCGCCCCGATCCGCGGTGGCCGCGGCGGTGCGTTCCCGGATCGCGTCGCCGGACTCGTCCTCGCGCGCCGCCGGGGCCGGGTCCGCCTGGTCGGCGGGCGGCTCGATGGGGTCGCGGCGGAGCATGCGGCGGTCCGGGAGGGTGCCGCGCCGGGGCCGGTGCTCATCGCGCATGACGCGGGAGGACGGGGGCGGGTACGGGTTCGGCTCGTTGCCGGGGTCGACGGGAGCCGGGTCGCGGCGGGAGCCGCGCCGGGTGGGCGGCACGGCGTCGCGTTCGCGGACCGAGGGGTCGAAGTCACGTGGCATGGATTACCCCGCAAGTGCTTTCGGAATGGTGGCGTGTTCGGGGAGGATCACCCCGCAGCCGAGCGAGGCCGCGAACGCCGCCGCTTGATAGCGGTAGCAGCGGCGGATCTTGAGGCGGGCCTGGGTCGACAGGTCGCGGGTGATGGCCTCGATGCGCGGCAGGTCGCCGCGCAGGGGTTCGGTGATGGTGACCAGCGCGCCGAAGCGGGTGACGCCGTGCCCGCGGGCCTGCTCCTCGCGGGCCTGCTGGGTGGCGCCGACGCGCAGGGTGGCGGCGGCGGACACGACACCACGCTCGGATTGCTGTGCCACCAGGGCGTTCTTGTAGTCGTCGTCCACGATCTGGGCGGCGTCGCCGGCCGAGTGCGGGCGGTAGACGATGGTGATGCGCTTGCGCGGCACCTCCGGATTCGGCGCGAGCAGCCGCTGCAGCACCCGCTCGTCGACCGCGCCTTCGGGGGCGGTGTCCATCTCCCAGGTGACCGAGCGGCCACCGTCGTGAATGAAGTGGTCCCAGCGCTCCTCGTGCGAGACCGGGCCCGCGTCGGCCCAATCCAGGCCGTGCCCACCGGGTTCGCCCGCGGCCACCTCGAGATCGGCCTGGGCGGCCGGGTCGTAGCTGCGGCGGATGAACGAGATGATCTCCTCGGCGGCCATGGGCTGGGCGCGGACACCGGCCTCCGCCAGGGCCGCACAGATGCCGGGCAGGCGGCGGCCGATCTCGACCGCCTCCTCCGCCGGATTCTTGCGGCGCTCCGCGGTGGTCGCCTTGAAGGTGATGGCGACCCGTGGTAGCAGCTGCACCCGCTCCTGCGGCAGCTCGGTGGCCAGCTCGTACATGACCTGCTGCGCGAGATCGGGAGCCTCGGGCCGGGTGATGGTGGAAACCTCGGTGAGCAAACGGTTTCCGGTCTCCGGCACAGTGTCGATCACCGGCACCACGGCCACGATGTCGGAGGTCTGCCCCAGCGAGGCCAGGAACGTACCCCACGCGCCCACCCAGCGGTCGATGACCGGCTGGTCGACGGCCTCGTGGCCCTGCGGCCAAGCGCGCAGAACCACTGTGTACTGGGCGAATTGCGGTAGGTGGATCATGCCGAAGCTGTAGCCGCCGGCGTCGATGCCCTCGTAGAGCCGTGACGGGGCCATCAGCCCGGGCAGGCGGGTGACACCGCCCGGGATCCGGGAGAACCGCCCGCCCCGGTACACGTGCTCGCCCTTGGAACGGCCGCGCAACCAATGGAACATCATCAATCCGTTCTCGTAGCCGGAGCGGCCCCCCGTCCGCCATACCAGTGGAACCATCACGACCGTGCCGATGCCCGCCACCACGGCGGCCGGTTCCGGCCCGGCCGCCAGCGCCGTCAGCAGTGCAGTGATCACGACGGCGAAACCGACCACGGTCTCACCCCAGCGCAGGCCGAAAAGGCCCGCGCTGCGGGGCTTCTGCCACAGTCCGTACGAGCGGCGCTCGTAGGTCTCGGTCATCGTCATCGCGGGATGGTGCTCCTGCCGAGGTCGGGTGAACGGTTGGCCCAGCGGTCACCGGCCAGGTCGCCCGCGGTGGACTCGGCCTTGCTCAGCGAGGCGGTCGCCGCGCGCACCTGCGCGACCCGATTGGCGACGCGGGACGCGCCTGACGGTACTGCGCCGCCACCGCCTTGGGCGGCAGGACTCGCGGCGGGCGCACCGCCACCACCACCCGCCGGGCGTGGCGGGGGTGTCGGGCGTGGCGCGCCGCCACCGCCCGGACCGCCGCCCCCGGGACCGGGACGGGGACGCCCGCCGCGACCGGGTCCGATGAATCCGGCGGCGCCGGGTCCGGCGGCACCGCGCGGGGCCACCGCACGCGAACCGACCGCACCGAGCGCGGCGATGCCGACCAGGGTGCCGGTGGTAGCGGCCAGACCCGAACCGCCGGAACCGACAATGGCGACCGCCGGGGTCACCAGGCGCATCAGCGCCGGCAGCACGAACGCGACCGTGCACAGCAGCACGATGGCGACCAGCATGCGCTGGGCCTCGTCGGCGTCGGGCAGGTTCACGGTGCCGGTCAGGTCGTCGGTATTGCCCGCGGTGGTGAACGCGATCATGTACACGATCGCCGCCACCGGCTTGTAGAGCATGAACGCGATGATCCAGCCCAGCAGCTTCGAGTACGAGGTGCGCCCGATCTGGGTGCCCGACGCGGCCGCGGCCAGCGGCAGTACGCCCGCGGCCACCACCAGCAGGCCCTGGCGGACGATGGCGAGCACGATCTGGGCCAGCGCCCCGAGCAGGCCGACGATCGCGATGATCAGCACCAGACCCGGCGAGAACGCCTGCAGCTTGGAGGTTTTCACCATCAGCTCGGCGATGTTCTTGGCATTGCCGTTGGTGGAGTCGTTGATGATCCACTCGGAGAACTTGTCCGAGGCCTGGGTGGCGGCCACGATCACCGCACCCAGCATCCAGGAACTGAAGACCACCCGCGCGAACATCCAGAACGATTCCGTGGCCTCACTGACCGCGGCTCCTCGTCTGGCCTGCGCCAGTTTCAACCCCGACAGGATCACCGACGCCATCAAGAACAGAATCTGGACTTGATAGGTGTAATCGTTGATCTTCGTGAAGAGCGCCCCCGCGTCACTGACGCGTTCGTTCGGGATCTTCATCCAGAACGTCAACGCCAGCATCAACGCCTCGCCCAGGCCGTTCATCAGCGAGTCCACCACCTTGCCGAAGGTGGAGTCCCACGCCTTGTCGCGCACGGTGGCGGCGGCGTCGGTCGGGTGGGTCGCGACATTGCCCGCCTTGCACGCGGCCGAGGCCGCGTCGCCGAGCGAGATGCCGGGTACGCCCAGCCCGTCGAGGGAGTCGTGTAATTCGTTGCAGGCCTGATCGAAACCGTACGTCTGGCCGTAGGCCACCGTCGGGGTTGCGATCATGACGGTGAAGACGACCGCAAGGATCGTGACTAGCCGCCTCAGCATGTGGTCCACCTCTCGATGGGTCGCGATGCCATTTCTGTTGTTGTCACCATCGGGTCCACCCCGCAAGCGAATCCACGTATTCGGTTTGCGCGGTCTTGGAAGTCGAAGGTTTGAGCCGCCAGTCGCCGGCGTCCCAGACCATGATCAGGCGCACCGCCGCCCACAGCTGCCGGTTGTCGACCACCGGCCCGCGTGCGGCCAGCCGCACGATGGCCATGTCGTCGGCGTAGTTCTCGATCTGGAAGCCGTCGGGGGCCACCAGATAGCGAGTCACCTTCTCGGGCTGCTGTTTCGGCAGCCGTTGATCGGCCAGCGCCTGGTCGTAGGCGGTGAGCTGTTCGGCGGGCACGCGCACCTGCCGGACGTAGAGCTCCCGGTCGGCCGGGCGGGCGTTGAGCCGGTAGGTGATCTGGGCGGCGGCCAGCGCCGCGCCCTGCGGGGTGTGCGAATAGCCGACGGCCAGGCCGTTTTCCAGGCGCGCCGGACCGTCGGAGGTGGAGAAGGGCACGGATGCGCCGTAGACCCGCTGCCAGCCGTGGGGATCGATGGTCCCCAGCGGGGCGGCGGTGAGCCAGTCGGCGTCGGTGGCCTTGCGCTGCTTGGAAGGATCCTGCGGCAGCGGCTGGCCGGCCGTGTTGTTGGGGATGTCGACGCGGCGGCCGAACAGATCCACCTCGGGCGAGGCGAATCCGGTGGCCCCGGAGTCGGAGGCCGCCGGGACGGTCCCGTCGGGCTTGGCGCTCGGCTTGCTGTCGCCGTGCCCGAAGTAGACCACCAGACCGGCGATCAGGATGACCGCGACCAGAGCGGCCGAGGCGATGACGCCGAACGAGACGCGGTCGCGCTCGGGCGACTCCTTCTCGCTCATCGCATTGCCTCCGAAGTATGTGTGCCAGTGGACAATTCAGCTGCCCGTGCCCGTCAGGTCGGCAGCAGGGCCAGCGCGATCCCGCTGGCCGAGGTCGCCATGATCGCGCCCAGCAGACTCATCACCACCCCGTGTGTCGCATCGTTGGCGGCCAGGTCGTCGCGGAAGGCGTACCAGAGCCGGCCCGCGGCCAGGATCATCCAGGCCAGGCAGAACAGCAGCACGCACCACAGCAGCCAGTCGATGAGCTGCATGATCGGCCGGATCACATCCGGCGGCATCTGCTTGTAGGCCAGTACGGAATCCATCGCTGGCGCAACCAGCGCGGCGGGCATTAGGTGATCACTGCGTTCATGATCGTGCCCGCGCTCGTGGCGACGATTCCCCCGATCATGGCCCCTGCCACCATCTTCGGCGACTCCAAACCGCCTCCTGTCCATTTCTCCCAGGCGAACCGGCCACCGGCGTAGGTGATGCCCAGGATTCCCGACAACAGAACGAACCAGGTGAAATACCGAACAAGTTTCAGCAATTTGTCCGACGCGGGCGGTGCCTCGGGGGTCGGATTCCCGACCTGGGCGAGGATCTGACCGTACGCGTCGTGTACGGCGAGGAGCATGCTCATTGTCTGTCCTTATCCAAAAGCGAACTGCTAGTAACAATCTCGCCGATGCACGGCCCGGCCGTCCAACCGGCGACGTCAACTCCTTCTACTGACTGCCCTGCCACCTTCCCTCGGGACCGGGCAGGTCCCCGCAACCGGGAACTCATTCCCGCGCAACACAATCCATCGGCGTCCATGATCACTCCTCCGGGTCCCGGAACTCGGGGCGGGGGGCGTCGAGCGCGTCCTGCACGGCGGCCACGATGCCGGCGCCGAGCTCCCGCACGGCGGGCGTAATCTCTTCCAGCGGATCGGATTTGCGCTTCCGCTGCTGCGGCACCGGGTCGCCGGGTGACCACACCGGCAGCTCATCGGCCTCGACCAGGGTCCATTCCTCGTGCCACGGCAACTGCCACACCTGACCCGCCAGCGAACCGACCACATCACGGTAGCGGCGGATCTCGGCGGGCATCCGGCCCGGCCGCGCGGCCACGGTGATCAGGCCCAGCACCTCACACGGACCGGCCAGCCCGGCGTGATGCTGGCGCAGCAGATCGTGGGCGCGGGTGAGCCCGGCGATGGTCTCGCGCGCCACCAGCACCACGAACGGGGACTCCCGGTCGAACACGCCCGGCCAGCGTCGATACGAATCCGCCGCCGGCGCAAGCACATGCGAGAGCGTGGTCGCGCCCGCGCCCCCGTGCACGCCGAGCAGCCACACCAGGGGTGCTCGGCCACCGCCGGGTACGGGTCGGTCCCAGATCGGTGCGCGGCGGGTTTCCGGCGGCGGCACCACACCGGCCGCCAGGGCGGCCTCGGAGGCGGATCGGCGTTCCTTCATGGCTGCGGTCATGATGCCACTCCAGCAAGCAGGCGGCGATACGCGCGGCGTGTCTCTGCGGCCAGGTTGCTGTGCCGCACCAACTCTCCGCGTGCGAGGTGTGCGTCATAGGGTATCTCGACGATCTCACGGACCCAGCCGTCCAAATGCTCTCGCAAATGCTCAGCGACCCGAGAATCACTGCCCGGCAACTGGTGTGACACGACAATGGTGGTGTCGCCGACAATGCCGTCACCCTGCCCCTCGCCCTGCCCGCCGAACTGATCGTCGAGCCACTCCAGCGTCACGCGCAACCGATTGGCCGCGTCCACCCGCGCCGGAATCGACAGCACCAGCGCGATATCGGCGTCCTCGAGCAGCGGGCGCAGATGCCGGCTCGCGATCGGATTGCCGCCGTCGTAAACCGGGGTGTACCCGGTTTCGCCGAGCGCGCGGGCGACGGTCAGGTAGGTGGCGCGCCGGCGCAGCGGGGCGGGATCGCGCCACAGCAGGCCGATGCCGGAGGTGGCGCGGGAGAGACATTCCTTGAGCGGCGCGGCCTCGTCGTCACCGCGGCCGTAGAGCCAGGCCTGCAGACTGATCGGGCTCAGGTGCTCGTCAGCGCCCCGCAACGCGAGATCACTGCCCGCGAAAGTGCCGTCCACGGCGACGATTTCGGCGCCGGCGACGCTCATCTCCCCCGCGATGCCGAGCGTTGTCGTGGTGGTGCCCGCGCCGCCGCAACCACCCACCACCAGAATCGGGCGCGGCGCGGGACCGGCCTCGCCGGAGTCACCGCGGCGCTTGCGCAAGCGCATCACCGGAGCCTTGGAACGCGCGGCACGGCCCGGCGATTCGCCCGCTTCGGGCCTCTCGTCGAGCCAGCGGCTCCAGTCCTGATCCATTGTCTCCGCTCTCCTCTTATCCGGCCGGAATGCCCGCGGCGGGTCCGTGGTCGCCGATGATCGCGGGGGCCGTCATTTCGTTGTACGCCGCTGCGACGGCGATCGGGCCGGAACGGGGTCCCGCCTCGAGTGTGCCGATGGATTGCGCAGTGCCGCCATGGGATTTCAGCACATATAGAGCAACTCCACCGGCAATGACTAGCAAAACAATGGCAATGATCAGGAAGGCGACGGCGAAAAACCGCCGCCCCGTGATGCGCTCGGCCGGCGCGGCCACACGGTCCGCGACCGCGTCCAGCAGCTGCGAGGCTCGGTCGAATGCTCTCGGGGCGCGCTCGTCGGTCGATAGCGCGCCGGCTTCGCCACTCTCCGTGGGGAATTCGACGACCGTGCTGCCGCGGTAGCGCAACGGCGGTGCGTAGGAGGCGCTCTCGCCGGATCCGGTCATCCAGTCCGACCAGGCCCCGTCGAAGTGGTTGCGCCGCAGCACCGAATCGGGCACCGGCGGGATCTCGAGCTCCGGTTCGTCGTGGATGTAGTGCGGGTAGCGGGCCGCGTCCTGCTCGTCGGCGAATGCCGAGTCGCCGTCGGGCTGTTCGGGGGCCGGGGCCTGCGCGTCGGGGTCCAGGGCGGGGTACCAGCGCGACACTTTTTTGTACGACTTCAACATTCCCGCTGCGGGCACGTCGCTCGGCATCGTCTGACCCTCTCGGCGGTCGGTCGTGGCTGACGGTGTGTTGTCGTCGGTGATCGTCGGTACTGTGCAGCCCGCCGTCGTCGCGTCGCCACGGGCGGCGCGCACGAAACGGTCCCGATCGGAAATTCTCTCGCATGAACAGGATTCCAACGACTCGACGCGCCGGACGACACTCCGTTCAATCCGCGCGCGCGTGCGAGTAGCAGGGTTTGCGACATCGTGTGAGCGCCACGCCGACGGGGCGGTCTTCCCTGTGGACGAAGCAGAATCTACATTAACAAGACCAAGAATTTTGGAGGTTTTGTGAAGACAGCAGACATTGCCGCGGTTGTGACCGGTGGCGCGTCGGGACTCGGACTGGCCACCGTGCGGGAACTGCACGCGGCCGGCGCGAAGGTCGTTATCCTCGATCTTCCCTCGTCCGACGGCAAGGCCATCGCCGAGGAACTCGGTGAGCGCGTGGTGTTCTCGCCCGGTGACGTGACCAGCGAAGCGGATGTGACCGCCGCGCTGGACGCCGCCCAGGAGCTCGGCACGCTGCGAATCGCGGTGAACTGCGCGGGAATCGGCAATGCCATCAAGACGGTCGGCAAGCAGGGCGCGTTCCCGCTGGAGTCCTTCTCCAAGATCATCAACGTTAACCTGATCGGAACGTTCAACGTCATCCGCCTGGCCGCCGAGCGCATCTCGGCGGTCGAGGAGGCCGACGGCGAGCGTGGCGTCATCGTCAACACCGCGTCGGTCGCCGCCTACGACGGCCAGATCGGCCAGGCCGCGTACTCCGCCTCCAAGGGCGGCATCGTGGGCCTGACCCTGCCGGTCGCCCGCGACCTGGCCTCGTACAAGATCCGCGTGATGACCATCGCGCCGGGCCTGTTCCACACCCCGCTTTTCGCCACCCTGCCGCAGCAGGCCATCGACGCCCTCGGCGCGCAGGTGCCGCACCCGTCGCGCCTGGGCGACCCGGCCGAGTACGCCGCGCTGGTCCGCCACATCGTGGAGAACCCGATGCTCAACGGTGAGGTCATCCGCCTCGACGGCGCGATCCGCATGGCCCCGCGGTAATCAGCAGGGCCACGCGGTGATCACCGCACGGCGATCACCGGGTGACGGCACCGGCGCGGGCACTCGCCCGCCCGGTGCCGTCACCGTTTCCGCGCAGCGCGAGCAGCTGCCGGGTGTGGCCCGGGATTTCGACATCGATCAGGCCGATGAACAGATTCCGCAGGGGCATGGCCTGATCCAGCAGTAGTGCGCCCGCGGAGAGCAGGCGGGTGGGCACCGGGCTGTTCAGTTCCGCGTCGCTGAGCGCCGGCCCGCCGAAACCGCACAGCATCTCGGCCTGGCGGAGCACGCGTTCGCGCAGGCCGGGGAGGCCGCCCGCGAGATCGACGACGCGATCAATGGTCCAGGTGTCGAGGGCGAGGCGATTGTCGTAGGTGGCGTGCTCCCCCGCCGCCACCGCCGACGCGGCGGCCATGGTGGCGGCGGTGACGAGCGAGACGTGGGCCAGGATCCGCTCGGCGTTCCACTCCCCCGCCGGGGGCGGCAGCGGCGGGCCCGAATCGGCCACGGCGGCAGCGGCTTCCAGCAGCGTGTCATAGACCCCGCGCAGCACGGTGGCGTCGAACATCAGGCGTGGGCCTGCGACATTTCCCAGGGCGCCTGCGGCAGTACGGCGCCGGTCTCCAGCAGCGACTTGAGGTTGGCCAGCACGGCGGGCCAGCCGCTCGAAATGCCCTGCAGCATTTCCTGATTCGGCAGGTTCTCGTGAGTGACGGTGAGCCGGACGATGTCCTGGTGGGACTCGATGAGGAAGGTCACCACCGACGGGGAGCGCTCCGCTCCGATCGAATCCTCGAAGGTGAGGACGAGTCGGCGGGGCTCGTCGACCTCGAGGACCTTGCCGACGACATCGACCTTGTCCGAGCCGTCGACGCGGCGGTGCTCCCATTCCGAACCCGCCTGCCAGTCGGACACATTCGCGTGCCCCCAGTACTGCGCGGTCAGGTCGGCGTCGGTGAGGGCCTTCCACACCTGCTCGGCGCTGGCGTGGATGTAGGTGACGTAGACGTAGTTCGGCACGGTGGCGGTCATGGCGTACTCCTCTGCCTGGTTTTTGACGGCGCGCAGGACATCCAGCCGGGGGCGATCGAAGACGGAGATCCAGCGCTGTTCGATGTCGTGAATCGGGGTCGGATTGATGTAGTGCACCCGTTCGCGACCGCGGCGCAGCACGGTGACGAGGCCGGCCCGCTCCAGGATGTCGAGGTGCTGGGTCACCGACTGGCGAGCCATCTCGACCCGTTCGCACAGTTCCCGCAGGGTCTGGCCATTGTTCTCCCGCAGCCGGTCCAGCAGCAGGCGGCGGGTGGAGTCGGCCAGGGCCTTGAAGACCGCATCCATCTCGGGTTCGGGTTGCACGGGAAAATTATGCAGGCATTTACCTGCATATGTCAACGCCCGATCGCGGCACCCAGCCGGAACCGCCACCCGGCACCCCCTCTTACGTGGGAATTTCATTCTCGGACATGACAATCCGCGAATTCACCGTCAAGATGTTGAACGGCCCTTGGCCAGAACTGACATCGTTGTCTCAGCAGCGCCCGGTGTTTCGGGGCGCGGACAGGAGCGCCCGTGGCGACGCCGCAGACCTCGGACCCCGTCTCATCGGTGATCGTGGAGACGATCCGGCCGGCGCGCATCGGGACCAGGCTCGCCCATCCGGTGCTGCGCACCACCCTGCAGCAGTTCCTGCGCGCCGGAGCCTGGGTCGCCGATCTGGGCCCGCGCCCCGCGCACCTGGTGTTCCGGATGACGCGGCTGTCCGAACAGCCCGCCCGGGTGCTCGGCACCCCGCGCGGCACCCGCCGCGAACCGGTGCGGTTCGAGCACTGCGACGCCGAATGGCTGTGGAGCACACCGGTTCCCGATCCACGGGTGGACCGCGGCGCCGCGATCCTGTACCTGCACGGTGGCGCGTTCATCGCGGGCGGTCTCCACAGCTACCGCCGCCACACCGCCCGCCTGGCCGCGCTGAGCGAGCTGCCGGTGCTGACCGTCGACTATCGGCAGCTGCCCGACGCCCATCCCAACGAAAGCCTCGACGACGCGCTCACCGCCTACCGGCACCTGCTGGCCGAGGGGTTCCCGCCCGAGAAGATCGTCGTCGCGGGCGATTCCGCGGGCGGCGGACTCGCGCTGCGGTTGGCGCTGACACTGCGCGAGCTGGGTCTGCCGCTGCCCGTGGCACTGTCGGTGACCTCGCCGTGGGCGGATTTCGACTCCGCCGCCCGCCTCGCGCATCCCAATGCCCGCTACGACGCGGTGCTGCCCGCGGTCGGCCCGGACATGGTGGTGCGCCGCGGTATCGCCGTGGACGGCGAGCTGGATCCGAGCTGGTCGGTGGTGAACCACGATTTCACCGGCCTGCCACCGATTCTGCTGCAGGTCGGCTCCCGCGAGATGCTGCTCGCCGACGCGCTGGCGGTGGCGAAACGGGCCGAGGCGGCGGGTGTCCCGCTGCGTCTGCAGGTGCGGCCGAGCGCCCCGCACACCCTCATTCACCTGGGTGCGGACCTGCTCGCGGACGGCCGGGACGCCGCCCGTGACGCGGCCGACTTCCACCGTGCGATGATCGATCCCGGTCGCATCGGCCGCAGCGCCGCCTGATCGCACCGGCGGTCCCGACCCTCCGATCCGAGAGGCTCCGATGTCCCAGCCCGCCAATGCTTCTCAGCCCGCGTCCCGGCCCGCGATCCTCGTCACCGGGGCGGCCGCCGGTATCGGCCGCGCCATCGCCGCGCGGTTCGCCCGGGAGGGCTGGACCGTTGGCCTGTACGACATCGACGCCGACGCGGTCGCCCGCACCGCCGCCGAGATCGGCGGGCGGACCGTGACGGGGGCCTTCGATGTCACCGACCCGGTGGGCTGGGACCGGGCCCTGAAGGACTTCGACGACGCGACCGGGCGGCTGGACCTGCTGGTCAACAATGCGGGCGTTCTCGTATCCGGCCCCTTCGGCGAGATCCCGGTGGAACGCCAGCACCGTCTCGTGGACGTGAACATCAAGGGCGTCCTCAATGGCTGCCACGCCGCCCTCCCCTATCTGCGCCGCACCTCCGGCAGCCGGGTCATCAACCTGGCGTCGGCCTCGGCGCTCTACGGCCAACCCGGCCTGGCGACCTACGGCGCGACCAAGGCCGCGGTGCGCAGCCTGACCGAGGCCCTCGACCTCGAATGGCGGCACTACGGCATCACGGTCAGCGACCTGCTGCCCCTGTTCGTCGCGACCGACATGATGACCGAGGTGAGCCGCGGCTCGAAGTCCGCGACCGTCCTCGGCGTCCACCTCACCCCGGACGACGTGGCGGAAGCGGTGTGGCACACCGCAACCGGACGCCGGCCGCTGTCCGGACCGCACGTCCTGGTCGGCCTGCAGACCAAACTCACCAGCCTCGCCACCCGCCTGTCCCCACCCTTCCTGACCCGGGCGGTGGTGGGCTGGATCAGCAAGGCCGATTCGCTGCGGTAGTGCCTCGCCACGGTCGTGCCTCAGAGCGCGGCCAGGTCACCCACGATGAAGATGACCAGGCCCACCGTCATGGTCACCGCACCGGCCAGGCCGAGCGGCGCGGTGCGGGCCTTGTCGGCGAACTCGTCGCCGACGCCGGTGAGCCAGTTGATGGTGTCCTTGGCGGCGATGAAGATGCCGCTGGCGACGACCAGCCAGGCGGCGGTGATGTTCCAGCCGCTGGACAGATCGGACAGGCGAGCGGCCCACACCAGACCGAACAGGATGACGCCCTGGATGACCGAGCCGACATGGGTGACGGTCAGATAGCGGGGCGTGGGCGGGTTCCCCTCGCGCATGCGCAGCGCGATCATCGGATATCCCAGCAGGGCCCCATAGGTGAGGGTCAGCAGTCCGCCGATGATGAGGATCTTGTCGGTTGCCGTCATGGCGACCCCTTCCGGATCCATCCACGATAGGAGCCGAATCAGCTGGTCGCGGGCGTTCAGGGGAATCGATGCCCGACCTCGACTTCGGCGGGCTGGGACGGAGAGCGCGTCAGCTGATCGGCAGTGCGTGCGCGATGTCCGCCTCCGGCGCGCCCGGCTGCGCGGGGGTCCGCGCGGGTGGTGCGGCGCGCATCGGCCGGGCCGCCACCGCTCTCGCCAGGATCGACGCCAGACCCAGGTAGCCGCGGAGCGCGGGGATCGAAAGTGCCAGGGAGGCTACGGTTTGCGTGGTTCCGGCCGGGAGCGGGCGACCGGCGAATCGATCGGCGAGCCAGTTCTCGCACAGGGGCGCCGCCAGCAGACCCAGGCTCGCGTGACCGCCCAGCACATCGCGCAGATAGCGAACCCACGTGCCCTCGGCCCGGTAGCGATCGACCAGCCGATCCACATTGCCGCACGGAATGATCAGATCGTGCACGCCCTGCACCGCGAGCACCGGGAACCGCGGCGGTCGCACACCCGGTTCGACATCGGCGAGGACGGCCCGCACCTGCGGCAGGGTCCGCAGCGTGGCCAGGTCCGAACCCTCGCGATCCTGGAGCCGGGACCGGCCGCTGCGCAGCAGGAGTGGAATGGTGGCGCTGGTTTCGGCACGCTCGAGGAGGTCGAGGGACGCGGCGTCGAGGTGCTCGCGCAGGGTGCTGTCCAGGGCCGGGTAGGTGCGGCGCAGTCCGGCCAGGCACAGGGTGGCCAGCCCGCCGAAGGCCGAGCCGTTGAGCCGGAAGAAGGTAGATTCGAGGTTTCCCACCGGCGAACCCAGCACCGCGGCAAGGATATTCAGCTCCGGCGCATAGCTCGCCGCGAGCTCGGCGGCCCACACCGTGGCCAGTCCGCCACCCGAGTACCCCCACAGCGCCACCGGCGAATCACCGGGCCGCGCCAGGAAATTCAGGGTGGCGCGCAGGCCGTCCAGGGTGCGGTGGCCGGGCTCGCGCGGAGCCCCGAACCGGCCCGCGGTCCCGGTATGGTCGGGCACCGACGCCGCCCAGCCGCGGGTCAGGGCGTGCTCGATGAGCAGCAGCTCGAACTGCGGAACCGAGCCCAGCGCCCGCGCGCCGCGACGGAACGCGTACGACGGCAGGCATTTCGAGGCGACGGCGTCGATGGCGCACTGAAAGGAGATGATCGGCCGGTCGGCCGCCGGGTCCGCACCGGAGGGCAGCAGCACCGTGGTGACCGCCGCCTCGGCACGGCCGTGCAGGTCGGTGCTGCGGTACAGCAGCTGGGTGGCGGTGACGCGCTGCGGAATGCGGCCCAGCAGTGCGAGTTCCACCGGACGCGAACGCAGGACGGCCCCGGGCACGACCAGGTCGAGTCCGCGCGGACCCCGGTAGAACGGGTCGTGCTCGGGCAGCGGCGGATGGTCCTCCCGCGGCGGCCGCGGCGCCCCGGTTGGATACGCGATCATGCCAATCCTCTTTCGGCCGACGGTTATCCGGCAGCGGTCCGCGCGCTCGTCTCGGTCCGGGACGCCAGCGCGAACCGCAGTTCGGTGCGGCGGGCGACCGCGAGTTTGCGGTACACCCGGGTCAGGTGCTGCTCCACTGTGCTGGTGGTGATGTTCAGGGCGTCGGCGATATCGCGATTGCGCTGACCGAGCGCGGCCAGTTCGGCCACCCGCCGTTCGGCCGGGCTCAAGGCGTCGAAACCGTTGTCGCCCAGGGTCTCTCTCGCGGCCCGTACCGGGTCTACCTGCAGTCGGGCCAGAAGCGGTTCGGCCCCGCAGGTCTCGGCCAGCCGCGCCGCCTCCCGCAGCGGGGGCCGGGCCCGGTCCGCCTCCCCCAGTGCCCGGTAGGCGTTCCCGAGATCGGCCAGCACCGTGGCCAATTCGAGTTCGTCGCCACCCGAGCGGGCCAGCGCCGCTGACCGGCGCAGCAGCGTCACCCGCCGGAGCGGATCGCTGGTCGCGGCGAGCAGGCGCAGCGACACCCCGCCGGTGTGGTGCTGCTCGGCCCCGCCGATCAGGTCGAGGTGCCGGGTGACCAGATTCCGCACCTGCCGCTGCTGCCCGGACACCAGGCCGGCCGCGGCCAGGTCATTGCGCCACGGCGCCAGCCAGGCGAAGTCCATGCCCCACTCGTCCATCAGCCGCCCGCACCGGCGGAAATGCCGCAGCGCCTCCTCGGGCCGGCCGGTGGCCAGGCAGTGCTCGCCGCAGGCGCGCAGATAGCCCAGTGCGAAACGGGATTCGAACATGGCGCGCGGCATCGGCCGCTCCAGCTGTGCGGCGGCCTCGGCGTGCCTGCCCTGTGCGGTGAGCGCGCGCACCAGCACCGCGACCGCCCGGCCCAGCCACACCCCGAGCTGTTCGGCGGGCAGCAGATTGAGTGCCGCCAGTGCGTGCCCGCCCGCCTCGACCGGATTTCCCTTGCGCAGCAGCGTCTCCGCGCGCGCCGAGGCGAACAGCGCCTGCCAGGTCGGGGCGCGGCGCGCGGTGGCCTCGGCCAGCAGGGCGGTACACCAGGCGTCGGCGGCGTCGAGGCGATCGGTATGCAGCAGGCAGTCGACCGCCGCCACCAGCACCTCGACGGTGGCGGGGGTCAACCGGTGGTGTGCCAGGATGCGCTGGGCCGCGGCGGCGGTCTCGGCGGGCGAGCGCTGCGCCCACAGTCCCGCCAGCAGCGCGGCCGCCTGCCGGTGGGGTGAATCACGGTCCGGGGACGGCGATTCCGGACCGGGGCGGGCGCGAGCCAGCCACGGATGCCGTTGCGCCTGCACCGGATGCGTGTAGCGCAGCCACGCACCGACGAATTCGACCCGATCGGCCGCCGCCGGGTCGCCGCTGCGGCGCAGCTGGGCCAGCGCGTGATCGGCGTGCAGCACATGACCGTGCCACAGCATCTGCAGCACGGTCATGGGTAGCTCCGGATACGGCACCCGCCCGGTGCGCAGGGCGGCCTTGAGCCGGCCGAAATTGCGGGTGCGGCACGACGGGTTGATCCGCCAATCCACCGCCACCAGCCGGGTCGCGATGGCGGCCCGCTCGTCGGCGCGTCTGCTGGCCCGATAGGCCAGCTCCAGATAGGTTCCGGCGCTGTCCAATTCGTCGGCGTCGAAGGCGCGGTCGGCGGCCTCCAGGAGCACCTGCGCCGCCCACGAGCCGCGCGCGTCGCCCGCCTCGACCAGGTGCCGCGCCACCGTGGCCGCGGGCAAGCCCTCCCGGAACAGCAGTTCGGCCGCCCCGGTGTGCAGGGCGCGCCGATCCTCGTCGGGCAGGTCCCGCAGCACCGGGGCCGCCAGCTCCGGGTGCGGGCGGCACTCCCCCACGATCAGCCCGGCCGCCGCCAATTCCGAGACCACCGCACGGGTCTCGTCGAGTTCCGTGTTCAGCAGCGCCGCCACCCGGCCCACCCCGGCAGCGGCCCCCAGCACCGCCACCGCGCGCGCGACCCGCAGCCGCTCCGCGTCCGCCGCGCTCGCCCGGCCGGCGACCGCACAGCTCGTCCTGCCGCCGGCCCCCACCGGCGTCTCCCCTCGGTCCCGTGCGACCGACCATGCCATCTGACGTCCCTTTCACCGATCGGGATGCGCCCGACTGACAGACGTGGCACGGCGAGCTTCGGTGTGCTGGAGCGGCATCGTTGCAGCGAGGGCGCGCGGGCGCCCAGGATCAGCCGGGGCACAACGGTTTCGAAATGTACTGTCAAACAGTGTATTTCACATTCGCCCAAGAGGTGGTGGCGAGCGCCTGCGGGCGATAGACCAGGGCGGCCGCCGACGTGTCGTCCACCGCCAGGAACACCACCGCGCGCGCCTCGTCGAGCATGCCCTGGGTGGCCGCGCTCAGATACGCGTGCACCGGGCCCGCGGAATACGGGTTGCCGACGAACGGGTCGATCCCGGCGACCGCGGCCGAGGGCACCCCGACCCGGTAGGCCACCCGCTCCCGGAAGCCGGGGACTGGGGCCGGGGCCAGCAGCACCGCGCCGCCGGTGGCGAAGTCGCTGGGCTCCAGTCCTTCACCGGCGAGGCATTCGCGCACCGCGGTCTCGGCCAGCGCGAGCGGGTCCCCGGTCTCGGTGCACACGGTCAGCGCGGTGCGGCCGCCGGTGCCCGCCGCCTCCAGGTCGGCCCACGCGGTCGGGGCGAGCACGCCCGGAGTCTCGGTGGTGTAGATGCGGCCGAAACCGCCCGCGCTGTCGGAGGAATGCAGCAGGATGGCCGCACCGCCGGCGGCGTAAGGGAAGTCCTCGCGGTCGCGCTCGGTGGACGGGTGGGTATCGCCGGCCACGATGAGCGCGTACTCGACATCGCCGAGACCGGTGAAGCACTGGGCGGCCATGAGCGCGTGCACCACGCCGGTGCCGCCGTTGAGCAGGTCGAAGGAGAATGCGGGCACCCGCCCGGTCGCGTACTCCAGGCCCACCTCGAGGCGCTTCTGGATCAGCGCGGCCACCGCGGGCTCGGCGATATTGCTGTCCCGGAACACCCCGGCGTTGACCACCAGGCCGACCCGGTCGGCCGAGACCTCCGCGGCCGCCAGCGCCTGCGCGCCCGCGCGGGCGGCCAGCTCGAAGTAGCTGCCGGTGTCGGCGTCGGTGCAGACGGCCGCGGAAACGATTGCGGTGCTCATGGATTCAGGCCTCCAGCCGGGAGATGGTCGCGGCGAGGTGCCCGGAGACCACGCCGGACGCCTCGGGGATCAGCAGCACCTTGGAGCCGCGCGGAATCCGGCCCTGCGCCAGGTGTTCGCGCAGCACCAGGAAGTGCGAGGTGGACGCGGTATTGCCGTATTCGGCGTAGACATTGAGCGTCTGCGGCATCGGGGTGTCGAAGTGCCGCTCGGTGAGCGAGCTGATGTAGTCGATGGCGGGCCCGCTGAACTGGTGGTGGATCCAGTAGTCGTACTTCTCGCTCTCCCAGGCCCGGCCGGTCTCCAGCAGGAAGTCGGCCATGCGCGAAATGCCCTGCAGGAAGCGGGATTCGCTGGCCAGGGCGCGGTTGTCGGTGTACATGGCGATGCCGGTGGTCTTGTCGCTGGGCATGCCGATGCAGTGCTCGGCACCGGCCGAGGTGGTCATGAGCTCGATGTAGTGGATCTCGTCCGCGTCGTCGCCCTGGTCGTCGACCACCACGGCCACGGCCGCGTCGCCCACGGTGAGGGCGGCGAACTGCGGGTCGTAGGGCTGGGAGATCTCGCGGGTCGCGGTCTCGGCGATGGGGGTGATCTGCTCGCCGCTGACCACCAGGCCGCGGCGCACCACACCGGACTTGATCATGCGGTCCAGTACCAGCACGCCGGTGATCATGCCCGCGCAGGCATTGGACAGATCGAAGTGCAGTGCCCGGCCCGCGCCGATGGCCGCACCCAGCTGGGCGGCGAAAGACGGTGCGAAGCAGTACTGCCCGGGCGCGGTGAAGCGAGTGATCGACACCGAGATGATGACGTCCAGGTCCGCGGCGTCGTAGCCGGAGCGCGCGAGGCAGTCCTCGATGGCGTTGCGCGCCAGCGCGAACGACGATTCGTAATTCTCCGGATCGCTATTGTGCACGCGCCGGTTCTTGATTCCGGTAATTCGTTCCAGGTCCAATGCCCTGGGTACCGAAAGGCTGTTGATCACGTCCTCGGTGGAACGGATGGTCGTGGGTGTGTACGCACCGATCGATTCGAAGCGTGTACGCATGTGGCCCCCTGCTCTCTGGACTGAGTGCGTCCGGTCGAATGTGGCTGCGGCGGCCGCAATTCGGTGTCCCCCGAGCCGGCCCCGCTGATATCCCGTAGCCCCGATGCCAAGTGAAAAGCTACCGTACCCACCGGTAGACGAGCGCCACAGGAGCCTCGGCAATCACAGTGCGCTCGATCATTTTTCGTGACGTAATCGCTGGAAGAAAGTGGTGCGCACGCCGATCGGCGAATGGTCGCGCCGTCACCCCGTAGGGGTGGAATAGGGGGTTTCGAGGAACCGGTGTCGGTACCCGGAGACACACTAAAACCGTTGTATATCAAACGAATACGGAGCGCCACGTCTAGCGGTCCGACATCACCCCGTGTAGCCTCACCGATACATTCCTCGCATTCCTCGACAATTCACTGGGGGAAGTGTGTCGCATTCCTTGCCCACCATTTATTGGCGCGCTCTCGATCGTTTCAGCGACATCGTCGCCGCCCATCCCGAACGGGAGGCGGTGATCTATGCCGACGGTAGGAATCGGGACGGCCTGCCCGATTACCGCCATCTCACCTACGCCGAACTCGATGCGTGGTCGGACACGATTGCCGAGCGGTTCGCCGAGGCCGGCGTCACCCGCGGCGCGCGCACCATCGTGCTGGTGCGGCCGGGACCCGAGCTGTACGCCGTCCTCTACGGGCTGTTCAAGATCGGCGCGGTGCCGGTGGTGATCGACCCGGGCATGGGCGTGTTCAAGATGCTGCGCTGCCTGCAGGCCGCCGACGCCGAGGCCTTCGTCGGCGTCACCGAGGCGCAGGCGCTGCGCATCGTGTTCCGCGCCTATTTCCGCAAGGTACGGATGGCGGTCACGGTCGGGCGCTCGTGGTGGCAGCGGCCCACCCTCGAAAGCTGGGGCCGCACACCGGCTTCCACGCTGCCCGAACGCGAGCCCGCGCCCGATGACGAACCACTGCTGATCGCCTACACCACCGGCAGCACCGGGCCCGCCAAGGCGGTGGTGCTCACCCACGGCAATCTCAGCGCCATGATCGACCAGGTGGACACCGCGCGCGAGCACGTCGCGCCGGGCACCTCGCTCATCACCGCGCCGGTGGCGGGCATCCTGGAGCTGCTGCTCGGATCCCGGTGCGTGCTACCGCCCCTGATTCCCTCCAAGGTCGGGGCGACCGATCCGGCGCACGTGGTCGACGCGGTGCAGCGGTACGAGGTGAAGACCATGTTCGCCTCCCCCGCCGTGCTGATCCCACTCCTGCGGCACATCGAGCAGACCGGGGCGTCCCTGCCGAGCATCCAGAGCATCTACTCCGGCGGAGCGCCCGTCCCGGACTGGTGCATCGCGGCGCTGCGGCAGGTGCTGCCCGAGCCGGCCAAGGTGTACTCCGGCTACGGCGCGACCGAGGCGCTGCCCATGGCGACCATCGAATCCCGCGAGCTGCTGGGCGATCTGGTGGAGCAGGCGCACACCGGGCACGGGGTGTGCGTGGGCGCACCCGCGCTCCACGTGCGGGCGCGCATCATCGCCATCACCGACGATCCACTGCCGGACTGGTCGGACGCGGAGGCACTGGCGGCCGACCTGGCGGCGTCGCGCGGGATCGGCGAGCTGGTGGTGTCCGGGCCGAATGTCAGCCCCCGCTACTTCTGGCCGCAGGCGGCCAACCGGACCGGCAAGATCGCCGAGGGCGAGGTGATCTGGCATCGCACCGGAGACCTGGCCTGGATCGACGACGCTGGGCGAATCCGCTTCTGCGGGCGCAAGAGTCAGCGGCTCGAGACGGCGAGCGGGCCCATGTTCACCGTGCAGGTCGAGCAGGTGTTCAACACCGTCGAGGGCGTCGCCCGCACCGCACTGGTGGGCGTGGGCGCGCGGGGGGACCAGCAGCCGGTGCTGTGCGTGGAGCTCGCGCCCGGGGCCGACCGGGCCGCGGTCGAGGACCGATTGCGAGGGCGGCGCGACGAATTCGACATCACCAAGCCGGTGGCGGAGTTCCTGTTCCATCCGCGGTTCCCGGTCGACATCCGCCACAACGCCAAGATCGGCCGCGAGAAGCTGGCGGTCTGGGCGGCCAAGCAGGTCGACGGGTAGGGCCGCGGCATGAGCAGCCCGGCGCCGCAGATGGTTCCGCTGATCGCGCGATTGTATTTCCTGGCCGGGATCGCCGCCCGGCTGTATCTGCTGGCCGGGCTGATCGCCGCGGTGGCCGGACGCGCCCCGTCGAATCCGGCGCTGCGGCTGCTGTGGTGGGCCGACGCGGCACTGTGCGCCGCGGACCCGGCCACCCGCATACCCGTCGGCATGGCCGCCGACGAGCTGGCCAGCCGGATCGGCTGGGACACCGCGGCGCTGGCACCGCTCCTCGGCCGCACTCGGCGACGCGACCGCACACTTCTGGAGGCATCGTGAAAGCAGCAGCATCGTGAAGGCATTGGTGACGGGGGCCTCCGGATTCCTGGGCGGCGCGCTCACGCGCCGGCTGGTGCGCGACGGGGACCACGCGGTGGCGATTCTGGTGCGGCGCACCAGCAATCTGCGGGACCTGGCCCCGGTGCTGGACCGCGTGGAGCGGGTGGTGGGCGATCTCGGCGATCCCGACTCGCTGGAACGCGCCGTCGCCGGGGTCGATGTCGTGTTCCACAGCGCCGCCCGCGTGGACGAGCGCGGCACCCGCGCCCGCTTCTGGACCGAGAACACCGCCGCCACCTCGCGATTGCTGGCCGCTGCCCGGGCGGCCGGCGCGCAGCGGTTCGTGTTCATCTCGAGTCCGAGCGCGCTCATGGACCGTGACGGCGGCGACCAGATCGATGTCGACGAGTCGGTTCCGTATCCCCGCCGCTACCTCAACCACTACTGCGAGACCAAGGCCGCCGCCGAACGCCTGGTGCTGAAGGCGAATACGCCCGGATTCACCACCTGCGCGCTGCGGCCGCGGGCCATCTGGGGTGCGGGCGACCGGTCCGGGCCCATTGTGCGGCTGCTCGTACGGGCGGCGGCCGGGACCCTGCCGGATCTGTCGGCCGGGCGTGAGGTGTACGCCTCGCTGTGCCATGTCGACAATATCGCCGAGGCCGCGGTCAGGGCCGCTGCCAGCGATAATGTCGGCGGCAAGCCGTACTTCATCGCCGATGCGGAGCGGACCGACGTGTGGGGGTTCCTCGGTGACGTCGCCGCGGACCTCGGCTATCCGCGGCCGGGCCGCAGGCTCGATCCGCGCGTGGTGGCGCTGGTGGTGTCGGTGATCGAAAACCTCAGGCGGGTACCGTATCTCGCCGAACACTGGACACCTCCGCTCTCGCGGTACTCGGTGGCGGTGATGACCCGCTCGGGCACCTACGACACCTCCGCGGCCACCCGCGATTTCGGATACCGGCCCGTAATGGATCGCGACACCGGTATGACCGAACTGAAATCCTGGATCCGCAGCGAGGAGGTGATCGCCGGATCCACCCGCTGACCAGCGCTCGGACGCTTCCCTCAAAAACTTGTGTTACGCGCGGTACCGGCTAGCATGGCTGGTACCGCGCGAGGGTGAGTCGGTGCTGACGGCCCTCGAGGCCGCAGACGCAGTGCAGCACCGCTACTCAATGAGGAGAGCGCCCGATGCCGGAGTTCGACTATCACGGCGTATCCGTCGCCTACGAAAGCGCCGGATCCGGGGATCCGATCCTGTTTCTGCACAATATCGGCGGTGACCGGCGCATCTGGGCGAACCAGACGCGGGCGCTGGCGGTCACCAACACCGTGTACGCGCTGGATCTGTTCGGCTACGGCGACTCCGACTCGCCCGCGGACGGGTACACCGTCGACAACTACGTGCGCATGGTGTCGGAGTTCATCGACGCCCACGGGCTCACCAATGTCACGATGGTCGGCAACTGTTTCGGCAGCGCGCTGTCGCTGCTGTACACGCGCCGCAATCCGCAGAATGTGCGCGCCTTGGTGCTGTGCAGCCCCCTGACCGCCGCCACCCTGCGGCCCACGCCCACCGGGTGGACCGCGCGCGCGGCCGCGCTGCTCCCGCTCGACTCCGTCGCGGGCGCGATCCGGCTGCCCGGTTTCGCCGCGAATCTCGTTGTCCGCGAACAGCTCGGCCCACGCGGCCGCGGCATGGGCTCCTCCGCCTTCACCGGTCTGCGCCACCGCTGGAGCGAACCCCGGCGCCTGCTCCCACCCGCTGCCATCGCACGTGACCTGCCGAAACTGGCCGTCCTCGACGACTTCCGGCCCGGCCCCGGATTCCCGCCCATCACCACCGTCTGGGGCGCCAAGAACCGCATCCTGTCCGCCGCCGCGGGCGCCCGCCTCAACACCACCCTGTGCCCGTCCGAGGCCATCGAACTCCCCGCCTGCGGTCACCTCATGATGCTGGAGCAGCCCGAAGCCGTCACGGCCGCCATCCGTTCCGCCACCCGCACAGCCCTGGCGGGCTGAACTCACCCAGCACACAACCCCTCTCGACAAGATCCCCGAATCCTGGTCCGGGATGCGGAGATACCGCGCGACCCCGCGCGTACGCGCAGATCAGCCCGCCGCCCGGTGCAACCGGGTAGCCAGCTCACGTAGGCGCGCAGCCAATTCCGGGGGCTCGAGGACCCGGAACTCGAAACCGAAACCCGCCACGTGGACGGCGATGGCGTCGAGCGAATCCGCGCCGGTGTGCAGGACGCAGGTGTCGGGGTCGACGGCCTCGAGCACGCCGACGGTCGGCGCGATCACCTCGGCGGCCCGCTCGGCGGAGGTCAGCAGCGTGATACGAGCCCGATAGCGATAGGGCGCGGTGGTCACTCCCCGGGAGACCTGATCGGCGGCGTCGGGCGCGGCGCGGGGCGTGAAGCGCGGGCCGGTCGGGATGCGCGGGGTGAGGCGGTCCACCCGGTAGGTGCGCCAATCCTCGCGGTCCACATCCCAGCCGGTCAGATACCAGCGGCGGCCGATGTGCACCAGGCGATGCGGTTCGGTTGTCCGGCAGGATGTTTCACCCGTGTGGGTGCGGTAGTCGAACCGCAGGCGATGCTGATCGCGAATGGCGGCGGCGATCGCATTCAGAGTGTCCGGGTCGACGCGCGGGCCGCCCGCCGGCACGGCCACGGTCGCGGCCTGCAGCGTCGTCACCCGATGCCGCAAACGCGACGGCAGCACCTGCTCGAGTTTGGCCAGCGCCCGCAGCGAGCTCTCCTCGATGCCCGCGATGGTCCCGCCCGCCGCGGTGCGCAATCCCATGGCCACGGCGACGGCCTCCTCGTCGTCGAGCAGCAGCGGCGGCAGCTGCGCGCCCGCACCCAGCCGATACCCGGCCGCGCCGGCGGTGGCGTCGACGGGATAGCCGAGCACGCGCAGCTTGTCGATATCCCGGCGCACGGTGCGCACATCGACCGCGAGCTGTGCGGCCAGCTCCGCGCCACTCCACTCGCGCGGGGTCTGCAGCAGCGACAGCAGGCGCAGCAGCCGGGCGGAGGTTTCCAACATGAAATCGATTCTGCCGCACAGCTAGGGCAGAAACTGTCCTAACTGCCTCCTACCGTGGTTCTCATGACCGAACAGATCACGCCCTTCCGCATCGACATCCCCGCCGAGCAGCTCGACGACCTGCGCCGGCGTCTCGACGCCGCGCGCCTGCCCGACCCGCTGCCCGGCGACGACTGGGACACCGGCGTCCCGGTGCACTGGCTGCGCGCGCTGCTCGACCACTGGCGCACCGGATACGACTGGCGCGCCGCCGAAGCCGAGCTCAATCGGTACCCGCAGTTCCACACCGAGATCGAGGGACAGCGCATCCACTTCCTGCACATCCGCTCCGCCGAACCGGACGCGGTGCCGCTGCTGCTCACCCACGGCTGGCCCGGTTCGATCGCCGACTTCCTCGACGTCATCGGCCCGCTGACCGATCCGCGCGCCCACGGCGGCGACCCGGGCGATGCCTTCCACCTGGTCATTCCCTCGCTGCCCGGGTTCGGGTTCTCCGGTCCGGTCAGTGACACCGGCTGGACGCGGGGCCGCATCGGCCGGGTGTGGGCGGAACTCATGAACCGGCTCGGCTATCAGCGCTACGGCGTGCAGGGCGGCGATATCGGCGGCGCGGTCAGCCCCGAGGTGGCGCGCACGGCGCCGGATCGGGTGATCGGCGTCCACGTCAACGGCGGCCCCAACCTGCCCCCGCCCTCGGCGGCGAATGATCTCGACGAGCTCACCGACCTGGAGCGGGACCGGGTGCGTCGCATCCAGGCATTCATGCGAGAGGAGTTCGGCTACATCGCGATTCAGTCCACGCGGCCCCAGGCCCTGGCGTACGGGCTGGTGGATTCGCCGGTCGGCCAGCTGGCCTGGATCATGGACAAGTTCCGGGAGTGGACGCACCCACGCGGCGTCGATCCCGACAAGATCATCGACCGTGACCGCCTGCTCACCACCGTCATGCTCTACTGGCTCACCGGCACCGCCGGGTCGGCCGCCTACGTCGGGTACGCGAACAGCGGGGAAAGGGGTGTGCCCGCCGTGAATTCCGGTGTGCCGACCGGTGTCATCGCGTTCGCGCACGATGTCTGCATCCGCCGCTACTGCGAGCAGTCCAACACCATCACCCGCTGGGTCGACGTGGATCGCGGCGGGCATTTCGCGGCCATGGAGGAACCCGAGCTGTTGGTCGGCGACATCCGGGAATTCTTCCGCGACCTGCGCTAGACCGTGCGGAAAGCCTTCGGCCGCCTCAGGAAACGAGGGGCCTGACCTGCTCGGCGGCGAAACGGACGAAGCCGACCGGGTCCGGTTCGTCGGCGGTGGGCTGCAGGACCACGCTGGTGGCGCCTGCCTCCACCCACCGGAGCACGGTATCGGCGATGGCCCGAGCGTCTCCCGCGACACCGATATCGGGGATACCGTCGCGGTCCTGCCCGCGCAGGTCCGCGGCCACCCGCTCCGCGGCATCGGGACCGGTCGCCGCCAGCAGGTATACGACAATCGGATACGGCTGTGCCGCAAGCGCTTCGGGTCGCGCGGCCCGCACGATCCCGGCGGCCGTCCGGATCCCGTCGGCGGGTGTGGAGCTGGTGAGGATCACCCCGTCAGCCGCCTCCCCCACCAAACTCAGCGTCCGGGGCCCGGTCGCGGCGGCCAGGATCGACGGTGCGGCGGCCGGCGGCCAGTCCAGCGCGACGTCGTCGAGCCGGACATACCTGCCCTTCACCGTGATTCGCTGCCCGGCCAGCAACGCCCGCAGCGCATCGAGGTATTCGCGCAGCAGGGTGATCGGCGAGGCGACCCGCTCCCCCACCTGGCCCATCCAGTCCTGAACCCCGTGTCCCACACCCCAGATCCCCCGCCCGGGGAACATCCGCTCCAGCGTCGCCAGCTCCATCGCGGTGACCGCGACATTGCGCAGCGGCACCGGCAGCACCCCCACCCCGACCCGCACCCGCTCACTCCACGCGAGCGTCGCCGCGGCCGTGGCGATCCCGCCCTCCAGGAAGCAGTCCTCCCACAGCCACAGCTCGTCGAGTCCCGACTCGTCCGCCGCCCGCACCACGTCCCGCAGCCGCTCGGGCGGTTGCTGCGGCCGGAACACCACTCCCAGGGTCGTCATACCCCATGCGTACCACGCCGGAGCCGGAAATGGCTGTGGCCCGGTCACATTCGCGCGACCGGGCCACAGGGGTTCGGAACTCAGCCGAAGTGGCAGACGTAGTGGACCGGCTCGACGACCTCGATCTGGAAGCTGGAGTTGCCCGGCACGGAGAACGACTCGCCGCCCTTGTAGGTGACGGCCTCGGACTCGCCGGCAAGGGTGACGTTGCACTGGCCCTCGAGCAGTTCCATGATCTCCGGCGCGCCCGTGTTGAAGGTCAGGGTGGCGGGGAGGATGACACCGATCGACTTGCTGGTGCCGTCGGCCAGTTCGATGTTGTGGCTCACACACTTGCCATCGAAGTAGACGTTGGCGCGCTTGGTGACGGTGACATTCTCGAACTTCATGCTGGTACGGGGCCCTTCCTACGGGTGACGACCGGCCGCGCGGGCCGGTCCGGTTCGCGCCGATCGTACCCGCGACCGCCGGGCAATCATTCAGTCGGGCAGGGCGTCGAGCGCCTGGGCCGCCAGCAACCGCCCCTGCTCGATGATCGGGGTGGCGCGATGGAAATCCATGGTGCCGCAGATGTTCTGCGGCACCTCGATCACCAGGTCCGGCGGGTGCGCGGCCAGATGCTGGCGGGTGAGCGCGGCCAGCATGAGATCGATGGCCCGCTGGGCGACATCGGTGGCGCGGATGCTGCTCAGCGCCGGGGGCTGCGCTACTGCCTCCTCGACCGGGGTGCGTGCCCCGCCCAGCCGCTGCGCCGAGGACCTCCACCACTGGGTGAACCAGTTCGTGCGCGGTTGCGCGCGGTCGTAGGCCGGGTCCGGCGCGCCCGAGAGGTCGACGCCGATGGTCATGTCGGCGGGTCCCAGCGCCATGGTCGCCACTACCGGCAGCGGATCGAGTACACCGCCGTCCACCAGCACGTGCCCGTCGACGAGCACCGGGGTGATGAATCCGGGAATGGCGATCGAGGCCCGGATCGCGGCATCGAGCTCACCGGCCTGGAACCAGGTCGACCGGCCGGTCGTCATATCGGTGGCCACCGCGACATACGGGATGGGCAGGTCCTCGATGCGCAGGTCGCCGAGCATCTCGCGGATCCGGTCGAGGACCTTGCCCGCGCGGATCACGCCCGGTTCACTGAACGCCGGATCCAGCAGCCGCGCCACCTCGAACTGGCCGAGAGTGGTTGCCCAGGATGTGAATTCGTCGAGCCTGCCGGCCGCGAACAGTCCGCCGACGACCGCCCCCATCGACGATCCGGCCACGCCGACGATCTCGTAGCCGCGCTCCCGGAGCTCGGCGATCACGCCGATGTGCGCGTATCCGCGTGCGCCGCCACTACCCAGGGCGAGTTTGACGCGCTTGCCCGTCGACATATCGATCTCCTACCCAGGTGTCGCGACTGTTCGGCGGCGCGTTCCGCTGCTCCACCCGGCCGCTGCCGCGCACCAACCGACCCGTCCCCCACCGGCTTTCGCCGGGGACGGGATCAGGCGGCCGAGGTCACGCGGTAGACGTCGTAGACGCCTTCCACATTGCGAACCACGTTGAGCAGGTGGCCGAGGTGCTTGGGGTCGCCCATCTCGAAGGTGAATTTGGAGATGGCGACCCGGTCACCGGAGGTGGTGACCGCGGCCGAGAGGATGTTGACCTTCTCGTCGGCCAGCACCTTGGTCACATCCGACAGCAGACGGGTGCGGTCCAGGGCCTCGATCTGGATGGCCACCAGGAACACCGACGAGGGCGACGGCGCCCATTTGACCTCGATGATCCGTTCCGGTTCCGAGCGCAGCGAATCGGCGTTGGTGCAGTCGGTGCGGTGCACGCTGACCGCACCGCCGCGGGTCACGAAGCCCATGATCTCGTCGCCTGGCACCGGGGTGCAGCACTTGGCCAGCTTGGAGACCGTGCCGGGCGCGCCCGGAATCTCCACGCCCGCATCGCCCGTCGTGCGCTGGCGCGCCGGCACGGTGGACGGCGTGGACCGCTCGGCCAGTTCGTTCTCGACATCGCTGACGCCGCCGAGCTGGGCCATGAGCCGCTGCACCACGTGGTGCGCGGACACCTGGTTCTCGCCGACGGCCGCGTACAGCGCCGAGATGTCGGTGTAGTGCAGCTCGTGGGCGAGCGCACTCATGGCGTCGACGCTCATCAGACGCTGCAGCGGCAGGCCCGAGCGCCGGACCTCCTTGCTGATGGCGTCCTTGCCCGCCTCGAGGGCCTCCTCGCGGCGTTCCTTGGCGAACCACTGCCGGATCTTGGCCTTGGCACGCGGGGACACCACGAAGTTCTGCCAGTCCCGCGAGGGTCCGGCGTTCTGGGCCTTGGAGGTGAAGATCTCGACGACCTCACCGTTCTCCAGCTGCCGTTCCAGCGCGACCAGCCGCCCGTTGACGCGCGCGCCGATGCAGCGGTGGCCGACCTCGGTGTGCACGGCATAGGCGAAGTCCACCGGGGTGGACTTCTGCGGCAGGGTGATCACGTCACCCTTGGGTGTGAACACGAAGATCTCGGGCGATTTGAGGTCGAAGCGCAGCGACTCCAGGAACTCGGCCGGGTCGGCCGCCTCCCGCTGCCAGTCGAGCAGTTGACGCATCCACGCCATGTCGTCGACTTCGGTGGAGTCGTTGGAGTGCTTGCCCTTGGTCTCCTTGTACCGCCAGTGCGCGGCGATGCCGAACTCGGCGGTCCGGTGCATGTCCTGGGTGCGGATCTGCACCTCCAGGGGCTTACCGTCCGGGCCGACCACGGTGGTGTGCAGTGACTGGTAGACGCCGTAGCGCGGCTGGGCGATGTAGTCCTTGAACCGCCCGGCCATGGGCTGCCACAGCGAGTGCACGACACCGACCGCGGCATAGCAGTCGCGCACCTCGTCGCAGAGGATGCGGATGCCGACCAGGTCGTGGATGTCGTCGAAGTCCTTACCCTTGACGATCATCTTCTGATAGATCGACCAGTAGTGCTTCGGACGGCCCTCGACCACGGCATTGATCCGGCTCGACGCCAGGGTGTTCACGATCTCGGCGCGCACCTTGGCCAGATAGGTGTCGCGCGAGGGCGCGCGGTCGGCGACCAGCCGCACGATCTCGTCGTACTTCTTGGGGTGCAGGATCGCGAAGGCGAGGTCCTCCAGCTCCCACTTGACGGTGGCCATACCCAGCCGGTGGGCCAGCGGCGCTATCACCTCGAGGGTTTCGCGGGCCTTCTTGGCCTGCTTCTCCGGCGGCAGGAAGCGCATGGTGCGCATGTTGTGCAGCCGGTCGGCGACCTTGATCACCAGCACGCGGGGGTCGCGGGCCATGGCGATGATCATCTTGCGGATGGTCTCTGCCTCGGCGGCCGCGCCCAGGTTGACCTTGTCCAGCTTGGTGACGCCGTCGACCAGATGGGCGACCTCGGTGCCGAATTCGGCGGTCAGCTCGTCGAGCGAGTACCCGGTGTCCTCGACGGTGTCGTGCAGCAGCGCGGCCACCAGCGTGGTGGTGTCCATGCCCAGCTCGGCCAGGATGTTGGCCACGGCCAGCGGGTGCGTGATGTACGGGTCGCCGGACTTACGGAACTGGTGGGCGTGCTTCTCGTCGGCGACGTCGAAGGCCCGTTGCAGCAGAGCGAGATTCGCCTTCGGGTACAGCTCCCGGTGCACGGAGGCGAGGGGCTCGAGCACCGGCTTGACAGCGGCGATGCCGCGCTGCCCGGTCATGCGGCGGGCCAGGCGCGCGCGGACGCGACGTGATGCGGAGGTGGGAACGGCGGTGGTGTTGCGAGCGGCGGACTGCCCGTTGGCCGATGGGGTGGCGGACTCACCCTCGGGCGATTGCCCCGAGTTCGCCTTCTCCAGATGCTGTGTCATGCCACCTCCGCTCGCGGCCCCGATCGGAAAACCATATCGGACCGTTCAACCACCCAGATCATCCACTTTAGTCCTGGAATCGGATCCCGACCGGGACGGCGATCACCGCCGGTCCGAACGGCTCCGGAGCGATGAACGATACCCGGTCGGGGCCCGGTTTCGCGGCCGCATGGGACCTGGATTGTTCCGATGTCGGCCGGACCTCCCTGCTCATTGTTCGCCCGCGCTCTCGACCAGGCCGTCCGGGGTCAGTTCCAGCCTCCGAGTCACCCCGATCTCGGTGAGGAACCGCGGGTCGTGACTGACCACGAGCAGCGCGCCCTGGAAGCTCGCCAGCGCCTCGGCGAGGTGGGCGAGGCTGGGCAGGTCCAGGTTGTTGGTCGGCTCGTCGAGCAGCAGCAGTTTGGGCGCGGGTTCGGCCAGCAGCAACATGGCCAGGGCCGCGCGCAACCGCTCACCGCCCGAGAGCGCGCCGGCCGCGACATCGGCGTCGGTGCCGCGGAACAGGAACCGGGCCAGCTGGGCCCGGATCTGTTCGGCCGAGGCGTGCGGCGCGGTGGCCGCCACGTTCTCGAACACCGACTTCAATTCGTCGAAGACGTCCAGGCGCTGCGGCAGCATGCGCCAGGGCACCCTGGGCGACTCCTCGCGGATGCGGTGCAGCAGCGTGGTTTTGCCGATGCCGTTGCGTCCGGTGAGCGCGATGCGTTCGGGGCCACTGACTTTCAGTGTCACCGTCGGCCCGCACGGCAGCCGCGCCTCGGTCAGTTGGAGCACGTCCTGGCCCGGATAGAGCCGCGTATCCGGCAGGTCGACGCGGATCTCGCGGTCGTCGCGCAGCCGGTCCTGCATGTCGGTCAGATGGTCTTTGGCCTCCTCGACCTTGCCGATGTGGTTGTTGCGCAGCTTCCCCGCCGAGACCTGGGCCTGCCGCTTGCGCTCCCCCATGACGATCTTGGGTTCGCGCTTCTGGTCCCACATCTTCTGCCCGTAGCGTTGCCGCCGATCGAGTTTGATGCGGGCCTCGACGAGTTCGCGAGCCTGCTTGCGGACATCGCTGCGGGCCTCCCGGATCGCCGCGCGGGCGGCGTCCTGCTCGAGCTGGATGATCCGCTCGTACTCGCTGAAATTGCCGCCGAAGAGCCGGATCTCGCCCTGCCGCAGCTCGGCGACGGTGTCCACGCGGTCGAGCAGTTCGCGGTCGTGGCTGACAGTGAGCACGGTGCCGGGGAACTGGCCGACGACCTCGTAGAGGCGTTGCCGCGCCACCTGATCGAGGTTGTTGGTCGGTTCGTCCAGCAGCAGGACGTCGGGTTCACGCAGCAGCTCGGCGACCAGGCCCAGCAGCACGGTCTCGCCGCCGGAGAGGGTGTCGAGCCGCCGGTCCAGCTGCGCGACATCCCCTGCGACGTAATGCAATCCGAGCCGTCCGAGCAGTGCCACGGCGCGTTCCTCGATATCCCAGGCGGTGCCCACGGTTTCGAAGTCGGCGTCGGTACCGGATCCGGATTCGATGCGGTGCAGGGCTTTCCGGATCCCGGCCAGACCGAGCACCGCGTCGACCCGCTGCCCGGCGGCCAATCCGAGGTCCTGACGCAGGTACCCGAACCGCCCCGGAATGCTCACCGAACCGCGCGCGGGGCGCAGTTCGCCGGTGATCAGGCGGAAGAGAGTGGACTTCCCCGCGCCATTGCTGCCGACCAGGCCGAGGTGACCGGGTCCGAGCTGGGCGTCGAGACCGTCGAAGACTCCGGTGCCGTCCGGCCACGCGAAGGTGAGATCGGAAATGGAAATAACGGGCATTGACATGCGGGCCTCCCGAGAGTGAGCGAATGCGGCGCGCGATTGCGGGCCACTCGGCGATCACCTCAGAAGAGCAACGGCATGTCTCCGATCGGACGGGAAAGAACTCGACTACGGTAACCGAGATCAACGAGCCCGTGCAAGAACGTATTTCGTGAGCCGAGTCTCACCGCCGGTCAGCGCGCGGCTCGCGCGGTGCACCGCAGGTAGCCGAGCGCGATCACGGCGAGCAGTGCGGCCAGGCCGTACATGACCGTCGCGCCATGCCCCAGGGTGATGCCGCCGAGCGCGGTCCCCGCGCCGATGCCGACGTAGATGCAGGAGGCGTTCAACGCCACCACCAGTCCGGACTCCCGCGGCGCGGCCGCGATGAGCCGGTGCTGCTGGGCCGGCGTCTGGCACCAGCTGGCCGCACCCCAGCCCAGGGCCAGCAGCCCGACCAGGACAGGAACACTGGTGCCCGTCGCCGCCAGCACACCCATGATCGCCAGGGTCGCTGCCATCACCGCGTATCCGGCGGTCAGCACCCGCGCGGCGCCGAAGCGGTCGGTGGCGTAACCGGACGACAGGTTGCCCGCCACCGCGCCCACGCCGTACAGCATCAGCATCCACGCGGTCGTGGCGGCCCCGATTCCCAAGGCCCCCAACGCCGGAACAGCATACGCGTACACGACATACGCCGCCCCCATGCCCAGCACGGTCAGCGGCAGCACGGCCGCGACCGACCGATTGCGCAGCACCGCCAGCCGTTTCGCCAGCGGGACCGCGGGATTGCCGGGCAGCGCGGGCACCCATGCCGCGACACCGGCCGCCGCCAGCAGGCACACGATCGCGACCCCGGTCAGCGCCGACCGCCAGCCCAGCCAGTGCCCCAGTAGATCGCCCAGCGGCACACCCAGCGCGGTCGCGATGGTCAGGCCGCCGACGACCACCGCCAGCGCCCGCCCGCGCGCCTGCGGCGACACCAGCGCCGCGGCCACCGCGCCCGCATTGGGCGTGAACGCCGCCGCTCCCAGCGCGGCCACGATCCGGGTGGCCAGCAGGATCGAGAACGTCGGTGCGAGTGCCGATCCCAGATTCGTCAGCGCGAGCACCAGCAGTGCCGACACCAGCAGCGCCCGGCGCGGCAGCCGCGCGGTCATCGTGGCCAGCACCGGTGACCCCAGCGCATAGGCCGCCGCGAACACCGTCACCGCCGCGCCCGCGGTCGCCGTGGACACCCGCAGCGATCCGGCCAGGTCCGGCAGGAACCCGGCCAGGATGAACGAGTCGGTGCCGACGGCGAAGGTGCCCAACGCCAGGATCAGGGTGCGCCGCAACCCGTTCGGCGCTGCGGTGGCCTCAGCCGTCGACGGCCGGGCATAAACCGGGATATTATTCATCCCGAATCTCCTTCCGAAAAAACCCGGCACGGGGCCGGGTCGGTTTCTCGCGGACGACGCGACCGCTCAGGCGGTCACGCGTTCATAGAAGTTACGTGCGTGGGCCGAGGCATTGGCCGGGGCGTCGGCCATCAGGTCGGCCACGGTCTGCGCGGTCAGCTCGCGCCGCCAGGCCAGCTCGGCGCGCCCCATGGCCCGGGCGATGCCGCACGGCTTGGCGAATTCCGTACTCGCCCGCGTCGCTCCGGCCCCGCGGCGGCGAATCTCGGTGCAGCGGAAGGCTTCCGTGCGTCCCTCGACCGCGGCCACCACGTCCATGAGCGTGATGCGCTCGGGTGTGCGCGCCAACCGGTAGCCCCCGCGTGCGCCGGGCGTGGAGTCGAGGATTCCCTCGCGCACCAGCGGTTGCAGCCGCTTCTTCAGGTATTCGGGCGGCAGTTCGAAGATCTCGGCCAGGCGGGCGGTGGCGATCGGCGCGTGATCGTCGAGCCAGGCCAGCACCGTGCAGCAGTGCAGTCCCCATTCGACGCCTTCACCCATCATCATGAATAGGGATAGTACATGTCCCGGATACCCGGGACAACCCGATTCAGCGGCTGATACGGCGGGCCTTCATACCGTTCGAGAGCGGCACCTCGGTCACCTTGCCGCCGGACTCGGCGTGCAGCATGCGGCCACTGCCGGTATAGACGCCGACATCCGAGGGCCCGCGCGGGCCGAAGGATCCGAACACCAGATCACCGGGTTTCGCGCTGAGCAGCTGGACCTCCACGCCCTGTTCCCACTGCTGTTCGGCCGTGCGCGGCAGGCTGATGGTGCTGCCACTGGCCGCGAACACCGCGGCCGCGGTGAAGCCCGCCTGGTCGAACCCGCCGTCGCTGGGCCCGCCCGGGCCGCCGCCGCCGAAAACGTAAGGGGTGCCGACCCATTGCTGTCCCGCCGCCACGATCTGCGCCCCCAGATCGGCGTTCGGGTCGGCCTGGAACCGGCCCTCGCTGCCGAGGCTGCGAAATCCGGGCTCGGCGGCCAGGATCCGCGCGACGTACGGCCGGGTCTCGGTGTAGTGCCGGGAGATCTGGTTGGGCATGCCGCCGGAGGCCAGTACCGCGCCCTCACCCGCGTTGTAGGCGGCGATGGTGAGCGCGGTCAGGTCGCCGGAGACCTTGCCCTCCGACATCCAGCCCTCGATGGTCTTGGCGATGGCGCACATGTAGCGGCCCTGCCCGATGATGGCGTCGGCCGGATCCAGCACGCTGGCATAGCCTTTGCCGTCGGCGTCGATGACGTAGGGCTGCCCGTCGGGCGCGAGGGCCTTGGCGGTGCCGGGCATGAACTGGGCGATGCCCTGCGCGCCGTCCGGGGACACCGCGTCGGTGCGGAACCCGGATTCGGCCTGCCCCTGGGCGGCCAGCAGCGAGGCGCCGATCTCCGGACACAGTGAGCCCGCGCGGCGGTACCAGATCTCGAGTTCGGGTGGCACCTTCCCCGGGGCGAGATTGCCGCCCGGCGTGCCGAATCCGTTCTCGCAGTATGGCGTCGAAGGAGCAGGGACGCTGCCGCCCGCCAGCCATGGCATGGGGTCGACCTGGTGCCCGCCGGTCAGTCGTCCGCCCGGCACCAGTTCGAAATGCAGATGCGGGCCGGAGGATTCGCCGTTGTTGCCGACGTCGGCGATGTGCTGGCCCATCTGCACGACATCGCCGGTGCGCACGAAGATCCCGTTGTCGTACATGTGCCCGTACACGGTCGAGTACCGGCGCCCGCTCTCGTCGAGGGAGTCGATGACAACCCAGTCACCGAATCCGGAGGCCGCGCCCGCGGCCACCACCAGTCCGTCAGCGGCCGCATAGATCGGTGTCCCCGCCGGTGCCGCCATATCGACACCCATATGGGTGCCGCCGCGTGCCCCGAAGCCATCGGTGATCGTGAATTGCGATGGGGAGATGGGATATTGGTGACGCCCGGCCCCCGTCAGGCTGCCGGCCTCGTTGACCGTGCCAGGCATTGCGGCCATGGAGGCATTCGCCGGCACCGGTACCGCGGACGTCGGCGCGGCGGCGTCCGCAACGGTCACCTGCACCCGGTCCAGGTGATTGCGGGCCGCGTCGCCGCGATCGCCGAGCGGGGTCCACTCGATGCCGGCGGCCGCGCCCGGGGTCCAGCTGCGCTGCTTCCAGATCAGGTAGTCGACCCGGAAGGCGGCGGCGTTCTGCTGCAGGAACGAGACGATGGCGTCGCCCTTGCCGGAGTCCGCGCCGACGATGAATTCCACCGAGCGCCCGGCCTTCAGGTCCGGAACGGAGTCGTCGTTCACGATGCCGCGCATGTCCATCATGCCGAAGTGGGCCACCGTGCAACGCAGCACGCGCAGCGCGCCCTCCTGCAGGCCGGCCTCGACGGGCGAGCCGGTGCTGGGGCAGTTGGGTTCGGTGCGGGCCGAGGTAACGGCTGGCACCATGGGTGTGCCCGGGCCGCAACTGGTCTCGCTGGCGGGCAAAATGATGACGAGGACGAGCGTCATCAGACCCAGCACCAGGGCGACCGCCCCACCTACGAGGACTTTGGGCTTCACGCCCGAACGCTCCCGGCCGCCGCGGTGATCACCCGGACATCATGCCATGGCGGACACGCGGTTTCACGGATCTGTGTGTCTGTTTCAAGAGGCATACAGCGGGCATCCCTCCCATATGCCGTATGTCGCCCGCAATGAAGTCCACGCCGCTCGCATCATCAGCGGCGTCGGCGCGTTGTTCGCCCTCGTCGAGGGTGTCTACATCCTGATGCTGATCCTCAACGCGGATCAGGCCAACAAGTTCTTCGTCTTCATCAAGGGGCTCGCCGAACCTCTCGCACTGTTCTTCCCGGGGCTGTTCCACACCGGCAGCCCGAACGTGGACATCATCCTGAATTACGGCCTGGCCGCGGTCTTCTGGCTCGTGGTCACCGGTTTCGTCGCCCGGGTCATTGCCCGCTAGAGGCCGGCGGCCGAGAGATCGAACGCGGTGAGAGCCGCGGCGAACAAGGGCGCGTGCTCGGAGCGGCCGGGATCGTATCCGGTAAGGGCGGCGATGCGGTTCAGGCGGTAGTTCAGGGTGTTCCGGTGCACGACCAGCGACTCGGCGGCCGCGACGCGATTGTGATCGCAGGCCAGATACGCGCGCAACGCCGCCATCAGGTGCTGATGCCGGGCCAGCGGCGCGAGCAGGCCGAGCAGCCAGGCGCGGGCGGGACCGGGGCGGGCGAACTGGTACTGGAGGGCAAGGTCGGCCATGCGGTACACACCGGTCGGCCGTCCCAGTCCGAGAGCGAGCCGGGCGATCTCCCCGGCTTCCTCGCCGCGCGCGGGAATCTCGGAAACCGTTGCCGCGGTGGCCGTCCCGGCTATCACCCGGACACCCGCGGCGGCGGCGATCCGAACGACCGCGGCGTCGACCCGGGCGGCCGGTTCGCTCACCGGCACCAGCACCCAGCCCCCGGCCCGATCCAGCACGGTCAGCGCCAGCGGTGACAGCGCGTCGACCTCCCGGTGGATCACCCGCATGGCGGGCCGCGCATCGCCCACCGCGGCGGGCCGCGCATCGCCCACCGCGGTCGCCGTGCCAGCGGTACGCAGCGCCAGCACGTGGTAGCCGCCGAGCGCGATCCCGAATCGGTCGGCGAGCAGTTCGGCCGGTTTGCCCTGCAACAATGCCTGCGCCAGAGCGCGTTTGGCCTCCCATTGCTCCCGGTGCAGGTCCTGCCGCTCACGCAGATAGGACCCGGCGACGCCGGGAATGACGACGCCCAGATACCGCAGCAGCTGCGGCACGGCCCGCAGCAGCTCCTCCCGCTCATGTTCGGTCCGCGCCTGCGCGGCGAGGAAGTTCCAGGCTGCCAGCGCCCCTTGGTGATACACCGCCAGCACCGCGTCCAGGGGGACGCCTTCGCGCGCCCGCCGCACCGCGACCGCGACCATGTCGTCCAGATCGCCCGCCTGGGGTTCGCGCCCCTCCCCCAGCAGTCGCGCGAACAGCCGTAGATTTTCCTCGGCACGATGGATCACGTCCCGCTCCAGCAGATCCCGTGGCAACTGTCCGTAATCCGGGACGCTGCGCACCACCGCGGCCAGGATCTCCCGCGCGGCCTCGGGCAGGTGGGTCGCCAGGAATTCCGCGAACGCGGCCTGGTCCTCGGGTGGGTTACTCACCGGTACATTGTTGCCGCGACCGAATCTCTTCGCGGGGCAAATGAATCCAGCAGGGCGAATAGCCGCCACCGCCGGACCGGCCTGTCATTCCACCAAATCCGGCTGCGCGATCGTCTCGACGGCGTTCCGGCCCCCGAGGGCTGCACCATCACCGATCCGGTTGTTCGTGATGGCCGAACTCAGGTTCTGGCAGACCCTCGGGGAGATCCTCCCCGCCGCCGTGCAGGCCCTGATCGGTCAGGCCATCGGGGCGGGGAGGTGACCGGTCACAGCTTGACGATGGAGGTCAGCGGATAATCACCCTGGCGCTCACGGCCTTTGAGGAAGCCGAGCTCCAGCACCACCGCCGCCGCGATCACCTCGGCCCCGGCGGCGGCGAACAGCTCGGCCGCCGCAGCGAGGGTGCCGCCGGTGGCGAGCACGTCGTCGAGCAGCAGGACCTTGCGACCCTTCAGATCGATGCCGTCGGCCGGGATCTCCAGTGCGGCCGAACCGTATTCGAGGGTGTACTCACGCGAGATGACCGGCGGCGGCAGCTTGCCCGCCTTGCGGACCGCGATCACGCCGGTGCCCAGCGTGGCGGCCACGCCCGCGCCCAGCAGGAAGCCGCGCGCGTCCACGCCCGCCACCAGGTCGGCGTCGGGGGCGCAGGCCGCGAAGCAGTCCAGCACTGCACGGAAGCCCTCGGAGTCGGCGAACACCGGGGTCAGATCCGCGAAACGCACTCCCGGCGTCGGGAAGTCGTCATGCCAGCGGGTCAACCGCCGCACCGCGGCCTCCGCGCGGGCGGCCCGCTCCCCCGCCACCTCGGCCGTCTCCAGCATCTCGTGCTTGCTCATCCGCACCCACTCCTCATTCACCACGCCACCACGGCTCTCACCGTTTCAGCACCCAGAGATCCATGTTCCAGCCCGCTCCCGCCTCGGTGGGACTGGCGATGCCGTTCTCCATACCGTCACCGAACCCGATGGTGCGGGGGGCGGCGAACAGCGGAATCGACGGCATCTCGCTCCAGAGCAGGTTCTCCTGCTCGGTCAGCAGGTTCAGCACGGTGCCCGAGTTGTCCTCGGCCGCAAGCTGATCCGCGACGGAATCGTAGCGGCCGTTGCCGAACCGGCCGAAATTCAGGCCCGCGCCGGTGCGCAGCGACGCGATGGCGTCGGTGCCGGTCAGCGAACCCGACGGGCCCGGCATGCCGGCGGTGCCACCCAGGATGGCGTCGACCTTGCCGTCGGTGAGCTGCGAAGCGGTGAAATCCGGTGCGCCCGCGTCGACCACGGTGATGCCCGCTGCCTTGCAGGCGTCGGCGATGGCGGTCACCGTGGCCGCGCGCCGCTCGTCCGGCTTGACGTAACCGATGCGCACGGTCTGGTTCTGGACACCCGAGGACGCCGCCGCCTGGGTGGCGGTGGCGTCACCGCCCTTGTACTTGTCACCCGTACCCGAGATCGCCGGGTAGTACACCGAATCCTGTTGCACCGTCCGGGAATTCAGCAGGCCCGCACCCAGTCCCAGTTTGACGTCGTAGCCCGGGTGCCCGAACTTGTCGAACAGCGCCTGCCGCGGCACGCACAGCGCGAACGCCCGGCGCGCATCCGCCGAACCGAACACCCCGCCGGTGCTCAGCACCAGCTGCTCGACCCCGCGGCCCGGCAGATTCTCCTTATGGAACCCGCCCAGATTCACGTCGCCCAGCGACCCCGCGCCCACATCGAGCACGCCGATCGACTTGTCCGACACCTTCGACTTCAGGTCGGAGTGCCGGTCCCACACCACGATCCGCGGCGTCCGGGGCTGATTGCCCCACCACTTCTCGTTCTTGACCAATACCAGACCGTCCTTGTCACCGAACGAGTCGATCCGGTAAGGCCCCGAGGACGGCAGCAACGTCAGGTCCACCTTGCCCGGGGTGAGCTTCCAGCCGTTGTTCCAGAAGTCGGCGATCCGCTCGAGGGTGGGCTGATCCCCCGTCTGCACCGGCGTCACCACGCTCGGGATCTTCACCTGCGCAGCGATCACGTGCGCGGGCATCACCTCGGCGGCATTGAACAGCGTCTTCCATGCCGAATAGCGCTTGCCCGGCCGGAACACCACGGTGGCGTCCTTGGATCCGGGCTGGCAGTCCACCCGCTCGATATCGCGGTAGCCGTCGGTGCTCGCGGCGTCGAACAGCGGCGCCGGCCCGCCCGGACCGGCCTTGGTGAATCGTCCGCTGCGCGCCGCCCAGGTCAGTACCAGATCATCGCAGGAGGTCGCCACGCCATCGGAGTAGACGCCCTCCGGGGCGAGGCGGTACTGGATGGTCTGTGCGTCGCCGGGCACCTCCTTGGCGGTGCCGGTGTCGGTGTCGGCCACCGGCTGCCCGTCCGGGCCGGTATAGAAGAACCCGGTCAGCACCCGCGAGAACACCGCGGCGGCGCCGCTGTTCGCGCCCAGGGTGCTGCCGCCGTTGTAGCTGGCGACGACCGCATCCACGCCGTACCCGATCGAGGGCACCTGATTCTTGCTGGAGCACCCGGCCAGCGCGCCGGCGGCGAGGGCACCCGCCACCAGCACGACGGCGGTCCGGCGCACAACCCTGTGGTCTTGCTTCACCGTCGCACCCCCTGCGCTCAGTGCCGTCGCTGCTGTCGTTTCCCACTCGGCCGGGCCCCGGGCCGCGGCGCCCCGGCACTCTGACTGCGCGGCGCGTGGTCGTGTCCGAAACCATTGGCGTCGGCCTCGCGGCCCGCGGCGCCGGCCACCGCGCCCACCCGCGCCTTCGCGCCACCGGAGCGGCGGTTGAGCACCTTCTTGGTGTGCGCAGCCACCGGACCCCAGGTCTCCTTGAGCGTCACCAGCACCGGCACCGCGAAGAAGATGGACGAGTAACCACCCACGATCATGCCGACCAGCTGCACCAGCGCCAGGTCCTTGAGGGTGCCGACACCGAGCAGCCACACCGCGACCACCAGCATGCCGATGATCGGCAGGATGCCGATGACGGTGGTGTTGATCGAGCGCATCAGCGTCTGGTTGGCCGCCAGGTTCGCCTTCTCCGCGTACGTGTGCTTGGTCAGGTGCAGGACACCGCGGGTGTTCTCCTCGACCTTGTCGAAGACGACCACATTGTCGTAGAGCACATAGCCCAGGATGGTGAGCAGACCGATGACCGCCGCCGGCGTCACCTCGAAACCGACCAGCGAGTAGATGCCCGCGGTGACGATCAGGTTGAAGAACAGCGAGCCGACCGCCGCGAACGCCATATCACGTTCGAAGCGAATCGCGATGTACAACGTGGTCAATCCGACGAACACCACCAGCGCCAGCAGCGCCTTCTTGGTGACCTGGCCACCCCAGGTCCCACTGATCTCGGCGACGCTGATGGCATTGCGGCTGGCCTGGCCGTTGGAGTCCTTCGGATGGAAGGTGTCGAACAGCGCGGTCTGCAGCTTGTCGGCCTGCTCGACACTCAGTGTGTCGGAACGGATCTGGATGGTCGCCGAGGACCCCGAGCCCGCCTTCTGCACGGTGACCGGGTCGTGGCCGAGCGTGGACCGGTAGACGTCCTCCACCTTCGAGGTGGTGACGCTGTCCGAGGCGGGCAGCTGGATCCGGGAGCCGCCCGCGAAGTCGATGCCCAGGGTGAAGCCCTTGAACACCATGCTGGCCACCGCGATCGCGATCAGCGCCGCCGCGATGCCGTAGTACACCTTGCGTTTGCCGACGATCTCGAAACCACCGGTACCGGTGTAGAGCCGCTCGAACAGGCTGAGCCGCTTGCCTGCCGACACGGCCTCGTAGTCGAGCTCGGAGTCGGAATCCACGACGACGGGAGAGGACTTGGCCATGATCACGCCTCCTTCACCAGGACGCCGGCGGTGGCCTTGCGTTCCTGTGCAAGCTCTGTAATAGCGCCCAGGCCGTTCACCGACGGCTTCGCCCAGAACGGCGAGCGCGAGACCAGCATCATCAGCGGCGAGGTCACCAGGTACAGGACGACGACGTCGAGCACGGTGGTGACACCGAGGGTGAAGGCGAAGCCCTTCACCTGGCCCGCGGCCAGCGCGTACAGCACGGCGGAGGCGATGAGCGAGACCGTCTTGCCCGACAGGTTGGTGCGCTGCGCGCGCTGCCAGCCGCGCGGGACCGCGGATCGGAAGCTGCGGCCCTCCCGCATCTGGTCCTTGATGCGTTCGAAGAAGACGACGAACGAGTCGGCCGTCATACCGATACCGATGATCAGACCCGCGATACCGGCCAGGTCGAGGGTGAAGCCGATCCAGCGGCCCAGCAGCACGATCAGCGCGTACACCGCCACACCGGCCGCGAGCAGCGAGAAACCGGCCAGGAAGCCGAGCATGCGGTAGTAGAGCAGGCAGTACAGCAACACCGCCACCAGGCCGATGGCACCGGCGATCAGACCGGCGTGCAGCGAGGACATGCCCAGGGTCGCCGAGACCGTCTCGGCCTCGGAGGTGCCGAACGACAGCGGCAGCGAACCGTACTTCAGGGTGTTCGCGAGCTCCTTGGAGGTCTTGGCGTTGATACCCGGACCGGAGATCGCGGTGCTACCGCTGAACTGGCCGCCCTCCTTGATCACCGGCGCGGAGACCACGCGGGAGTCCAGGGTGAAGGCGATCTGCTTGCCCACGTACTTGTTGGTGAGGTTGCCCCACTGGTCGGTGCCGCTGGACTTGAACTGCAGGCTGACCACCCACTGGGCCTGCTGCAGCACGCCGGAGGCGTCCTTGATCTCGGTGCCGTCCATGACGGACTTGTCGAGCAGGTAGACGGTGGTGCCGTCGGTGCTACAGGTCACCAGAGGCAGGTTCGGATCGTCGTTACCCTGCAACGGATCCGATTTGGAGCAGTCCAGCGTGGCCATGGCCTGCAGCTGGGCGTTCTGATCGGTGCTCTGGCGGGCCGCCTTGGCGGCCGCGATCTCCTGTGCGGTCTGCTGCTGTCCACCCGGCTGCGCCGGCGTCGACGGCGGGGTGGTCGGGGCCTGCGCCGGGAACACCCGGTTCTGCGGGGCCTCACCGGTCGTCGTGGGGGCCGGAGCCTCGGCCGTGGCCGGGGTGGTCTCGGCAGGCGTCGGCGTCGCGCTCGCGCTCGGCGATTGCTGCGGCTGGGTCTGCTGCGGCTGCTGGGCCTGCTTTCCGCCCTGCGCGGGGGCGCTCTGCAGCACCGGGCGGAAGTACATCTTGGCGGTGGTCGCCAGCGTTTTCGCCTGTGCGCCATCGGAACCCGGCACGGTGATCACCAGATTGTCGCCCTCGATGACGACCTCGGAGCCCGCCACGCCCAGACCGTTCACGCGCTGCTCGATAATGTTCTGCGCCTGCTTGAGGCTGTCCTGGCTCGGCTTGCCGCCGTCCGGGGTGCGGGGCGTCAGGGTGACGCGGGTGCCGCCCTGCAGATCGATGCCGAGCTTCGGGGTGTGGTGCTTGTCCCCGGTGAAGAAGATCAGGCCGAACATCAGAGCCACCAGCGCGGCGTAGATGCCGAGCAGGCGCAACGGGTGCGCCGTTCCCTGAGAAGGTGGCACAGTACTTATCTCCTAGGCGGATTCGAAGGTGGAACGATCTGGGCACACACCGCAGCGCCACCGGCCGCCGGGAATCCGGTGCGGCCGATGGCGCGGAGTATGTCAGTCCTTGGTCAGCCGCGGCGCGTCGTCAACGGCTTCGGGGGCGGCGACGTGATCGTCGGCAACGCCGTTCGAAGACGCGGCTTCGGTGGTCTCGGCGGTGGTGTCCTCGGTGGCGTCGTCGTCGTTGCGCACCTCGCGGATCGACTGCCGCAGCCAGGTGGTGACGACTTCCTCGGCGATCTCCAGATCGACGGTGGTGTCATCGAGCTCGACCACGGTGCCGAAGAGCCCCGACGTGGTGACGACCCGGTCGCCGACCTTCAGGCTGTCCTGCAGCTCGGTGACCTTCGACATCTCCCGCTTCTGACGGCGGACACCGAGAAACATCGGGATGAGCAGGGCAACCAGCAGTAGCGGCAGCAGAAGGTCCATCGTCGAAGTCAGCCCCTAGTAAGTGGTCGGTTGGGTGCGTTTCCAACACAGTCTGCCAGTAATCCCTGAGAGAATGCGCGGCGACCTGTTCTAGAGTCCACGCCCGTTCGCGCAGGGCTGATTCATCCTGTTCCCCCAGCTGCGCGGTCGACCGCCGACTCTGCCGACCGCGCAGTCCCACTCAGGCCGGCTGCTGCCCGTAGGTGTAGTCGTCGAGTGGGAAGGTGGTCGCCTCGCGGTGGGCGTTCAGGGTGCTTGTCGGGCGCAGCAGCGCGGCCTCACCGTGCTGGTTGAAGTAGTAGCTGCGGGCCGTGGCGCACTGGCCGCCGTAGAAGACCGATGACTCCAGTTTCTCGGTGACGCGATCCAGGAAATCGGCATTGGCGCGCTCGGTGACCTCGAAGACCCGCTCGCCGCGGCGGAACATCTCACCGAACAGGCGCGCCATGTGCTTCATCTGCGCCTCGATGGTGGTGAAGTAGGACAGGCCGCTGTAGGAGTAGGGGCTGTTGAGGCTGACGAAGTTGGGGAACTTCGGCACCGTGATGCCCTCGTAGGCCTGGAAGCGGTTGTCGCGCCAGAACTTTCCGAGATTGCGGCCGTCACGGCCGATGATCTCGATGGCCGGGAAGTTGACGTCCCACAGGTTGAAGCCGGTGGCCAGGATGAGGGTGTCGATCTCGGTCTTGTGGCCGTCCGCGGTGACGATGCCGTCGGGCTCGATGTGGTCGATGGAGTTGGTCTCGAGGCGCACGTGCGGCTGGTTGAAGGTCTTGAAGTAGAGGTTGGAGAAGGTGGGGCGCTTGCAGCCGAAGTCGTACTCCGGCGTCAGCTTCTTGCGAGTCTCCTTGTCGCGCACCTGGGTTCGCAGATGCGCCTTGGCCAGCACTGCCGCGGCCTTGTTGAGCGGCTTGGCCTCCTTGAAGTGCAGCACGCCGACCACCATGAGCGCCTCCAGCATGGAGGTGTTGATCAGGCGAGCGGCCTTCTGCGTCAACGGAACTCGCGCGAACAGCTGCTGCACCGCGGGCGGGATCGGGGCGTCGATCTTGGGGACGACCCAGATCGGGGTGCGCTGGAAGACGGTCAGCGCCTGCGCCCTCTCGGCAACCTCCGGGATCAGTTGGACGGCGGTCGCGCCGGTGCCGATGATGGCGGACTTGGTTCCGGTGAGATCGACCTCGTCGTCCCACGCGGTGGTGTGGATGATCTTGCCCGCGAAGGTGTCGATACCCGGGAACGGCGGAGTGTAGGGCTGCGACAGGAATCCGGTGGCGGCCATCAGGTAGCGCGCGGTGAGCGATTCACCGTTCTCGATGGAGACCACCCAGTGCTGCTGCTCCTCGTCCCAGCGTGCACCCCCGACCACCGTGTCGAACCGCATCCGTCGACGCAGGTCGTACTTGTCGGCGACGTGCTCGGCGTACTTCTTCAGCTCCGAACCCGGGGCGAACAGCCGCGACCAGTACGGGTTGGGCTCGAAGGAGTACGAGTAGGTGACCGAGGCGATGTCCACGGCCAGGCCCGGGTAGTGGTTGACATGCCAGGTGCCGCCCAGGTCGTCCTCCCGCTCGAGGATGACGAAATTGCTCAGGCCGAGCCGATCCAGCTCGATGCCCGCACCCATACCGCCGAATCCCGCGCCGACCACGATGGCGTCGTACTGAGGTGCCACGCCGAACCTCCTGCAAGAACTGTGTTCGAACAAATGAAATGATGCACATGTCACGGAATGACATCTCATTCCGTTTGTGAGAACCGTATCATCGGGCTCGTGACGAAGCCATCCTCGAGAATCGAACGGCGCAAGGCCGAACTCCGGCAGGAGATCATCGACACCGCGTTCGCGTGTTTCGCCGAGCGGGGCTACCACGCCACCGGTATCGCCGACATCGCCGCCCAGCTGGGTATCGGGCACGGGACGTTCTACCGGTACTTCGAGAACAAGCGCGACATCATCGACCATGTCATCGACGACCTGTCCGCGCGGATCATCGAGTCGCTGGGGACCGACAATGCCCCCGACGCCGCCGACAGCCTCGAGGAGTATCGCGCGCAGGTGGATCGAATCGGCGACGCGTTGAACCACATCTTCCTCGAGGACCGGCGGGTGGCGCAGCTGCTGCTGTTCCAGGCAACGGGCATCGACACCGAATTGACCGCGCGGCTCTACGGATTGCTCGACACCGCCGACACGCTGACCGCCGGCTACCTCGAGCACGGGGTCGAACGCGGTTATCTGCGTGCGGATCTCGACACCGTGAACACCGCGCGAGCAGTGACCGGCATGCTGCTGGCCGCCATCCTGCACGGCATCCGGACGCCCGATGCGCAGGCGGTCGACGATCTCAGCCACGCCATCCGGCATCTGCTCATCGACGGCGTCCGCAAGCACTGAGCCACCCGGTACAAACGGACCCGTTTGTCCGGTGCGGCCGGATTCGGCTGGGGGCGGAGGTAATTCGGACAGGAAGCCATTGGCACAATGGCCTGTGTGACCCCAGACGACGTCCGCCGCACCCGGTTCGGCCACGCGCCGTCCGGGCCCCACGGCTACCACCCGGCCCAGGTGGACGCCTTCTGCGCACGCATCGCCGACACCATGCTCGGCCGCGACCATCTGAGCATCGCCGACATCCGGCACATCGAATTCGACGGTCCCCCGCCCGGACATCGCGGCTACGACATCGACGAGGTCGACGACTTCCTCGACCACGCCTGCATGGAACTGGAATACCTACGCCGCGGCCGCGGACGCCTCCCCGCCGGCCGCACCCACGACACCCTCACCCACGACGACGTCCTGCGCATCCAATTCTCCGCTCCCCCTTACGGTTTTCCGGGCTATCCGGCCGACGAAGTGGGCGCGTTCCTCGACCGCCTGGCGGCGACCCTCGCCCACCACGGCCCCAACGGCCTCACTCCGAAGGATGTCCAGGACATCACCTTCCACCTCGCCCACGACGGCGCGCCCGCCTATCACCGCGAGGAGGTCGACGCCTTTCTCGACCTGGTGGTTCACCAGCTCGAGGAGTCCGAAGCATCCCGGCACTGACACTCGAAGGTGGAGAAGAATCTCCATCGGACGTCTCACGCGTAGGGACCTTGGGCCCTGCCTCCGGAGGAGCCGGCGCAACAGACTGATCGTCATGCGTAGACGATTCGAGTTGGCCTTCAACATGTCCTATCTGGCGATCATCTGGGGGCTGGTGATCGCCATGCGGCGCAATCGCGACCGGGTTCCGCGCGAGCAGCGCGAAACCGCGGCGCGATTCGAGGAGGCGTTCACCCTGCTGGCGACCGGGGACACCGCCCATCTGGCGCTGCGCGCGGTGTCCATGGCACGCGGCGAGGACCGCGGGTATCTGAGCCTGCGGGGACAGCGGGCGAGTCTGATCGGGCTCGGAGAGATGGCCACCTCGATCACGATCACCCTGTTCTATGTGCTGTCACTGGATGCCTGGCGACTGCGGTTCCGGCGCTCCTGGGACGGATTCACCAGATCGCTGCTGGGGCTGTCTTTCGTGCGATTGATCCTGCTGGCCACACCGTTCAACAACTGGGACAGAGACGAGACGCCCGCCGGGTACGGCGTGGACCGCAATCTCCCGCTGCTGGCCGTGGGCGCCGGCGAGATGTACCTCATGCGCCGCGAAGCCACTCGCACCGGCGACCGCACCTTCCTCTTCCTCTCCGACGCCATGGCCGCGTCGTTCGCCTGCTACCTGCCCGTCATCCTGTGGGCTCGCCGCATCCCCCAGCTGGGTCTGCTCATGATTCCCAAGACCCTCGCCTACCTCGCCATGGCATTCCGCGTCTACGCCGACTTCTTCCGGGGCACACCGGAATCGGCCGCCCCGGAACCGGTGACCCCGGCAGCCGACGCCACCGTCACCCCGGCACCGTCGTCGCCGGCCGTGTCGCCGAGCTGACCGGTGCCACCGGCGGCCTGCGGTGTGCCCAGGGGACAGCGCGCTCGATGGCCGCGCCCAGGCGAATGACGGTGGCGTCGTCGAGGTGGCGGCCGAGGATCCGGAGTCCGACCGGGAGGCAGGTGTCGGTCCAGCCTGCCGGAACGCTGGTGGCCGGCTGGCCGGTGAGATTGCCGGATAGTTGAAACCGATCCAGGCGGGGTCGGAAACCGCTGTGCCGTCGAAGGATTCGGGACCGGACGCATGACCGCCCACACCGCCCGCGTGCAGGAGGTGATCCGGAGTGACGAAAACCCGAGAGACAAAAGCTAAAAGACCAAAAGATTAAAAGAAGAGACGCCTGGAGAAGGGAGGGGGCCGGGCTCACGTCCGCGCCCGCACCTACCGGCCCTCTCACCTTCGGAGCCGCATGTGGGGTTATTGGGGGAGGTATTCCTTCAGATCCCGGGGGTTGGGGTCGCCACGTGATGGCTTGCGCGCCTTGGAGACAGTGCTGATCGGTAGTGAAGCCGGGGATCGACCTTGCGGCAGGCGGCAGTGCGGTGAGGACCGGTGAGCCAGCGGGGGCGGGGACCACCGGCGGTCACGGAGGCGGTTGCGGCCGGAATCGCGGTCGCATTGGTGGTTGCAGTGGCGATGGCGGTGCCGGTTGTGGTGTCGGCGGGAATATCACTGTGAGCGTTGCGGGTTCGGAGATCAGCGGTCAGTTCGCGGTGGGAGTGTCTGTAAAGGTGATGCGTGCAGTCCGTGCGCCGGGATCGGCGGGTGACGGCTCCCAACCCGGCGTCAGCGCAAGCCCGGCAGGGCAGGCGACGTAACCACACTTCCCCGTCCCTGCGCACACCAGCAGCACACGAACGGGCCGGGAATCACGCCACCCGTGAACCCCACCTCAGGCGACTGGATTCGATCGCAGTCGCGACCCACGGCCCCGCGTGATGTCTGTCGTTCACGCGCGGGGTGCCGGTGGGGTCGAGACGTTTCGGGGCAATCCACCCGGTACGCCCCCGATAGGGGGAATCCTTGCCCATGAAAACGGTTTTCCAACCCTCCGCACTGTCGTTGACCAGCGCGTGGCAGTGATCGCAGGCCAGGGTCAGGTTGGTCAGATCGGTGGGGCCGCCTTTGGCCCAGTCGGTGATGTGGTGCGCCGCGCACATCGACGCGGGCGCGTCACATCCCGGGCGGGTGCAGCCTTTGTCGCGGGCAATCAACGCCAACCGCTGAGCCGGGGTCGCCAGGCGCTGGCAGCGACCCAGGAACAGCGGCAACCCGTCCGCATCCAGGACCGCCAGCACCGGGCGGGTGCCCTCGGCCAGCTTCAACGCCTCGTCGATGCTCACGTGGCCGCCCGACGCGGTCGTCGCGACCCCAGCCCCACGCTCGAGGTCAGTGACGGACATGGTGAGGATGGCCTGCACCGGCAGGCCGCGGTGTGAGCCGAGTTTGGCGGGGTCGATGCCGGGCTGCAGGAGCGCGACCAGCGCGTCGTGGGTGCGCTGACCGGCATCACGCCGGTCACGACGCGCGGCGGCCTCCAACACCTTCGAATCGACGACCTTGACTGTGGCAGCGAGGCTTTCGGGATCATCGATATTGCACATGCCCGGACGCGCAAGCTTCGCGAAAACGGCGTCGAGCAGCGCGCGCAGCTCCGGGGTGATCCAGCCTTCGATCCACGACATCCCGTCCACACCGGGACGACCCAGGATCAAGCCGCGTCTGCGACGGCGGTCGGCGTCGGAGACGACCTTCCCGTCCGGATCGACGCGCGCGAGGATGTCGCGGCCGATCTTGGGCAGGTCATCGGGCCACCCGACCCGGGAGTGCCCGACCAGGATGTCCTCGGCTTCGGCGCGGGTCTCGGCGGGGATGTCGGTGGGCAGACGGGTCATCACATCGATGATGTTGCGCACGTGATCGCGCGAGATATCGCCCGCCTCATAGGCTTCGGCGGCCTTCTCCAATCTCGCGGGGCACAGGTGTCCGGTGGGTTCGAAGAACTCGCCGCATTGCATGGCGATCTTCACCCGCACCGACGCGTCGTACTTCGACAATCCCAACGCCTGCCGCAGGAACGTCACCACATTCTTCGCCCCGCTCGACGCGGGCAGTGAACGGTTGCACGCTTCGATGATCAAACGTGAATCCAATGCGGACAGTTGACGTTTGCAGGTTTCGAGCCGCTGCATCAGTCCACCACGTCACCGTCGGAGAACGGGTTCAGGTTGCCGTGGAGGACGGAATTCGACAGGGTTTCGACGGCGGCGGCCAGGTCGGCGATGCCGCACGTATCGAGTGTTTCCCCCTCCGAATCCATGTACTCATTCTACCGCCTCGCAATCATCCAGAGAACCCGAATTGTCCAGTATCACTTGCCTTTTCGATTGCAATGTCGGATAAGGGTTCAATCCATACCGGGCGCCCCAATCGAACACAGACCATTTGGAATTCCATCAATATCCGCCAGCGGAAAGGTAATGGCAGGTGCGCCTGCGACGGAGTAGCGGTCCCTCACTGCCGCGGTGTGTCCGCCGAGAACGGCCGGTGGCGCGGACCAGCGGCGCACCCAGTTCACGCCATACCCGCCGATCGAAATCCGTTGCCCGATCGAGGATCTGTCTCACGATCGTCATCAGGCACGCTCGAGGACGCTTCCTGCCAACTCGATCGCGGCATGGTGGGCGAAGGGCGACCCGTACCTCGCCGTGCATCTGGTCTACCGCCTGCGAGATGGTGAAATCCGCTGCGGCGCTGAGATACAGGCACGCCTGCTGCAGGTCGGCGTCGAACATCGAGACCACCAGTTCCACCGCGTTGCGGACGCACACCTCGAGCGCCCAACGGCGGGCTGCGGGCCGGGGATCGGCTGCCGTCGGAACGCGAGCTGGCCGCGAATACGAACGTATCACCGGATCTACGAGGCCGTGGCGGCCCACGACAGCGCGGCCGCGCTGTCGCCATGGAACGGCACCTGCGGGAGGTACGCGAACTCAGCACCGCGATGAGCGCTCAGGCGCCCACCGTCACCTCGGTACGGAAGGTGCGCCGATAGGCCAGTGGCGAAACACCGATGGCCTCGTGCAGGTGCTGCCGCAGGGAGGCTCCGGTGGCGAAGCCGACCTCCCCGGCGATCCGATCCACGGAAAGCTCTGTGGTCTCCAGCAATTCGCGGGCACGGAACACCCGCTGCTGAATCAGCCACCGTCCCGGGCTCATCCCGACCTCGTCGCGGAAACGACGGGCGAAGGTACGGCCGCTCATGCGCGCTCGATCCGCGAGGTCGGCCATGGTCAGCGGCCGGTCCAGATTCTCGAGCGCCCATTGACGAGCGGTGGCCGTGCCCGCGGCGCTCGGCGGAGGCACCGGCTGTTCGATGAACTGGGCCTGGCCGCCTTCGCGCCAGGGCGGGACGACGCAGCGGCGGGCGACCATATTGGCGACTTCGCTGCCGTGGTCGGCGCGAATCAGGTGCAGGCACAGGTCGACTCCGGCGGTGGCGCCGGCGGAGGTGAGGATGTCGCCGTCGTCGACGTAGAGGACGTTCGGGTCGACGTGAACCCTCGGGAAGGTCCGCCGGAACCGGTCGGCGAAGTTCCAGTGGGTGGTCGCGGGCCGATCATCGAGCAGGCCCGCGGCGGCGACCACGATCGCGCCGGTGCAGATGGAGACCAGCCGCACGCCTGGGCGGATGGAGGCCAGTGCGTCCGAAACGGCCTGCGGCAGGCCATTTTCCAGGATCGGCACGACATCGCACGGCGGAATCACCACGGTGTCGGCGGTTTCCAGCAGGCTCGCATCGTGCGCGACCGCGACGTCGAAGTCGGAACTGCTGCGCACCGGCCGCCCGTCCAGCGAGCAGGTGATCACCTCGTACAGTCCGTCGGCGGTGCCGAACACCCGGTTCGGGATGCCGAGTTCGAACGGGTAGACCCCGTCGAGCGCCAGGACGACGACCCGGTGCGGCTGTGCCTTCTCCGACTGCATGGCACGATTCTATCGAATATTGGCAATCGTGCCATTTTCTCCCCGCTCCCCCGGCGGCAAGCTGGAGGCATGAGCGAGAAGGAGATCATCATCCCCACCACCATGAAGGCCATCGGCCAGGACGTGCTCGGCGGTCCCGAGGTCCTGCACGAGGTGGAACTGCCCGTGCCGCAGCCCGGTCCGAGCGAGATCCTGGTACGGGTGCGCGCCACGGCCCTGAACCCGACCGACTGGGGCCACCGCCGCCGTACGGGCCTGTTCCTGCCCCCGCCCCCGTTCGTGCTGGGCTGGGACGTCTCCGGCGAGGTGGTGGCGACCGGGATCGGCGTCACCCTGTTCAAGCCCGGCGACGAGGTGTTCGGCATGCTCCCCTACCCGCACGGGCACGGCGCGGCCGCCGAATACGTCACCGGACCGGCCCGGGCCTTCGCCCGCAAGCCCGCCAATCTCGACCACGAGCAGTCCGCCGCCATCCCGCTGGCCGCCCTGACCGCCTACCAGGCGCTGGTCGACACCGCGAATGTGCAGGCCGGGCAGCGGGTTCTGATCCACGCCGCCGCCGGCGGTGTGGGACACTTCGCGGTGCAGATCGCCAAGGCGCGCGGCGCGTACGTGATCGGCACCGCCAGCACCGCCAACCACGATTTCCTGCGCGGCATCGGCGTCGACGAGGTGATCGACTACCGCACCACCGATTTCGCGGACACGGTCCGCGATATCGACATGGTCCTCGACCCCATCGATGCCGACCACGCCCAGCGGTCTCTGCGCACACTACGGCCCGGCGGCATTCTGGTTTCCCTGCGCGCCAATGGCGGTGACCACTACAGGGCCGATGCCGAGAAGCTCGGCGTGCGTGCCGAAATCCTGCTCGTCGAGGCCGATCACACCGGGATGGAGGCACTGCGCGAGCTCGCCGAATCCGGCGCGCTGCGCCCCACCATCGCGGGGTCTTTCCCGCTCGCCGACGCCGCCGAGGCCCATGCTCTCGGCGAGACCGGCCGTACCGTCGGAAAGCTCGTCCTCACCGTCGGGTGAAGTAGCAATAGAACCGCGCCGACCGCCGGAGAACGGCAAGCGGCGCGGTTTCTATTCGCGGAAGTTCGCACCCGTGAACGGTTTACGGCTCGAACAGGTCCATCTGGGGCTCGTGACGCCGCACTTCGATCGATCCGAAAACCAGGTCCGGCGGCGGGACCAAGCCGAGGTGCTCCCACGCCGCCGCGGTCGCGATGCGGCCGCGGGGCGTGCGGGCCACCAATCCGGCCCGCACCAGGAAGGGTTCACACACCTCCTCGACCGTGGCCGCTTCCTCGCCGACCGCGACGGCGAGGGTCGAGACCCCGACCGGGCCGCCGTTGAAGCTGCGGATCAACGCGCTCAGCACCGCGCGGTCGAGGCGGTCCAGCCCCAGTGCGTCCACGTCGTACACCGCCAGTGCGGCACAGGCGATTTCACGCGTGACAAGTCCGTCGGCCTTGACCTCGGCATAATCACGGACACGCCGGAGCAGCCGGTTCGCAATTCGGGGCGTGCCACGGGAGCGGCCCGCGATCTCGGCCGCGGCATCGGACTCCAAGCGCACCCCCAGGATTCGCGCCGAGCGCTCCAGAATCCTCTGCAGCTCTTCGGGTTCGTAGAAGTCCATGTGGCCGGTGAAGCCGAAGCGGTCGCGCAGTGGGCCGGTCAGCGCGCCGGAGCGGGTGGTCGCGCCCACCAGTGTGAACGGCGCGATATCAAGGGGAATCGAGGTCGCGCCAGGGCCTTTGCCGACCACCACGTCGACGCGGAAGTCCTCCATGGCCAGGTACAGCATTTCCTCGGCAGGCCGGGCCATGCGGTGGATCTCGTCGATGAACAGCACGTCGCCCTCGACCAGATTGCTGAGCATGGCGGCCAGGTCGCCCGCGCGTTCCAGCGCCGGGCCGGAGGTGAGCCGCAGCGCGGTACCCAATTCGCCGGCGATGATCATGGCCATACTCGTCTTGCCCAGCCCCGGCGGCCCGGACAGCAGCACGTGGTCGGGGGTGCCGCCGCGCAGTTTCGCCCCGCGCAGCACCAGCGCCAGCTGTTCGCGCACGCGCGGCTGCCCGATGAAGTCGTCGAGGGACTTCGGGCGCAGGCTGGCCTCGATCTCGCCGTCGGATTGCAGATAGCCTGCGCTGACGGCGGATTCGGTGTCGTCGATATCGTCGAACTCGTCGGTCATGACGGCCTATCGATTCTTGCCCAGCAGCCCGAGCGCCGTGCGCAGCGCCTGCGAGGTGCCGATGCCCGGCTGGTCGGCCAGCACGGCGTCCACCGCCCCCTCCGCCTGCCGGGCCGGGAAGCCGAGCCCGATGAGAGCGTCCACCACCTGCTCGCGCACCGGGGTGGCCACGGGCGCGGGCCCCGATCCGGGCGGGCCGGACTGCACCGGAACCAGATTCACCTTGTCCCGCAGCTCGACCACCATCCGTTCGGCGCCGCGCTTGCCGACACCCGGAACCCGGGTCAGCGCCGCCACATTCGATTCCGCGAGCGCCTTGCGCAGCGCCTCCGGTTCGAGCACCGCCAGCACGGCCATGGCCAGCTTCGGTCCCACCCCGGACACGGTCTGCAACAGCACGAACAGCTCCCGCGCCTCGGTGTCGGCGAAGCCGAACAGCGTCATGGAGTCCTCGCGCACGATCATGGTCGTGTAGAGCCGGGCGTCCTCGCCGCGGGTGAGCCCGGCCAGGGTGGCCGGGGTGGCATTGAGCCGGTAGCCGACCCCCGCCGCCTCGATGACCACATGGTCGAGCCCGATCTCGAGTACCTCGCCGCGTACCGACGCGATCACCGCGTTACCGCCTTCCGTTGCTGGGCAAGCCTTTCCTCGTACATGCGCCGTTGCCGCTCGGCCATCGCCTCCGCCTTGGCCATGCGTTCCAGCATGGGTGCACGCCAGCAGTGGCAGATGGCCAGGGCGAGCGCGTCGGCGGCGTCGGCGGGCTTGGGAGCGACGGCCAGCCCGAGGATACGGGTCACCATGGCGGTCACTTGCGCCTTGCCCGCCGAACCGTTGCCGGTGACGGCCGCCTTCACCTGAGACGGCGTGTGGAAGTGCACCGGGATCTGCCGCCGGGCGGCCGCGAGCGCGATGACGCCGCCTGCCTGCGCGGTGGCCATGGCGGTGCGCACATTGTGCTGGGAGAAGACGCGTTCGATGGCCACGGCTTCGGGCTCATGGGCGTCCATCCATGCCTCGGCGGCGTCGGCGACGAGCAGAAGCCGTTGCGCCAGCTCCATTTCCGGCGGCGTGCGCACCACGTCGACGGCGAGCATGGAGACCTGCCGGCCCATGCTGCCGACGATCATGCTGATGCCGCACCGGGTGAGCCCGGGGTCGACGCCCATCACCCGCACCGAAACCCCTCTCACCATGAACGAACAACTGTTCGAGAGTCTAACGGACCCTCGCGGCGACATTGTCCATCGACACGGCCGGTCGCGGTGCGGGCTCGGGTGATCCGGCCGGAATCAGGAGCCGCTGGGCGCGGGGGCGTCGGGGCGGCGGCGGCCGCTGTTGTCGACCACGGCACTCAGGTAGTCGATACCCGTCAGGTAACTGGGCTCGAACCTGTCGGGCTCCCGCTCCATCGGAGGCGAGTTCCAGGTGCCGTCGGAGTTCATCGAGGGCGTGCCGGGGCGGAACCCGCCGGACACCCAGTGGCCGGTGCACCCGACCTGCAGCTGTTCGGTGGTGTGGCTGTTCACCCAGACCGACGTCTCGTACCCGTCACCGAATCCCGAGCAGTGCACCCGCACCTGGATTCGATAGATGTCGTCGGTGTCGTTGCGGCAGCTGCGATCACTGCACGAAACTCCTTCGGCCAGATCCGTCGCGAATGCCGCCGGGGCCAGGGCACCAGCCGCGGCGGTGATCAGGGCCGCAGCGCCCAGACCGACCAGCAACCGTTGAGCCATGTGTGAATCAACTCCTATCGACTGTGACCCGACCCGGGATTCAGCTTGTCGCACAGGAGGTTTGGCGCGCATCGGGGTAAACCCCCAATTCGCCCGCTCAGGCACCCGGATTCGCGGCGAGCGCCGCGGCGAAGATTCGGAACGCCTCGTCGCCGAAAAGCACGAACCGCACCTCCCGTACCCCGGTTTCGGCGCCGCGCACGGTCTCGACGGCGATGCGGGCGCCGTCGTCCATGGGCCAGCCGTACACGCCGGTGGAGATGGCCGGGAACGCCACGGTCTCCGCCCCGAGTTCGTCTGCCACGCGCAGGGATTCGCGGTAGCAGGAGGCCAGCAGCGCGGAGCGGTCCTCGGTCGCCGACCATACGGGGCCGACGGTGTGAATCACCCAGCGGGCGAGGAGGTTTCCGGCGGTGGTGGCGACCGCCTGCCCGGTCTTCAGGCCACGGCCGTACTGGGAGGCCCGCAATGCGCGACAGGCGGCGAGGATCTCCGGTCCGCCCCTGCGGTGGATCGCCCCGTCCACTCCCCCACCGCCGAGCAGAGAGGAATTCGCGGCGTTCACAATGACATCGACCTGCTGCTCGGTGATATCGCCTCGGATGGCGCGCAATTCGGGCACGCCGCGATTCTCGCACCCGGCACCCGTGGAGCCCGGGACATACGACGCGGGCCGCCTCCCGGTTCGGGAAGCGGCCCGCGTCGTTCGGAGCTCGATCAGGCGTCGAGCTCGGCCAGCACCTCGTCGGAGACGTCGATGTTGGTGAAGACGTTCTGCACGTCGTCGCTGTCTTCGAGCGCGTCGATCAGCTTGAACACCTTGCGCGCGGCCTCGGCGTCGACGGCCACCGACATCGACGGCTGGAAGCTCGATTCGGCGGAGTCGTAGTCGATTCCGGCCTGCTGCAGGGCGGTGCGCACGGCGATCAGGTCACCCGGCTCGGAGATGATCTCGAAGGCTTCGCCCAGGTCGTTGACCTCTTCAGCGCCCGCGTCGAGCACCGCCATGAGCACATCGTCCTCGGACAGGCCGTTCTTCTCCAGGGTGATGAGGCCCTTGCGGTGGAACAGGTACGACACCGAACCCGGGTCGGCCATATTGCCGCCATTGCGGGTCATGGCCACGCGCACCTCACCGGCGGCGCGGTTGCGGTTATCGGTGAGGCACTCGATCAGCACGGCGACACCATTGGGGCCGTAGCCCTCGTACATGATGGTCTGCCAGTCCGCGCCACCGGCCTCTTCACCACCGCCGCGCTTGCGGGCGCGCTCGATGTTGTCATTGGGGACCGACGACTTCTTCGCCTTCTGGATGGCGTCGTACAGAGTCGGGTTGCCGTCCGGGTCACTACCACCGGTGCGGGCCGCCACCTCGATGTTCTTGATCAACTTCGCGAAGAGCTTGCCGCGCTTCGCGTCGATCCCGGCCTTCTTGTGCTTGGTGGTGGCCCATTTTGAGTGGCCGCTCATTCCCTACTTCCTCGTTTCAGGGGGCGCTGTCGTTCAAGTGGCAACGTACCCGCCCCGGCGGACGGACAACTGCACCAGTCTACTCGAGTGCTCGCTCAGACTCCGGCCCGCGGACGGACCACGGTGTCGACGAACAGCTTGTGCACCCGCAGATCGCCCGTCACTTCGGGATGGAAGGAGGTTGCCATGACATTGCCTTGGCGGACCGCGACGATGCGTCCGGCCGCCGGACCCGCGGGCACCCGGGCCAGCACCTCGACACCGTCCCCGGCCCGCTCGACCCAGGGCGCCCGGATGAACACCGCACGGACCGGGCCGTCGAGACCGGCGAAGTCCACGTCGGCTTCGAAGGAATCCACCTGCCGTCCGAAGGCATTGCGGCGCACGGTCATATCGATGCCGTGCAGCGGCTTCATGTCGGGGCGGGTATCGAGCACCTCGGAGGCCAGCAGGATCATGCCCGCGCACGAGCCGTAGGCGGGCAGCCCGTCACGGAGTCGCTGCCTGACCGGTTCCAGCAGGTCGAAGACCTCCAACAGCTTGCTGATGGTGGTGGATTCGCCACCGGGCAGCACCAGACCGTCGACCGCGGCCAGCTCGGATTCGCGGCGCACGGGCACCACATCCGCCCCGCACGCCTCGAGAGCATGCAGGTGTTCACGCACATCGCCCTGCAGCGCCAGCACACCAATCCTCGGTTTCACGCCGTCGAGCATACGTTTGCGGGAGTGTGTGGCCCTGCTCACCCAGGGTGTCAGGGAACCGTAAGGAGGGGTGTCCATCAGCGCTTCCGGGTGAACACTGCGGCATGTGACTGATTTGCTACCGCAAGCCTCGCCCGGGCCGCGCGGAGGGGTCGACGCTCCGCCTCCGCCGCGGCACGGGCTGACCGTCGCGACCGGGCTGGCTGGACTCTCGCTCGACGCCATGGCCTCGGTGGCCTACGGGCCGGAGGCGATCGTGCTGGTCCTGGCGGCCGCCGGGACGGCCGGGCTCGGCTTCACGCTGCCGGTGACCCTGGCGATCGTGGTGCTGTTGACCGTGCTGACCCTCTCCTACCGGCAGGTGATCGCGGCATTCCCGAACGGCGGCGGCGCGTACGCGGTGGCGAAGGCGCGGCTCGGGCGGCGCACCAGCCTGGTGGCCGCGGCCTCGCTCATCGTCGACTACATCCTGAATGTGGCGGTGTCGATCGCCGCGGGCGTGGCGGCGCTGACCTCGGCGTTCCCCTCGCTCTTCCCCTACACGGTGTGGATCTGCCTCGCGGTTCTGGTCGGGATCACCGTGTTGAACCTGTACGGCATTCGCGAGAGCGCGCGGGCCTTCATGGCCCCGACCGTGGTGTTCGTGCTCGGCATATTCGTCGTCATCGTCGCAGGCCTGTTGCGATCGCATCCGGCCACCGTCGAGACCGGCGCCGCGGTCGCCGAGAACGCCCGCAATATCGGAATCCTGCTGCTGCTCAAGGCCTTCTCCAGCGGTTGCGCGGCCCTGACTGGCGTCGAGGCCATCGCCAACGCGGTGCCCAGCTTCGCGCAGCCCAAGGTCAGGCGCGCGCAGCGGGCCGAGGTGGCTCTGGGTGTGCTGCTTGGCCTCATGCTCATCGGGCTGGCCACGCTCATCGGGAAGTTCTCGATCCACCCGATCGAGGGCACCACGATCCTGTCACAGCTGACCGAGGCGGCACTGGGCCACGGAATCACCTACTACATCGTGCAATTCGCGACCGTGATCCTGCTGGCGCTGGCGGCCAACACCTCCTACGGCGGATTGCCCACGCTGACCAAGATCTTGGCCGACGACAATTCGCTGCCGCACCGTTTCGCGGTGAGCTCGCAACGGCAGGTGTATCGCTTCGGCGTGCTCGCGCTGGGCATTTCGTCGGCGGTGCTGCTGGCCGCGTCCCGCGGTGATATGAACGCGCTGGTGCCGCTGTTCGCGATCGGCGTGTTCGTGGGCTTCACCATCGCCCAGGTCGGCATGGTCCGGCACTGGCTGGACGTGCGCACCCGGGGCTGGCAGTGGCGGGCGGCGCTGAACGGCTTCGGCGCGGTGCTCACCTTCGTGGCGCTGATCGTCACCACCGCAATGAAATTCACCGAGGGCGCGTGGCTGATCGTGGTGGTGCTGCCGTTGCTGGTGGTGGCCATGGAGCGGATCCGCACGATCTACACCCGGATCGACGGCTGCCGCGGCGCGGGCTGTGTGCCCGCCGAGCCGAAGGCCACCGAGACCGCGATCGTGGTACCGGTGTCGGAGGTGTCGGAGCTGAGCCGCGAGGCGCTCTCGGCGGCCATGTCGCTGGGCCGAGACGTGACCGCGGTGCACGTGTGCCTGCCGGGCGAGAACATCACCGTGTTCACCAAGGAGTGGGAGGCCTGGCATCCGGATGTGCGCCTGGTGCTGCTCGAGGACGGCGATTCGACGGTGGGCGGGCCGGTGGCGCGTTATGTCGCCGACCACTTCACCGGCCGGCGCAAGGTGGTGGTGATCGCCGAGATCGAGCCGCCCGCCGGGTGGAACCACGTGCTGCCCAGCCATCGCAGTGACGAGCTGGAGCGGGTGCTGCGCAAGATGAACGACACGGTGGTGTGTCACCTGCGGGTGCAGACCGCCTGATCACCGAAAACCCGAGCGCGCCGCCGGAATTCACCGGCGGCGCGCTCGATTTGTATGCGGCTGGGATGGTTTCGGGTGCGGCTCAGGCGGTTCCGGCCGGGTACGACTCGGCCTGCTCGTCACGGAAGGTGCGGGTCAGCCCCTCCTGCATGACCACCGCGACCAGTTCCCCGGCCTGGTTCCAGATCCGCCCGCCGGTCAGCGCGCGACCCGCGCCCGCCGAGGGCGACTGCTGGTCGTAGAGCAGCCAGTCGTCGGCGCGGAACGGGCGCAGGAACCACATGGCGTGGTCGAGCGAGGCGTTCTGGGTGGGCTCGTCGGGGTGGATGACCTTGGACGAGCCGAGCAGGGTCATATCGCTCATGTACGCCAGGGTGCAGACGTGGAACAGCGGATCGTCGGGCAGCGCGTGCCGATAGCGGAACCACACCTGCTGCTGGGCGGCCAGGCCGTCGCGGCGGTCCACGTCCTCCTGCGGGATGTTGCGAATGTCCCAGTGCTCCCATTCGCGCATGGCCCACAGCCGTTCCGGGCTCATGGACTCCTTGGCGTCGGGCAGCTCGGCCGGCGGCGGCACCGACGGCATCCGGTCCTGATGCTCGGGTCCTTCGTCGCCGACGTGGAAGGAGGCCGACATGGTGAAGATGGCCTCGCCGTTCTGCACGCCGGTGACTCGGCGCGTGCAGAAGGAGCGGCCTTCGCGGATGCGGTCCACCAGGTAGACGGTGGGTCGCTCCGGATTGCCCGGCCGCAGGAAATACCCGTGCAGTGAATGCACCTGATAGTGCGGATCCACCGTGCGTACCGCCGCCACCAGCGCCTGCCCCGCCACTTGCCCGCCGAATGTGCGTGGCAGCTGCGTCTTGGTGGACGCGCCACGGAAGATGTCGCGTTCGAGTTGCTCTATTTCGAGCGCCTCTTCGATCGTCGCCATGCACCCGTCCCTTCGCGATTGTCGTGCTCAGGCTAACAACCACATGAATCTATCAATCTCCATACGATCGTTTTTGGTACGATAGTTTTATGAGCTGGAAGCGTGGGACCGGCATCGCCACGAGTTGTGTTGCCGCACTGGTGCTGTCGGCGAGCGGATGGGTGATCGTCCAGCACGACTTCGGCATTCTCGACAAGCCCGGCGGCTTGCGGTCCTTCCTGGTCGCGCTGTTCGCGCCCCGATCCCTCTATGCCCCGGGCTATCTCGACGCGTTGCGCGAGTACGCCGCCATCCACCGAACCACTGATACCGCACAGGAGTACGCCATGAAGGTCCTCGCCCTGGGCGCGGCGGGCGCGATGGGCGCCGCCGCCGTCGACACCGCCGCCCGGCTGCTGGGCGTCGAGCGGATCGTGATCGCCGATCGTGACGGGCAGGCCGCCGCGGCGGTGGCCCGGCGCTTCGCCGACGCCCGGGTACCGGTGTCCGCGCGCCCGCTCGATGTCACCGACGCCCTCGCGCTGCGCAACGCACTCGTGCAGGTCGATCTGGTGCTCAATACCGTCGGCCCCTACTACCGATTCGGCCGCACCGTGCTGGCCGCCGCCATCGACACCGGCACGCATTATCTCGATATCTGCGACGACTGGGAGCCGACGGTCGACATGCTCGGGCTCGATGACCGAGCGCGGGCGGCCGGGGTGTGCGCGATCGTGGGAATGGGTGCCAGTCCCGGGATCAGCAATCTGCTCGCGGCGCTGGCGGCGGCCGAGCTCGACACCGTGCTCGACGCGTATACCGCATGGCCGGTGGATGTTCCGGGCGCGGGCGGCGGCGAGGAGTCGCTGCTCGCCGACGGGCAGCCGACAGCGGCGGCCATCCACTGGATGCAGCAGAGCAGCGGCAGCATCTCGGCGGTGACGGCAGGCCGGGTGGTCGCGCAGCGCCCCCTGCGCCCGGTCGAGCTCACCCTGCCGGGCGGGCGGCACGGCACCGCCTACACCATCGGCCACCCCGAGCCGATCACCTTGCAGCGCAGCCTGAAACCCGTCGGCGACGCGGCCAATCTGATGGTGGTGACGCCGTCGACGCTGGCCTATCTGGAGATGCTGCGCCGCGATATCGACGCGGGCCGGCTCACCAACGAGGCGGCCGCGCGGGAGCTGGCGCGGCCGACGCTGGCGCGGATCGCCCGCTCGGTGCCGACGGCCCTGCGGACCCGCGGGCCGGGGAATCTGCCGCCGTTCTTCGCCGCCCTGTCGGGTCGGCGGGCGGGGCGCGAATATCGGGTGCTGGCGCACCTGGACCCGTCGGTGGCGGGTGGCATCGATAAGCTGTTCGGCGATATGGAGCGGGCGACCGGGATTCCCTTGGCGCTGGGCATGTCCCAGGTCATCGACGGCTGCGCCCGCCGGCCGGGGGTGCATCCGCCGGAGGCGGTCATCGACGCGCCGCGGTTCTTCGCGGATCTGGGCCGCGAATTCGGCGGCGGCTCACCGGTCGTCATCGAGCGGGAACCGGTCGGGTAGCACCGTGCATCGTGGAGTGAGGAGCACGCCGTGGACGATCTGATTCCGGCCACCGAGATTCCGACCCGGACGCTCGTGGAGAGCATGATCCGGGAGGACGCCACGATCGACGCCGGTGAGCTCTACGATGTCGCGGCCGTGCTCGGCATGAGCGATCAGCAGGTGCGGCTGTGCATCAAAAGGCTGGTGGCCGAGGGGCGATTCACGCACGAGGGACGCGGGCGCAGGGCGGTGCTGCGCGCCACCGAGGGCACCCTGGGGACCATCGAACCCGATCTGGAGAATTTGCGCTTCGCCTATGCCCAGGATCGCGGGGAGGTGCCGTGGGACGGCGTCTGGCATCTGGTGGCCTTCGCGGTGCCGGAGGCCAATCGGCAGGCGCGTGGCGCCATGCGTGAGGCCATCGTGTACCACGGTGGCGCGCCGATCCAGGGCGGGCTGTACGTGTCGCCGCACGCCTGGGAGGACCGAATCCGTTCCCTGGCAGCGAAACTCGACATCGATGGGCAGCTCACCACGCTGTCGACCGGTGAGCTGTCGGTCGGGGGGATCACCGGGGGTCCGGAGCTCACGGCGCGGCTGTGGCCGCTGGACACGCTGGCCGCCGGGTACGAGCGCCTGCTCGCGGCCGCCGAGCGCACCCTGCCGGCGCTGCGCACCGCGGATCCGGCCCGACAGCTTTCGCTCGCAATCACTTTGGCGAGCGAGTTCGATCGTGCGGTCGTGTCCGATCCGCTGCTGCCGCCGGAGCTGCTCCCCCGGCCGTGGATCGGGGTGACCGCGCGTGCCGCGGTCGCGGAGTGCTGGGTGGAGCTGAATGCCGCTCCCCTGCCGCCGATTCGGCTATTCCGCTGGTATGCGGAGGCGGTCGCCGTGATCACCGCCCCCACCGGCGCCCGGAAGTAGGCCGAAGGCCCATCCTCGCCCGGCCGTGCCGCGACTGTGCTGCGGAACCCGGAAAATCCTTACGGTTTGCTTACGCCCAGCGATGGCAGCATGTGCTGACGGGCTTGCGCCTGTCGATGGACATCGCTTCTACAGGGGGGTGCCAGTGTTGGCAATCGCCGAGGTCGATCAGACCTTGGCCCGGCTCGACGCCGATCACCGCGAGATCTCCGCGAATCTCGCGGAGCTGGAGGATCATCCGGGTGTGCGGTTTCTCGACGGCGTGCCGCTGGTGGGTGTGAGCGCCGCCCGGTGGACCGCGGCGCGGGCTCGGCTGGATTGGTTGTGGGCGCAGCTCCGCCTGTTCGAGGGCGTGGTGGCGCAGGCGCACGAGGTGCGGGCACGGCGGACACGCCCGGGACACGCGGAGCTGACCGCGTTGACCGATCTGCTGTGCGGTCCGTCGGTTGTACTTGCGCCGCAGCCGATTCCGATGAGTGAACGGGATCTGCTGGGCCCCGCCGCAGTGCGCCGCTCGATGACGCTCGCGCAGCTGGTGGCCGAGATGACCGCGGCCTATCGCGAAGTGGCCCGGATCGCGGCCACCGCCGACGCGGTGTCCTCGGCATTCCTGCCGGGCGTGGATCGGGCCGGGGCACGGTTGCTGGAACTGCGGCGGCTGGCCGCGGAGTTGGATCTGGCCGTCATCGGCCATCCACTGCCGGCGCGTCTCGACGGCGTCGAGGCGCGGCTGAACACCGAACGCGCACTGGCCATGTCGGACCCGCTGAGCCTGGCCGAGCGAAGCCCCAGCGCTGACGGTGAGACGGCGCTCGCGGACGAACTCGACGAAGTGCAGGCCCAGCTCGAGCAGCTGGGGGCCCGCCGCGACAGCGTCGACGAACGGCTGGAGCGGTTGGCCGCGGCCGTCGACGCGGCCGAGGCGGCCGAGCAAGCGGCGACCGCGGCCGCGGCGACCACCGCGGTCAAGATCCTCGGTTTCACACCCGTCGCCATCGAACCCCTTGCCCCGCTGCGGGATCGGCTCGCGCGACTACGTGCCGGCGACGGCGACCGCCACTGGACCCGTGTCGATGACGAGGTGGCGGCGCTTTCACGGGACATCGACGGCGCCCGCGCCGGCGCCGACACCGCGCGCGACAATGCCGTGGCGTTGCTGGACCGCCGCGACGAACTGCGCGGCCGGGTCGACGCCTACCGCGCCAAGGGCGCGCGGCTGCGGCTGAGCGAGGATCCGGTCGTGGACGCGCGCTACCGCCACGCTTACGAGCTCTTGCATTCCGCCCCCTGCGATCTCGCCGCCGCCACACGCGCGGTGGCCGAGTATCAGCAGGCGATCACCGAGAAGACGGCATGACGATGACCAACTGCCTGCGGCCGGGTTGCGGCGGCACCATTCTGGACGGTTTCTGCGACGAGTGCGGGCTCGCGCCCGTGGCCGAGGCGCAGGTGCTACCGGGCACCGCGGCATATACCGCCGCATCGGGACCCAACGGACAGTCCGTATCCGCGACGTACGCTCCTACCTGGACAGGCTCGACTCGCTCCGGCCGCCAGAGCCGGCGCGGCACCAGCCGCTCGTCCTCCCGGTCCACCCGGACCGCACGCTCCAGCCGCGGCCGCCTCGGCGCGGGCCTGGTGTCGATTCCCCAAGTGCCGTACCGGGATCCGTCCACGGCGGTCATGGCCGACCCGCAGGTGCCGGAGAACGAACGCTTCTGCAGCAGCTGCGAGCAGCGGGTGGGCCGCGGCCGCGACGGCGTACCCGGCCGCACCGAGGGCTTCTGCCGCAATTGTGGCACCGCCTACTCCTTCACCCCCAAGCTGATCGCCGGTGATCTGGTGGCCGGGCAGTACGAGGTGCTGGGCTGCCTGGCCCACGGCGGCCTGGGCTGGATATACCTGGCCCGCGACCGCAATGTCAGCGACCGCTGGGTGGTGCTGAAGGGCCTGCTGGACACCGGTGATGCCGACGCCATGGCCGCTGCGGTGGCCGAGCGGCAGTTCCTGGCGTCGGTGGAACATCCCAATATCGTCAAGATCTTCAACTTCGTGAAGCACCCCGACCCGCGCACGCATGAGCCGGTCGGCTACATCGTCATGGAGTACGTGGGCGGCGCGTCACTGAAAGAGCTGCGCTCCCAGCGCGATTCGTCCGGCCGGATGCAGCCGCTGCCGCTGGCCCAGGGGCTGGCCTACATTCTGGAGATCCTGCCCGCGCTCGGCTATCTGCACGGCATGAGCCTGCTGTACTGCGATTTCAAGCCCGACAATATGATCCAGACCGAGGAGCAGCTCAAGCTCATCGACCTGGGAGCGGTCCGCCATATGGACGACGAGGAGAGCGCCGGGTTCAAGACCGACGGCTACTGCGCGCCGGAGCTGGAAACCGAAGGCGCCTCGGTGGAATCGGACCTGTTCACGGTGGCGCGCACACTGGCGGTACTGACCTTCAACTTCGACTACCGCGGTGCCTACAGGTACGCCCTGCCGCCTGCCGCGGAGGTGCCGCTGCTGGCGCAGTTCCCGTCGTTCCGGCGGCTGCTGGAACGCGCGACCGCCGCCGATCCGAACGAGCGATTCGGGTCCGCTTCGGAGATGGCCGAGCAGGTGACCGGGGTGCTGCGCGAGGTGGTGGCCACCACCGACGGGCAGCCGCGCCCGGCGCTGTCGACCGTATTCAGCGGCGAGCGCACGACTTTCGGGGCCGACCCGGAGCAGTGGCCCGCGACCCCGGACCCGCAGGCCATCGCGGCGGCGCTGCCGGTTCCCGTGGTCGACCCGGCCGATGCCGCGGCCGGGTTCCTCGCCACCACCTCCATCGGCGATCCCCGGCAGCTGGTGACCGCGCTGGAGACCGCGCCGGTGTCCTCCCCGGAGGTGACGCTGGCGCTGGCCCGCGCCCGAATCGAAAGCGGTGACACCGATACCGCGCTCACCGAGCTGGCCGCGCTGGAGGAGTCCGAGGACGCCGACTGGCGCATCACCTGGTACCGCGGGCTGGCCGCGCTGACCCGCCGCGATTTCGCCGACGCGCAAGAACATTTCGACACCGTCTACGGCATGCTGCCCGGTGAGGCCGCCGCCAAGCTCGCACTCGCGGTTGCCCGGGAATACACCGGCGACCACGACGGGGCGTCGCGGCTCTACCTGCAGGTGTGGCGCACCGACAACGGATACCCCAGTGCTGCATTCGGTTTGGCGCGCACGCGGCTACAGGAGCGGGATATCGACGGGGCCATCGCGGCCGCGGAATCGGTGCCCGTCAGCTCCAGCCATCACACCGCCGCCCAGCTCGCCGCCCTCGGGGCGCAGCTCGTGGGCGGGACGAGCCGGCACGGCTATCTGGTGGCCGCGGGCAACCGGCTCTCCGGGCTGGCGCTGGATCCGGAACACAAGGCGTGGAAGAGCATTGCCGTCCTCGATGCCGCGCGGACGCTGGCGTCCGCCCAGCCGATCGAACCGGGGGCGCTGGTGCTGGGCTGCCGGTTCGCCGATCGGGACCTGCGCACCGCGCTCGAATTCCAGTTTCGAGAGCTGGCGCGGCTGGCCTCGGACAGACTGGCGCGTCGCGATCTGGTGAACCGCGCCAATGCCGTTCGACCGGTGAGCTGGGTGTGAGGGGCATGATGATGACGGCCACGACAGAGGGCACCGGCGTGTGCCCGATGTGCGGCGCGCAGTTCGCCGACGGCGACCGCTTCTGTGAGGACTGCGGCGCCGCACTGGTGCCCGCCGAACCACCCGCGGTGCGCTGTTCTTCATGTCCGGCCGGAATACTCGACGCGGACGGTTTCTGCCGGGTGTGCGGCATGCAACCGGCGGTGTCGGACCGGCACGAGCTCGACATGGACGCGGTCGCCGCGGTCACCGATCGCGGAAAACGCCACGCGCACAACGAGGACGCCATGGCGTTGCGAGTGCTCCCCGGGACGGGAATCCGAATCCTGGTGGTGTGCGACGGAGTGTCCAGCTCCGACCACGCCGACGACGCCGCCCAGCGCGCCGCCGCCACCGCGGCCGATCGGCTCGCGGACGAACTGACCGCGGGCACCGGATCGGAGGCGGCGACCATCCTGGCCATCGGCGCGGCGGCGGATGCCGTGGCGGCGTTGGGCGACAGCGGCGATCGCACACCGTCGTGCACCATCGTCTCCGCGGTGGTCACCGCGAGCGCGGTCACCGTCGGATCGATAGGCGACAGCCGCGCCTACTGGCTGACCACCGATCCGGCCGCGATCCCGCCGCGGCGGTTGAGCACCGACGATTCGGTCGCGGCCGGGCTCGTCGAGCTCGGCGTGGACGAGTCGACCGCCATGTCCATGCCCGATGCCCATACCCTCACCGCCTGGCTGGGCGCCGACGCCGACGCCATCGAACCCCACCTGCGCACCTTCGTGCCGGACGGGCCGGGTGCGGTGCTGCTGTGCAGCGACGGGCTGTGGAACTACTACCCCGACGCCGACCGGCTCGCCGAGCTCGCTCTGCCCGCGGCCCGGACCGATCCGCGCGCCGCGGCGCATCACCTGGCCGATCTGGCGCTGGCCGCGGGCGGCGGGGACAACATCACCGTCGCCGTCGCTCCGTTTCCCGCTACCTCGAGGAATCTCCGACCATGAACCAGCCCTTGGGTTTCCAGATCGAAACCTTCCAGAACGAATACCTGCCCGCCGGAGCCACCCGCGTCAATGCGGTGGTCACTGTGACCGCCACGGGCGGCGGCGGGATGCCGGCCGGCAACAGGGCGGCCGAGGTGATCATCGTCGACTGCTCGGGCAGCATGGATCACAGCTACGGCAAGCTGGCCGCCGCCAAGAACGCCACCGCCGCAGCGATTTCCGCGGTGCGCGATGGCGTGGACTTCGCGGTGGTGGCGGGCACCGACGTGGCGCGGATGGTGTACCCGGTGACGCCGTCGCTGATCACGGCCACCCCCGCAAACAAGGCCAATGCCGTTGCGGCCGTGCAGCAATTGCGGGCGGGCGGCGGCACCGCCATCGGCACCTGGCTGCGGCTGGCGCGACAGCTGTTCGGGAACCGGGACGGGCTACGGCACGCAATCCTGCTCACCGACGGCCGCGACGAGCACGAGACACCTCAGCAGCTGGACGCCGAAATCACCGCCAGCACCGGGGTTTACGTGTGCGACTGCCGGGGCGTGGGCACCGACTGGGAGATCGCCGAGCTGCGCAAGGTCTCGAGCGCGCTGCTCGGCACCTGCGATATCGTCGCCGACCCCAAGGATCTGGCGGCCGACTTCCAGGCCATGACCACGGCCGCGATGGGCAAGTCCGTCGCCGATGTCGCGCTGCGGCTGTGGACGCCGCGCGGGGCCGCCGTGAAGTTCGTCAAGCAGGTCGCGCCGGAGCTGCTCGATCTGACCGGGCGGCGCACCGAGAACGGCGCGCAGACCGGCGAATACCCGACCGGATCATGGGGCGGGGCGGAGAGCCGCGACTACCACATCTGCATCGAGGTCGCGCCCGGCGGCCTGGGCGACGTCATGCTCGCGGGGCGGGTCAGCCTGGTGCGCGGCAGCGGCGATCAGGCCGAGGTGCTCGGGCAGGGTCTGGTCAAGGCCGTCTGGACCGATGATGTCGTGCAGTCCAGCAAGATCAGCCCCGAGGTGGCCCACTACACCGGGCAGGCCGAGCTCGCCGATGTCATCCAGGCGGGCCTGGCCGCGCGCCGCGACGGCGACTTCGACACCGCCACCAAGAAGCTCGGGCGCGCGGTGCAGATCGCGGCCGCCTCCGGCAACGAGGACACCGCCAAGCTGCTCGAAGGCGTTGTCGATGTGCTCGACGCGCGCACCGGGACGGTGCGTTTGAAGTCCGCGGTGACGAAGGCCGACGAGATGACCCTGGATACACGGTCGACCAAGACCTCACGCGTGCACAAGCGATGAGCGAGGCGACATGCTGACCTGTCCGGCCGGACACGATTCGGTCTCCACCGACTACTGCGATGTGTGCGGGCTGCTCATGGAGGCGGGCGAGAAACCCGCGCCCGCACCGGAACCCGCGGGGATGCCGTGCCCGGTATGCGGGGAGCCGCAGACGGGGCGGTTCTGCGAGGGATGCAGCTACGACTTCGTGGCGGGCGGGCCCGCGGCGACCATGGCCGCGCCGGCGGCCACCGCGGCCGGGCCCGCAGCGACCGTTGTCGCACCGACACCGACCGTGGTCGCACCGGCACCGACGGTAGTCGCGCCGCTGCCGACTCCTGAACCGTCCGGAACAGCTTGGACTGCAACAGTTTTCGCTGATCGTGAGTACTTCGACACGATGCGCAGCGAGGACGACGACGTCGAATTCCCCGCCTACTGCCCCGAACGCGTCTTCGCGCTGCGGGGCGCGCAGGTGCGGGTGGGCCGCTTCAGCGCGTCCAAGGGTATCGATCCCGAGATCGATCTCACCGGTCCCCCGCATGATCCGGGCGTCTCGCATCTACACGTGCTGTTCGTCGCCCAGCCCGGGAACAGCTGGGCCATCATCGATCTCGGCTCCACCAACGGCACCCGCGTGAACGCGGCCGCCGATCCCATTCCGCGCGGGCAGGCGGTGCCGGTGCGGTCCGGTGACCGTATTCACCTGGGCGCGTGGACCACTCTCACCCTGAAGCAGGACAACCCGTCATGACGACGATGCTCACCCGTCCCCAGACTCCGCGCACCGAGGCCGATCCGGCCACGGGCGCGCTCGCGCGGCTGCGTGGATTGCTGCCCGGGCGGTCGGACACCCCGGGCTGGATCCGGCTGCTGGCGATCGCCGCGGTCGTGCTCACCGCGGTGACCGCGCTGGTGATGGCCGCCGACGCACGAACGACCCGGCACGGGATCGACGTCATCGGCAACCACACGGCGCCGACGGTGACCGCCACGGAGGATTTGTACTTCGCGCTCGCGGACATGGACGCGCAGCTGGCGAATGTGCTACTCGCCGGAAACGATTCGACGCTGGAAAGCGTGCGCAAGAACGCGCTGACCGTCTACGAGCAACGCCGGGTGCAGGCCGATGCCGACCTGCAGCAGGCCATGACCATCGCCACCAATGACGATGCGTCCCGGCAGATCCGGGAGCTGCTCGACAAGTTCGGGCAATACGAGGCGCTGGCCGCGGACACCTTCCAGCTCGGCGATCTCGATCGCGGGGCGGCGGGGCAGCCCTCGGCGCGCACCCTGGAGGCGTACCGGGCGGCAACGGGGATGGTGCCGGATCTGGAGTCGCGCGCCCAGAAGCTGGCCGACACCAACAGCGGTGTACTGAGCCAGGCGTACCAGGACAGCGAGCACACCACGGTCGCGGCCCGCGTGCGCATAGCCGTGCTCGGCCTGCTGCTGCTCGGCGTGCTGGCGGGATTGCAGGTCGTGCTGCGGGTGATGCTGCACCGGCGGGTCAACCCGGCGCTGGCCGCGACCACTGTACTGACGCTGGGGGTGCTGACCGGCGGCTACCTCGCGAATACCGCTGCGGCACACCAGCTCACCGTCGCCAAGCACGACGCCTTCGACTCGCTGCTGGCACTGCGGCAGGCGCGGGCGCTGAGCTACGACGCCAATGCCGACGAGAGCCGGTACCTGCTCGACCCCGCACACGCGGCGGCGTATCAGCAGAGCTACTTCGGGAAAGCGCAGCGGCTGGCCGGCGTCCAGGCGCGCGGCGTCGACGACTACGCGGGCGCGCTCGACCAGGCGATCGGCGCACACAGCGGCGATCTCGCGCAGGCCATCAGCGCCGACTCCTTCCTCGGCGAGGAACTGCGCAATATCACCTTCGCCGGCGAGCGCCAGGCCGCCGAACAGAGCCTGCTCACCTATCAGGCCTACCAACACGACGATCACACGCTGCGCGGACTGGCGGGCTCGGACCTGCGGGCGGCCATAGCGCTCGACACCGGCGCTTCCAACGACCACTTCGCCGCCTACGACAAGGCCCTGGTGTCGACCATCGACATCAACCAGCACGCCTTCGACACCGCGATCGCCCAGGGCGAGAACGAGCTGTCGGGCTGGAGCACATGGCTGCCGTACGGCGCGGCCGTGGTCGCCGCGGTCCTGGTACTGCTCGGTGTCCGGCCGCGCCTGGCCGAGTACCGCTGACCCGAGGTGACCGGGCACGAGACCTCGGCCAAGATGGTCTCGTGCCCGATTTCACCGCAATCAGCCCCGACGCCCTGCGCTTGCTCATCGCCGAGCGAGCCATGGCGCTGCCGGGGTATGCGGTGATCGCGGTGGACGGCGCCGATGCCGCGGACCCGCTCACCGTCGCGAACGGGGTCGCCGAACTCCTGCGCACCCGGGGCCGTCCCGCCGCGGTGGTGTCGCTGCACGATTTCGTCCGGCCCGCCTCCGTGCGCCTGGAATACGATCGCGACAGCGAATTCACCTACCGCACCGGGTGGTTCGACTACGCTGCGCTGAATCGCGAAGTCCTCAAACCGCTTCGGGACACCGGGCGCTACCTGCCCGCACTCTGGGACGAACGCGCCGATCGCTCCGCCCGGGCCCGCATCCGCACCGCCGACGACACCACGGTGCTGTTCGTCGCCGGACCCATGCTGCTCGGGCGCGGGCTGGACTTCGATCTGACTGTCGGCCTGCGTATGTCGCAGGGAGCACTGCGGCGCCGGACGGACGCGGCGACCCTGTTCACCGTGGACGGGCTGCTCGAGTTCCAACGCGAGCACGCCGAAGAACCCGATATCCAGGTCGCCTGGGACCATCCTGACCGGCCGGCGATCCGGGTCGGCTGAGCCCGCCGGCCGATCGCGATCGGCCGAGCCGCGGCACGGAACTCAGCGCGATTCCGCCTGCTTCGCCAGGGCCCCGAACGCCGCCTTGGGCTCCCAGTTCAGCGAACCGCCCTCGGGCTGAAGAGCTTTCACCAGTCCTGGGCTCGCCAAGTCCAGAGATCCTGCGCAGCCTGCTCTCCCAGCTCGCGAACGAGCCCGAACTGCTCACTCAATTGCGGGAACAGTCCGGGGACGCGGCAACGCTGGTGGACATCGTCGACACCGTGTACCTGCCGCTGGTCCGCGGCTATTCGGCTGCGGGTCACCACCGGGGCGAAGTCAGGCCGTCCAGGGCGAGCCGAGAATGACCTCGACGAGGTCGCCGCGCCGAAATCCTGGCGAGAAGTGTTCCAGGACATCAGCTTTCACATTCCCGAAGGTGGTGTCCCGGCGATGGGCGATGCCGTCGGTGACGGCGGTCAGGATGCGGCGCTCGAAATCCGGGCGCGGGTGGGCGGTGATCACCGCGGCGCGACGGGCCCGGTTCCGGACCGCGCGCCGGGCGTGACCGTGTCCGGTCCCGACGCGGTCAGGCCGTGCCGGACTCGAGCAGGGCCTTGGCGCGATCCAGGCCGGAAACCTCTGCGGTCATGGTCTTCTGGACCGGGCCGTTCATGAGCAGCCGCTTGAGGCCCGACAGTTCCGCGGCGAGTGAGAAGGTCACCGCGGTGCCCTCCGCCACCGGCGCGAAGGCATAGGTGACCGTGGGACGCAGCGGTCCCGCGATGCCGTGAAGGACGACCTTCTCGTTCGGGATGTACTCGGTGATCTGGACGTCGGCGGGGATGCCCCGGCCGCCGGGACCGGAGACCGTCTGACGGTAGATGGTGCCCACGGCGGGCGCGCCTTCGGCGGTGATCTCCTTGACGCCGGTGCGCCAGCGGGCGCTGTTGGTCGAGTCGGCGAAGAAGGCGAACACTTCGTCGACGGGGCGGGCGATGGTCACCGTACGGGACGCGGCGGGCATGGCGGTCCTTTCGCCTCGAGGGTGTTCGGCAGCGATGCCAGCGTTCATGAGACCAGCAAGCGGGCTCTCGGGCCACCACCCGGGCGGCGTGTCCGCGCCCGCTTTCGCCGAGCCCGTTCAGCTCACCACCGGCGATGGCGAGCGTCATCGCGATGAAGTGCATGACCCGGATCCCGGTCCCCGAGCGCAATGGCCCCGGTCACGATCCATCCACCGCGACCGTTCCGATCGCGTGCCCGCACCATGTACCGCAGTGCCGGCAACGACCCGTTGACGGACATGACACAGGCCAGGACCAGGCTGAGCCACCCATGGGCGAAGTGGTCGATTACCCGCATGCCGGCTCCTTGCCGGAATGGCTTTTCATGACGGTTCACCGATGGCTGAGCCGAAGACCAGTAAGGAAGCACCAGGTGGTGCCTTTGCCGCAGTACAGTCCGAAAGAATTAGCTGATGTTTGCTGAATGGTATGCACGCAGGTAGCTGCTGGTATGGGCGAGTCCGGAGCGCTGCGCCTGCCGCGCATCCGATCCTTGGCACCCAGCACCTACCCGGCAACCCGACAGTAGCCAAAGGTCACTCGTGCACAATGCAATTGCGGAATCCCCCCGAGATCCTCACTCTGCCGACTTCGGTAAGAATCTCCAATTCCGTCCGATACCAACGGATTCCCCTACCGATTCGACGACCTATCCGTCCCCGCCTCGGGCGGTTCTCAGCGCGCAATTCCACTGATACGGTTCCGCTCCGGTCCACAGGAATACAAATCAAGGGGATTCATGACGTACCAAGGTGTTCCGGCTCCGGGATATCCGATGCAGCCGCCACCGCCGAAAAAACGGAAGATCTGGCCGTGGATCGTGGGGGCACTGCTGCTGTTCATCGTGCTGCCGTTCGCAGCCTGCACAGCGGTGTTCGGCAAGGCCGCGAATGATGTCGCCAAGGAATCCAAGCGCACCGTGGATGTCCGCTACGAGGTGACCGGGTCCGGCGAAGGCACGTACGTCAAGCCGTCGATCACCTATAGCGTCGGGGACACGGGATCAGGGACCAGCACCTCGGCACAACTGCCGTGGAGCAAGGATGTCACCCTGACCGGCTTTCTGAAGATGGCCACCCTCAGCGCGACGGCCGCTGACGACGACACTGCGACCATCACCTGCCGCATCATGCAGGGCGACAAGGTGCTGGTGGAGAACACGGCCACCGGCTCGCTGGCCCTCGCCACGTGCACCACGGACCTGAGCAAGATCACCGGCAATTGACACGGCAACCGCCGGGGCTCCGGACGGAGCACCCGGCGGTGTCGAATTCGCTTCTCGCGGAGCCGATTACCAGCCGCGCTCGGCGAGGCGGTGGGGCTGGGGGATCTCCTCGACATTGATGCCGACCATGGCCTCGCCCAGGCCGCGCGAGACCTTCGCGAGGACGTCGGGGTCGTCGTGGAAGGTGGTGGCCTTGACGATGGCGGCGGCACGCTCGGCCGGGTTGCCGGACTTGAAGATGCCCGAGCCGACGAACACACCCTCGGCGCCGAGCTGCATCATCATGGCGGCGTCGGCGGGGGTGGCGATGCCGCCGGCGGTGAACAGCACGACGGGGAGCTTGCCGGTCTCGGCGACCTCGGCGACCAGCTCGTAGGGGGCCTGCAGTTCCTTGGCGGCCACGTACAGCTCGTCCTTGGGCAGGGAGGTCAGGCGGCGGATCTCGTCGCGGATCTTGCGCATGTGGGTGGTGGCGTTGGAAACGTCACCGGTGCCGGCCTCACCCTTGGAGCGGATCATGGCCGCGCCCTCGGTGATTCGGCGCAGCGCCTCGCCCAGGTTGGTCGCGCCACACACGAACGGGACGGTGAAGGCGAACTTATCGATGTGGTTGGAGTAGTCGGCCGGGGTCAGCACCTCGGACTCGTCGATGTAGTCGACACCCAGCGACTGCAGGATCTGCGCCTCGACGAAGTGGCCGATGCGGGCCTTCGCCATGACGGGGATGGAGACGGCGCTGATGATGCCGTCGATCATGTCCGGATCCGACATGCGGGACACGCCACCCTGGGCGCGAATGTCGGCGGGGACCCGCTCCAGCGCCATGACCGCGACGGCACCGGCGTCCTCGGCGATCTTGGCCTGCTCCGGCGTGACGACATCCATGATCACACCGCCCTTCAGCATCTCGGCCATGCCGCGCTTGACGCGGGCGGTACCGATGGTCGGGGTGGTGTCGGGCGTGGTCACGGCAAACTCCTGGGTCATGTGGGCCAATCGGATCGCTCGGAATCGAACAGGTCGATTCTAGGCGGCACTTTCAGGCCACTTCATAGCCAGTCCGACACGACTGGACTGCCCGCCCCACAAGGGATGACGGGCGTCACAGCACCAGGGTTACCGTGCCGCTATTACAGCGGTCCGACGACGAAAATCGTCGCCCAGTACTCGGCTGCGGCCGGGCCCATCAACGGTTCCAGGAAGTCGTAGAGCAGGTAAGACACGAAGAATTTTCCACCTTCCACACACGGTCCGCCGATTCCGTTGCGCGGCAAACCTTCCCAGGGACCCTAGCGGAGGTTGCGCCATAGATCACGGGAAGGTCCGGGAGGCCGCCGGTCAGCCCAGGGTGAAGACGTACCGACTCGTGGGCACCAGATCCAGGTTCAGGTGCGCGCCGAAGCGGACGACGCTCTCCATCATGGCCGTCACACGCCGCTGCAGTTCCGCGTCGTCCCCGCCGCTGCCGTAGAAGGCATGTGCGCTGGTCATGGCCGCCATCGGGAACAGTTCCTCGACGAGGGCATCGACCCGCTTGCCGTCGGTGATCGCCTCGGTGACGGTGTTCTGGACGTAGCCGAACGTGTCCTGGGTCTCGATAGCCACTGGCGTGTGCAGGACGTGCCAGCGATGCAGCCACTCCTCCCGCGTCAGGTCCTCGGGAATCCGCAGAATCGCGATATTCGCCAGCGCGTCGGTCCGGACCCCGTCCTCGACCACCGGCGGCTCGATGGGCCGACGCTCATCCACGACCCACCCGTTCACGTCCTCCGCCACCGCCCGTAGCAGGTCGGTGACCGCCGCGTGCTCGCCCTCGGTCCACACGCTCACGATCGCGTCGATCGGCGCGTCATAGGTGGTGTGCTTCACCTGCGCGGCCTCGACATCGGCATCCCGCACATTCACCTGATAGGCCGTCACCCCCACCCCGGCCAGCTCTTTGCGCAGTTCCTCGCCCCGGAGCCGCTCCCCCAGTCCCGCGCCCCACAACACATACATCAACTTCATGCCGTAAGTCCTTGCCACAGATCACCATTGATCGCCCCACCGTAGCCCCGCCCGCCGCCCGGAATGCGGGCTTTCAGCCGCCGATCCCACCCACCGGACCGGGGCCGGCGGCTGTCAGCGGATGGAGCGGACTTCGGGGTCGATGTCGGAGTCGGCGGCCGCGATGGCCTCGGCGAGCAGTTGGTCGAGGTGGTAGGGGTAGACGGTTTCGCCGGAGTGGTCGATCTGGGCGATGTCGGTGGGGGTGCACCATTTACTGCCGGTGATGGAGCGGCGTTCGATGTAGTCGAGATTGGTGGGAACCGGGTCGAAGGCTCTGGCGCGCAGGACGAAGAAGAGTTCCTCGGAGCGGATGAGTTCGCCGTTGAAAGGGAAGACCGCTACCCGACGCCAGAGGGGGCCGCGCAGGGCCGAGGAATCGGCTGCGTGGCCGGTTTCCTCGTAGAGCTCACGGATCGCGGCCTCGCGCAGGGTCTCCCCGGGGTTGACGCCGCCGCCGATGGTGAACCAGAACGGGACGTCGGGGACCTTGGGGTCGACACCCTGCAGCAGCAGGACCCGGTCGTTCTCGTCGACCAGGACCACGCGGGCCGAGGTGCGGACGGTGTCGACATCGAGGCCGGTGGAGGCGGCGGGGGTGACCCGCTCGGCGATCTCGAAGTAGGTCGGCAGCGGTGCGGTACCGCCGAGGTGCAGCCAGCGGACCAGGCGGCGGGTGCGCAGGGCGAGGGTGTCGCGGACCGCGTCGTTGTGGAAGCGGCGGGCGATGAGGACCCGGGCCTCGGCATCGGCGAGTTCGGCCACCAGCTGGGGTGGCAGCAGCGCGATGTCGACCCCGGACAGCGCAGCGGCGAGCTGGTTCTCGACGGTTTCGCGGTCGCGCCAGTTGGAGCGTTCGGCACGGTCGGCCAGGGCGGACAGCCGGCGGGCCTGCTCGACCAGGGCCGGATCGTAGAGCCCGGCCAGGGTGGTGGCCACCGAGCGCCCCACCACCGCGCGCCGGGCCAGGGCCGCGTCCAGCGCGTGACGGGCCTGGTCGGTGCGCACGTGCAGCCGGTCGAGGCGGTTGGCGGTGGTGTATGCCCAGACCGCGGCGGTGACGATGAGGGCCGCGACGAGGGCGAGGATCAGGATGGTCGTCGCGGAGAAGGTGATCATCCGGCGGTCCTGACGCGCACGTCGCCGACGGTCACGGTCTCGTACACCCGCAGGATCTGCTCGGCCACGACCGGCCAATCATATTCGCCGACAACCTGATTGGCGGTGCGGATGAACTCCTCGCGCCGGGCGTCGTCGGTGAGCATGCCGCTGATCGCCTCACCCAGCCGCGCCGAGTCACCGACCGGCACCAGCTGTCCCGCGGTGCCGTCGCGCAGTACCCGGCGGAAGGCGTCCAGATCGCTGGCCACCACGGCGGTCCCAGCGGCCATCGCCTCGACCAGCACGATGCCGAAGCTCTCGCCGCCGAGATTGGGTGCGACATAGACATCGGCACTGCGCATGGCCGAGGCCTTCTCGGCATCCGACACCTGGCCCAGGAAGCGCAGGTGTCCCGCGTTCCCCCCCGCCTCGCGGCGCAGCCGGTCCTCGTCACCGCGGCCGACGATCAGCAGCTCGAGCTCCGGATGCCGGCGCACCAGTTCCGGCAGCGCGCCGAGCAGCACCTCCATGCCCTTGCGCGGCTCGTCGAACCGGCCCAGGAACAGCACCGACTTCCCCGTGCGCGGATACCCGGACAGCAGCGGCGCGTGCGCGAACGCGGGCACGTCGACACCGTTGGGGATCTCGACCGCGTCCCCGCCCAGTGCCTCCACCTGCCAGCGCCGCGCCAGCTCGCTCACCGCGATCCGGCCGCTGATCTTCTCGTGGTACGGCCGCAACACACCCTGAAAAGTGCTCAGCACCAGCGACTTCGTGGTCGAGGTGTGGAAGGTGGCCACGATAGGCCCCTCCGCGATCTTGAGCGCCAGCATGGACAGGCTGGGTGCGTTGGGTTCGTGGATGTGCAGGACGTCGAAGTCGTTCTCGGCGATCCAGCGGCGGATCCGGGTATAGGCGGTGGGCCCGAAGGACAGTCGTGCCACCGAGCCGTTGTAGGGGATGGCCACGGCCTTGCCCGCCGACACCACGAAATCGGGCAGCGGCGTGTCGTCGGCGGCGGGCGCGAGCACGCTCACCTTGTGGCCGCGCTCGATGAGCACCTGCGCCAGCTCCACGACATGGGCTTGCACCCCGCCCGGCACATCGAACGAATACGGGCAGACCATGCCGATTCTCATAGCGCCCCTGTTCCCTGCGGCCCCTGCGCGTCATAGCCCAGCGCCTGTTGCGCAGCGGCGATACGTTCCAGTCTGGCCTGCGAGAGGTCGCTTTCCCACAGCGGCTGCAGCATGTGCCAGTCCGCCGGATGGGCGGCGATATTGGCGGCGAACACGTCGGTCAGCGCCTGGGTGGCGGGCGCGATGCCGCCGGAGAGATCCAGCGCCTCGAAGACCCGCATGCCCCAGCCCTCGCGGCCGTCGGCCTCGGTGGTGAACCAGCAGTGCACGGGCAGCAGCGCCGCACCGGTGTCGGCGGCCAGTTTGGCCGCGCCGGCGGGCAGCCAGGTGCGTTCACCGAACATGGTGACCGGCACCCCCTTGCCGGTGAGATCGCGCTCCCCCAGCAGGCAGACCACCTTGTTGGCCCGCAGCCGATCGGCCAGCTGCGGGAACGGCGGCTGTTCGCCGCCGGTCAGCGGGAACACCTCGAAGCCCAGGCTCGCCCGGTACTCGACGAACCGCTCGAACAGCGACTCCGGCTTCAAACGCTCCATGACCGTGGTGAGCTGGCCGTAGTTCTGCACCAGCCAGACCCCGGCCATATCCCAGTTGCCCGAGTGCGGCAGTACCAGCAGCACACCCTTGCCCCGGGCCAGCGCCGCGTCCAGGTGTTCGACACCGTCCACGTGCAGCTGTCCGAGCGCCGTGTGGTCCATCGAGGGCAGCCGGAACGCCTCGCGCCAGTAGCGGGCATAGGACCGCATACTCGCCGCGATCAGGCTGTCCGGCACCGCCGCCGGAGTCGTACCCAGCACGCGAGCGAGGTTGCGGCGCAGCTGGTTCGGGTGCCCACGGTGCGCCTTCCGGTTCGATCGTCGGGCGGCGGCGTTCGCGCCCGCGTCGAAGCCCTTGCGCGCCACGCCCTCCGGCAGGCCTCGGACAAGCCGCCACCCGGCCGCGTACGCCTTGTCGGTCATCGCGGACGTGAAATCGGTTGTCACTGCTGCGGTTCCTCCGGAGCCTTCGCCGTGGGGGCGATGATGTCGCGGGCGCCAGGGGAATTGCGCACCGCCAGCACCCGCTGGAAGACGGTGATGATACTGAGCACGGCCAGGGCGTACATGGCCGCGTACACCGCGTACGACAGCCAGGTGATGCCGAAATAGCCACCGATGCCGGTGAATCCGGCGCCGACCAGCACGATGACCAGGCGGTCGGGCCGCTCGATCAGGCCGCCGTCGGCCGACAGCCCGCTGGCCTCCGCCCGCGCCTTCGCGTACGAGATGACCTGCGAGGTCACCAGCACCACCAGGGTCGCCACGAACAGGTGCTCGGAGTGCGCGTGGTACACCGACCACCAGGCAAGCCCCGCGAAGATGGCGCCGTCGGCCACGCGGTCACACGTGGCGTCCAGCACCGCACCGTATTTCGTGCCGCCGCCCCGGGCGCGGGCCATGGCCCCGTCCAGCATGTCGAACATGACGAACAGCCAGATCACCATGGTTCCCCAGAACAGGTGACCGGTCGGGAACAGGGTCACCGCCGCGACGATCGAGGCGGTGGTGCCGATGAGCGTCATCGCATCGGGCGTGAGCCCCGTGCTCACCAGCGCTTTGCCCAGGGGCGCAGTCGCTTTGGCGAACGTCTCGCGACCGAAGAAGCTCAGCACGCTGTCCCGCGTCCTTCCATGCTGTAACCGTTGGGCATGAACGGGGGCCCTGCATGGTTGTGCTTCGCGAGCGCCGAGAGGGGAAGCGACGCTTCCGGGCCTGACCCGCTCATGCTGTAACCATTGGGCATGAACGGGGGCCCTACATGGTTACGCTTCGCTGCCGCTTCCGGGCCTGACCCGCTCATGCCTATTCGGCTTCCTTCCACGCCTGTGCCAGCAGCGCCCGGGTTTCCCGGAGCAGCTGCGGCATCACCTTCACTCCGCCGACGACGGTAATGAAGTTCGCGTCCCCACTCCAGCGCGGCACGATATGTTGATGCAGGTGATCAGCGAGTGAACCACCGGCAACGCCACCGAGATTCAAGCCGACATTGAAGCCCTCGGGCCGCGACACCTGCTTCATCACCCGGATCGCCTGCTGGGTGAACGCCATCAGCTCGGCGCTCTCCTCGGTGGTCAGGTCCTCGAGGTTGGCGACCCGGCGGTAGGGCACCACCATCATGTGGCCCGGGTTGTACGGGTACAGGTTCAGCACCGCGTACACCCACTCACCACGCGCGACGATCAGGCCGTCCTCGTCCGACATCTCCGGGATGTCGGTGAAGGGGTGCCCGGTCTTCTTGGGCACGTCGATCTGCCGGTCCTCGGCCTCACCGGTGATGTAGGACATCCGGTACGGGGTCCACAGCCGCTGCAGGCGATCCGGATCCCCCGCACCGGTATCCACGATCTGCTCGGACACGGGTGCAATCCATTCACTCATCGATCCGCCTTGCGGATCTCGAAACCCTCCGCGGTAGGCGACTCGTTCTCGCGGCGCGCGATCCAGTCCACGATGGTGGCCACCGCTTCGGCCACGGGCACACCGTTGACCTGGGTGCCGTCGCGGAAGCGGAAGCTGACCGCGCCGCTCTCCACATCGCGCGCGCCGGCCAGCAGCATGAACGGCACCTTCTGCGCGGTCTGGTTGAAGATCTTCTTCTGCATGCGGTCGTCGCTGCGGTCGACCTCGGCGCGAATGCCGTTGTCCCGCAGGCGTTCGATCACGCCGTCCAAGTGCTCGACGAAGGTCTCGGCGACCGGGATGCCGACCACCTGCACCGGCGCCAGCCACGCCGGGAATGCGCCCGCGTAGTGCTCGGTGAGCACGCCGAAGAAGCGCTCGATGGAGCCGAAGAGCGCGCGGTGGATCATGACCGGGCGGTGCTTGGCGCCGTCGGAGCCGGTGTACTCCAGCTCGAAACGCTCGGGCAGGTTGAAGTCCAGCTGGATGGTGGACATCTGCCAGGTGCGGCCGAGCGCGTCCTTGGCCTGGACCGAGATCTTCGGGCCGTAGAAGGCGGCCCCGCCCGGATCCGGCACCAGCTCCAGACCGGAGTCGGTGGCCACCTTGCGCAGGGTCTCGGTGGCCTCCTCCCACAGCTCGTCGGAGCCCACGAACTTCTGCGGGTCCTTGGTGGACAGCTCCAGGTAGAAGTCGTCGAGGCCGTAGTCGCGCAGCAGTGAGAGCACGAACTGCAGGGTGCTGGTCAGCTCCGCGTGCATCTGCTCCTTGGTGCAGTAGATATGGGCGTCGTCCTGGGTCATGCCGCGCACCCGGGTCAGGCCGTGCACGACGCCGGACTTCTCGTAGCGGTAGACCGAGCCGAATTCGAACATGCGCAAGGGCAGTTCGCGGTAGGAGCGCCCGCGCGACCGGAAGATCAGGTTGTGCATCGGGCAGTTCATCGGCTTGACGTAGTAGTCCTGGCCGGGCTTGCGCACCGAGCCGTCCTCGTTGAGTTCGGCGTCGAGGTGCATGGCCGGGAACATGCCGTCGCGATACCAGTCCAGGTGGCCGGAGACCTCGAACAGATGGCCCTTGGTGATGTGCGGGGTGTTGACGAACTCGTAGCCGGCGGCGATGTGGCGGCGGCGCGAATAGTCCTCGAGCTCCTTGCGGATGACGCCGCCCTTGGGGTGGAACACCGGCAGGCCCGAGCCCAGCTCGTCGGGGAAGGAGAACAGGTCCAGTTCCAGGCCGAGCTTGCGGTGGTCGCGCTTCTCGGCCTCCTCGAGCAAGCGCAGATGCTCGTCCTGCGCCTCGCTGGATTCCCAGGCGGTGCCGTAGATGCGCTGCAGGTCCTCACGGGACTGGTCACCACGCCAGTAGGCGGCCGAGGAGCGGGTCAGCTTGAAGGCCGGAATGTATTTGGTGGTCGGGATGTGCGGGCCGCGGCACAGGTCGCCCCACAGCTTCTCGCCGGTGCGCGGGTCCAGGTTGTCGTAGATGGTCAGCTCTTTGCCGCCGACCTCCATGACCTCCGGATCGTCGATGCCCGACTTGTCGGAGATCAGCTCGAGCTTGAACGGCTCCTTGGCCAGTTCGACGCGGGCCTCGTCGACCTCGACCACCCGGCGCGAAAACCGCTGCGCGCCTTTGATGATCTTCTTCATCCGGGACTCCAGCTTGGCCAGATCCTCGGGGGTGAAGGGGCGGTCGACCTGGAAGTCGTAGTAGAAGCCGTCCTTGATGAAGGGGCCGATGCCCAGCTTGGCCTCGGGGAACTCCTGCTGCACCGCCTGGGCCAGCACGTGCGCGGCCGAGTGCCGGATCACATTGCGGCCGTCCGGAGAATCGGCGGTGATGACCTCGACCTCGGTGTCGAGCTCGGGCACCCAGGACAGGTCCTTGAGTGCGCCCTCGGCGTCACGCACCACGATGACCGCGGCCGGGCCCTTGCTCGGTAGGTCCGCCTCGCGCACCGCGGCCCCGGCGGTAGTCCCAGCCGCAACCCGGACGCGGGCGACTGGGGTCTGCTGGGGTGAGGTGGTCACGGCTGGACACTCCTTGGCGGTTCACGGCAGGTCGTCGATCCGCCGTACAGGTTGGACTGGATGACCGGGCACCCCCTTCGTGAAGGGCAGAGCCCCGGCGGGCACCACTCTATCGGCACGGTTGTCACCGCGCGCCGATGGACCGGCCCCGCCGCGTCGCCCGCCACCGCGCACGTCCCGGCCCGAGTCGATCCCGCCACCGTGACCAGGTGAAACACCCGATCAGCACCAAGAATCGAGCATCCGGCGGCACCTGCGGAACAAGATCGGCCCGAACCGCGGAGTCCGGCGCTCACGGGCAGGTCGACCGCCTGATTCTCCGAGCGACCGCACCGGCACGGCAAGCGAATTCACCACGGGGCCGAGGCCGCCACTCGCGTGCGGCGACCTCGGCCGCGTGCACTTGTCCTGCGCCGCAGGAGGTTTCGGGCAGCCGGGGTGGCGGCTGCGGGCGTGCAGGTCGATCCGACGCGCTCCGCCCGGCCGTCAGCCGCGCGCGGCGACGTCGGCGAGCAGGGCTTCGCGTTCGGGGGCGGGGCGTTTGGGGCAGCTGGTGCACATCTGGCAGCCCGGCACCTCGAAGACCAGGCAGCAGGAGATGCGGCGTACGAAGGTGCGGCCGCCGACGTCCTGGAAGCGCGGCACCGGCAGCCGGCCCGCGACATCCCGGGCCAGGCGGGCACCGGCCTCCTCGGCCCCGATGTCCAGGGCACGGTTGCCGATGGCGTCGGCCACGATCGCCCACAGCGAGGCCGCGCCCGCGCCGGACACCTCGGCCACCACCGGAATCACGCGAGACAGCGTGTGCCGCAACGCATGTCCGACGGAAGCCGTCGCACAGCAGCCTCCGGATTCGGCGTCCGCACTCTCGGCGGGAACCACCGGAGCGGGGCCCGCCGACTCCGTGGACCGCGGCGATGGCGTGATCGGAGACCAGGATTCGATGGCGAGCGGACCCGCGCCGACTAGGTAGCCGTGCGGTTCCGGCAGCACCCGCTCCACGCCGCCGTCGGGCCGGATCTCCAGGGCGATGTGCTCGAGCGCGGGGTCGAAGGCGGGCCGCCCGCTCGCGATGGCCGCGACGATCGGATCCACCAGCGACGAGGCCGCCATGCACCACCACAGCGTCCCCGACACCCGCGAGTTGGCAGTCCCCCACGAGATCCCCATGTCGGCGATCCGCTCGGCCAGCCACTGTGGTCGCAGTAACTCGGTGCCCGGCACCAGGGCCTGTGAAACGGGGGGCTGCGCAACCATTTCCATTCGACTCCGATCCGGCCGATTCACGATGATCACTACCCACGATGTCACGCTTTCGCGCCGATGTGGGCCGCTCCCGCACGACCCCCGGCGCACCCGTTCGACCCGCGATGCCGCGAGGCGCGCTCAGCGTATGCCGCGCGAGCTCCCCCGCCGCGCCGACGCGCCAGGCGGCGAGCATCGGCCGGATCGCCACTCGGGAAGACAGATAGTGCGGGCATTCCCGAACGGGAAGCCCGCACTATCGCAGGGTGGGCGCTATCGGTGCGTGTGGGCCAACGCCGATAGCTCGGGTGCGTCGATGTCCCGGATGCCCGTGGAGGTCACCTCCAGAACTCGGGCGGTCCCGATGTCGAAGAACAGGCCGGATACCTCGAGGCCGCGTTCCAGGATCGCCCGCCGGACCACCGGGTGGGCCCGCAGCGTGTCCAGCTGGACTGCCACATTCACGATGGACAGCTGGTCCGCCACCCCGAATCCGGCGCGCGCCGCCGCGGCGGCGACCGGGTCGCCGGAGCGGAAGCGATCCAGGCTGGTCCGGCCGTGGACCAGCCAGTTGCCCAGGCCGGGCCCGGTGGGCCCGCCCGCGACCAGTGCCTTCATCGCTCCGCACGCGGAGTGACCGCAGACCACGACGTTGTCCACGACCAGATCGTCGATGGCGAAGGCGAGCGCCGCCTCGATGGAGCTGTCGCGGCCGCCGGGGACCACCAGGTTGCCGACATTGCGGATGGTGAATATGTCACCGGGCCCGCTGTTGGTGATCATGTTGGGCACGATCCGCGAATCCGCGCAGGTCAGGAAGAGCGAGTGCGGGTTCTGCCCGTCGCGTAGCTCGTCCAGGTGCGGGCGCACCACGTGGGCGTTGCGCTGATGGAAGGCGGCCACGCCCTGGGTGATCGGGTTGCCGTCATTCTCGCGCCAGGGGCGCAGCACATCGTCGAGCAGGGCGCGGGCGCGCCCGCGCACCGGCGGGCCGGTCAGGGCGTGCGCCATGCGAGCGGTGCCGAGTTCCACGAATTCGACTGTGCCGCCGGTACTCTCGTGCTGACTGGACCAGTCGTGGATGGCCTCGCAGGCGGCGTGATCGAGGAAGTCGACGCTCATCTCGACCAGCACATCGACCCCGCCGGGCACCTTGGCCAGTTCCGAGGACAGTTTCGGCAGCGCCAGGAAGGTGCAGGTGCCGTCGATGCTGACCAGCCAGCGATCGGTGCCGGCCACCTCGCCGGCGATCACCGAGACGCGCACAACCCGCCACAGCAGCAGGCCGAAGGCCAGCGCCAGGCCGATGACGACGCCCTCGAGGAGGTTCAGGAACACCACGCCGAGCACGGTCACGAGGTACACCAGCAGGTCGCCGGTGCGCCGGGCGAGTTTGATGTGGGCGAGCTTGACCAGCTGGATGCCGACCACGATCAGCAGACCGGCCAGGGCCGATTTCGGAATCTGCTGCACCAGGCCGACCAGCGCCACCGAGAACACCAGGATCCAGACACCGTGCAGGAACGCCGAGGCGCGCGAGCGGGCGCCGGCCTGCACATTGGTGGCACTGCGCACGATGACGCCGGTGACCGGCAGGCCGCCGAGGCCGCCGGAGATCACATTGGCCGCGCCCTGCCCGATCAGTTCGCGGTCGAAGTTGGTGCGCTCGCCGGTGTGCATCTTGTCCGCGGCGACCGCCGACAGCAGGCTCTCCACGCTGGCGATCAGCGCGATGGTCAGTGCCGCGAGCACCACCTCGCTCCACTCGCCGGAGGGCAGCTCGGGCAGTCCGATGGCGTCGAACAGCGAGCCGCTCAACACGATTCGCTCCGGATCGCCGGGCAGCACCAGCGACAGCACGGTGCCGGCGACCACGGCGACCAGGGGGCCGGGCAGCACCTTCAGTTTGCCCGGCACGTACTTCCAGCTGAGCATGATGGCGATGACCACCAGGCCGACGACGAAGTCGTCGCCGTGCAGGTTGAGCAGCTGGTTCGGCAGTTCCTTCAGGTTCTCCCACGCGGAGCTCTGCGAGGTGCCGCCGAGCAGCACATGGAACTGCTGCAGCGCGATGGTGACACCGATACCGGCGAGCATGGCGTGCACCACGACCGGCGCGATGGCCAGCGCGGCACGGGCAATGCGACTGAGCCCGAACAGGATTTGCAGCACACCGGCCAGCACGGTAATGAAACAGGCTGTCTTCCAGCCGAATTCGTTGATGGTGGTGGCGACCACCACGGTCAGGCCGGCCGCGGGCCCGCTGACCTGCAGCGGTGAACCGCCGAGCAGGCCGACCACGAGGCCGCCGACCACGGCGGCGATGAGTCCGGCGGCGATGGGCGCACCGGAGGCGACCGCAATGCCGAGCGAGAGCGGCAGTGCGACGAGAAAGACGACAAAGGATGCAGGAAGATCATGACGCAGCAGGCTGTCGAGCCGGCCGTCGGTTCTACCTGGCGGTGAATCGGTGTCGCTAGACATATCGCTCCTCAGCGAGCATGTACAGGGGGCATCGAATAAAGGCTGCGGACAGCGTTGGCCGCAGAGTCACCAGACGAGCAGAGCCAAGGTTAAAGGTAAAGACTTAGCAAAATCTGAGAAATGTAGGCCCCAAGCAAAAGGGTATGAACCCTCTCGGGTCCACGCCCCTTCTTCCCCGGTCGTCACGCGGGTTGGACCACCCGCCCGACGTCATCGATCTCGGCGATTCCGTCCACCGTGACCTCCACCACGCGCGCGGTGGCGATATCGAAGAACAGGCCCGAGAGCACCACGCCGCGTTCCTGCACGCCGCGGCGGACCACCGGATGCGCGTACAGCGTTTCCAGCTGCACCGCCACATTCACCATGCCGAGCTGATCGACCGGCCCGAACCCGGCGGCCACCGCGGCCACCGCGACCGGATGCCCGAGCCGGAACCGCTCGAGGCTGGGCCGGGCGTGCGCGAGCCAGTCGTCGAGCTTGGACCCGGTGACCAGTTCGCTGTGCAGCGCACCCATGGCACCGCACCCGGAGTGCCCGCACACCACCACCGAGCGGACGTCCAGCTTGTCGAGGGCGTAGATGAGCGCGGCCTCCATGGACGAGTCCTGGGCGTCACGCGGAATCAGGTTGCCCACATTGCGCACCGTGAACAGGTCGCCCGGACCGCTGTTGGTGATCACGTTCGGCACGATCCGGGAGTCGGCGCACGTGACGAAAAGAGAGTCCGGTTCCTGGCTGTCGCGCAGCACCCCGAGGTGCGGGCGCACGACGTGCGCGTGACTGCGGTGATAGGCGGCCACACCGGCGACGATCGGGTCCACATCGGAGGCGGTGCGCCGCCAGGGGCCGAGGACCTCGTCCAGCAGGTGCCGGGAGCGCCCGCGGGCGGGCGGCCCGTCGGCGACGTCGGCCATGCGCACCGCGCCGACCTCCACGAATTCGACTGTGCCGCCTGCACTCCGGTGCTGGTCCACCCAGTCCTGCACCGCGTCGTAGGCGGCGTGGTCCATGAAGTCGACGGTCATCTCGACCACCGCATCGGCGCTGCCGGGCACCTTGGCGAGCTCGGCGGTGAGCCTGGGCAGCGCCAGGAAGGTGAAGCTGCCGTCGACGGTGACCCGCCAGTGCCGCGCGTCCACCTCCTCGGCCACCACCGACACCCGCACCACCCGCCACAGCAGCAGGCCGGAGGCCAGCGTGAGCCCGACCAGCATGCCCGGCAACAGATTCCAGCACACCACCACGAAGGCGGTGGCGGCGTACACCACCAGGTCGCCGGCGCGCTGGGCGCGCCGGATGTGGGCGAGTTCGATCAGCTGGATACCGACCACGATGAGCAGTCCGGCCAGCGCCGCCTTGGGAATCGAGCGCACCACGTCGACCAGCGCCACCGAGAAGAGCAGGATCCACAGCCCGTGCAGCATGGTCAGGGCCTTGGTGCGCGCTCCCGCTTCGACAGTGGTGATGCTGCGCACGATGGCCGCCGCCACCGGCAGGCCGCCGATCAGTCCCGAGACCATATTGGCCGCGCCCTGGCCGAGCAGTTCGCGATCCAGATCCGTTCGGCGCCCGGAGTTCTGGCGCATCCGGTCCACCGCCACGGCCGATAGCAGGGTCTCCACGCTGGCGATGAGCGCGATGGTCACCGCCATCAGCGCCACCGTGGCCCAGCTGCCGTGCGGCGCCTGCGGCAGGTGCAGTTCCGCCGGCAGTGGGCCATTGAGCGTGATGTGTTCGACCCGCACCGGCAGCACGCGCGCCAGCAGGGTCGCGACCACCACCGCCACCAGCGGCGCGGGCACCCGGCGGGCCGGTCTGGGCAGCCGCCGCCAGCCGAGCAGGATGGCGATGACGACCAGTCCGATGCACAGGTCGCCGGGGTGGACCGAGGCCAGCTGATGTGGCAGCGCGATGATGGCGTCCCAGGACGAGGTCAACGAGTCGCCGCCCATGAGCACGTGCACCTGCCCGAGCGCGATGACGATGCCGATTCCGGCGAGCATGGCGTGCACCACCACCGGCGCGATGGCCAGCACCCCGCGTGCGATCCGGCTGAGCCCGAACAGGATCTGCAGGCCACCGGCCAGGATGGTGATGAAACAGGTGGCGGCCCAGCCGAATTGGTTGATCGATTCGGCGACCACCACGGTCAGCGAGGCGGTGGGCCCGCTGACCTGGAGGGTCGATCCGCCGAAGAGTCCGGCGACCACGCCGCCCACCACCGCGGCGATGAGTCCGGCGGCGACCGGCGCGCCCACGGCGACGGCGATGCCGATGGACAGCGGCAGGGAGACCAGGAAGACGACGAACGAGGCGGGTAGATCGTGGCGCACCAGGGCGGCGAACCTGGAAAGTGACGTCCGTGGAGGCTGATCGGTGTCGGTGGCCATATCTCTCCTTCGCCGGCACGGCAGCGCCGCGCGGTTCATCGGTCAACATGTACTGGCATCGAATAGAGAGGCAGCGGCGGGCGAGGCTGGAGCACCACGACGCTTGGCGGATCGCGGGTAATCGTAAAGACAGCGCAAAGGAAACGAAAAAGGTTTGCGACAATCGAGGCTAACCGCTATCAAACTGTGACACAAATCACTGCGCCTCGCAAAGGGTTGTTGCGGGCGGAGATGTCACCGGCTGTTCACCGGCCGCACCCTGCCGAGTCAGAGACGCTGCCTAGTCTCTCGCGCCAGATTGCTGTGGAACCCGAAGTGAGACGGGGTCCTTCGGAAAGGGTTCCGCGGAATGTCGCTCCCCCGCCGCGTTGTCATCGCGGCCGTCACCGCCAGCGCACTCGCGATCACCGGTTGCGGCACGCACGCCGAACCGGCATCCGTTCCCGCCGTGACCAGTTCGTGGACCCCGCCGCCCGGGCTGTCCGGGCAGCTCACCCTGTACTCGGCGAATCCGCAGGACCTCACCGACGACCTGCTGGCAGGATTCACCAGGGCGTCCGGGGTGAAGGTGAACGTCGTCAGCGGCGAAACCGGCAAGATCACCGCCAAACTCGACAAGGAGGGCCCGCAGCCGCAGGCCGATGTGGTGTACCTGGCGTCCTGGACACCCGCGGCGGAGTACGACCTGCAGGGCCGCACCCTGCCCTATACCCCGCGCGGCGCGGACCAGGTGCACGACGGCTGGATCGGCAAGGGTCACGGCTTCATCGGCCGGGACGGGTCGGCGCTCACCATGGTGGTCAACAGCAAGGTGAGCCCCCGCCTGCCCGACGACTGGGCCGATCTGGCCGCGCCAGAGTTCCGCGGCCGGGTGATCATGCCGGACCCGCGCGAATCCGGCACCGCCCGGGACCTGCTGGCCGCCATGGTCAGCGCGTGGGGCAAGGACCGCACCTGGGCCATGTTCGACGCCCTCTTCGAGAATGGCATGGTGGTGCGCGGCGGCAACGGCCCCGCCCTCGACGAGGTGACCGCCGGCGCCTACGCCGTCGTCCTCGGCGATGTCGACTACGCGGCCTACGACGCGGCCGCCAAAGGCGTTCCGCTGCGGGTCATCTCACCGTCCTCCGGCACCGTGATCACACCGCGCCCGGTCTTCATCCTGAACACCACCCGCAATCCGGCGGCAGCGAAAGCCTTGGTGGACTATATGCTCACGCCCGAGGCCCAGCAGATCACCGCCGCGCACAAGATGATTCCCGCCCGCACCGACGTTCCGGTCGCACCCGGCACCCGCTCCTACGACGAGGTCAAGCAGCTGCCCTTCTCCTGGGATCAGGTGAAGGGCAACGGCGCCGGCGTCCTCGCCGAATTCACCGTGCGCTACCTGACCTGATTCGTCCGAGCAGATCTGATCCACCCGAGTCTCATCCGCGCCCGTGCGCCCGTTCATAGGCTTCCCGCGCCGCCGCGGCGCGGTCGCGTTCGCGCTGATCGGCCAGGGTCGGGTCGAGGCCGTGCTTGGCGAGCCGGGCCCGGCGGAAGACGTACATGAGGGCGGCGGTGAAGTAGATCAGCGGCAGGTACAGCAGCGCCATCATGGCCATACCCATCCAGAGCGGGCCGGGGATGAGCAGGAACAGGCACAGCGGCGGAATGATCGGGATGAGGATGCGCAACATGTAGCGGCGCGCCGCGCCCGGACCGGTCAGGTCGTCGATCACCCACTGCCGCATGCTCGGCGGCAGCGTCCCGCCGCAGATATAGCGCAGGCGCTGCGCCAGATTCGGTTTGGTCGGATCGCTCATCTCTGACTGCTTTCGATGGTGACGGATACGGGTTGGCGGGTGATGTCGTGCCGACGGCGTCCTCGAGAGTATGCACACCAGTGATGCCCCGGGCGGTCAGGCGAGACATCCGCACCTGACCGCCCGGGCATCCGACAGCTCCGCCGCGAGGGCACCGTCAGAGCGCCTCGGCGACGCGCAGTTTCAGGGCGGCGAGTTCGGCCCGCAGGGCGTCGGGCAGACGGTTGCCGCCGATGGTGGCGTACCACTCGTCGATCGATTCCAGCTCGCGCACCCATTCGTCGGTGTCGATGGTCAGGGCGGCGTCGACCAGGGTGCGGTAGCCGTCGCCGAGTCCATCGAGATCGAGCGCGGCGGCGGTGGGCACGAAGCCGATCGGGGTGCGCTCGGCCGGAGCGGTGCCGTCCAGCCGTTCGAGCGCCCACTTCAGCACGCGCACATTGTCGCCGAAGCCGGGCCACAGGAACTTCCCGTCGGCGCTGCGGCGGAACCAGTTGACCTGGAAGATCTTCGGCAGCTGGGCGCCCGCGCGCTCCCCCATCGCCAGCCAGTGCGCGAAGTAGTCGCCCACGTGGTAGCCCAGGAACGGCAGCATGGCCATGGGATCGCGGCGCACCACGCCGACCTTGCCGGCCGCGGCGGCCGTGGTCTCCGAGGACAGCACGGAGGCGGTGAACACCCCGTGCGCCCAGTCGAAGGATTCGGCGATGAGCGGGATGGTGGTGGCGCGCCGGCCGCCGAAGAACAGCGCCGAGATCGGCACACCGCGTGGGTCGTTCCATTCGGGGGCCACCGACGGGCACTGCTCGATCGGGGTGCAGTAGCGCGAATTCGGGTGCGCGGCCGGGGTTTCCGAGCCGGGAGTCCAGTCCTTGCCGTGCCAGTCGAGGAGGTGGGCCGGGGGCTGCTCGGTCAGGCCCTCCCACCACACGTCGCCGTCGTCGGTGCGGGCGGTATTGGTGAAGATGGAATTGCCCGCGTCGATGGTGGCGATGGCGTTCGGGTTGGTCCGCGAGCTGGTTCCCGGTGCGACGCCGAAGAATCCGGCCTCCGGGTTGACCGCGTAGAGCCGCCCGTCGGCCCCGAACCGCATCCAGGCGATGTCGTCGCCGACGGTCTCGGCCTTCCAGCCGGGCAGGGTGGGCTCGAGCATGGCGAGGTTGGTCTTGCCGCACGAGGACGGGAAGGCCGCGGCGATGTAGTGCGTCTTGCCTTGCGGCGAGGTCAGTTTCAGGATGAGCATGTGCTCGGCCAGCCAGCCCTCGTCGCGGCCGAGGACCGAGGCGATGCGCAGCGCGAAGCACTTCTTGCCCAGCAGCGCGTTGCCGCCGTAGCCGGAGCCGTAGCTCCAGATGGTGCGGGTCTCGGGGAAGTGCGCGATGTACTTGGTCTTGTCGCACGGCCACGGCACGTCGGCCTGTCCCGGGGCCAGCGGCGCGCCCACCGAGTGCAGGCATTTCACGTATTCCGTATCACCGGTGAGCTTTTCCCAGACCTGGGCGCCGGAGCGGGTCATGATCTGCATCGACACCGCGACGTACTCCGAATCGGTGATCTGCACACCGTATTTCGGCTCGGCGGCGTCCAACGGCCCCATGCAGAAGGCGATCACGTACATGGTGCGCCCGGCCATCGCCCCGCGGTAGTGCTCGGTCATCACCGTGCGCATGTCGACAGGATCGACCCAGTTGTTGGTCGGCCCGGCGTCGCTCTCGCGCTCCGAGCAGATGAAGGTCCGGTCCTCCACCCGGGCTACGTCGTCGGGGTCCGAGACGACCCAGAAGGAGTTGGGCTTGGCCGGCAGCGGCACGAAGGTCCCCTTGGCCACCAGCTCGGCGGTGAGCCGATCCCATTCGTCGCGGGAGCCGTCGCAGTAGATGATCCGCTCGGGCGCGGTCAGGTCGGCGACCTCCGCTACCCAGGCCAGGATGCCGGGATGGTCGGTCGGGGCCGACGCGGTGGCGACGGTGGCGGTGGGACGTTCGAGCACGGCGAACCTCTCTTCGTGGAACAACTAGGTTTTTAGTTTAGAAAACACGCAAACAGCGAGGTCGGGTAACCCCGCCGGAACCGACGGGGACCTTCGCTACGCCGGTTGCTCGAGTGCTTCGGCCTGGCCGGCGACGACGCCGGTGAGGATGGTGCGGGCCACCGCGAGCAGTTCCGCCACCTGCGGGGAGGTCAACTCGTATGTCACCGAGAGTCCTTCGCGGCGGGCGGTGACCAGCCCGGCTCGCCGCAGGATCGACAACTGCTGGGACAGGTTCGCGGCCTCCACACCGATCTCCGCGAGCATTTCGGACACAGCATGATTTCGCTGGCTCAGCAGTTCGAGGACCCGGATGCGGACCGGATGGCCCAGTGTCTTGAAGAAATCAGCTTTCATCTGATAGAGCGGCTGTTGCATCCCTGGCACCTGCGAGCCATTCCTTCCATCGGCGGCGAATCATGTGGCGAATGATTCACCCGGTTGATTGCAGAGTTTAGCAAACAGGGCAACCATGACCGGCCGGTCAGCGGTTGTTGCCGGGTCCGGTCACAGATCGTTGCCCGAGTACGACAGGTTGAAACTCTTGTTGACCAAGGGAAAATCCGGCACGATCGTCTCTTTCATGGCCACCGGCAGCGCCGGCCAGTTGAACCAGGACGGATCCACGATCTTGGCCCGGGTGAGCCGATCGGCGTCGTCGACCTCCACCCGGTGCACGATGGTGCCGCGCCAGCCCTCGACGATGCCGACACCGCTGCCCAGCCTGATCCCGGACGCCATCGTGCCCACGAATTCCGTTCCACCGCTGTGGTTCACGACAATGTCGGTGATCAACGCGACCGAGGCGGCGAACTCGTCGCGCCGCACCGTGTAGCGGGCGAGCACATCACCGCCGGCGGCGCCGATCTCCTCGATCGGCAGATCGACGACGGGGTGGTCCACGCGAGCGTCGGTGACCAGGCCGCTCGCGCGTGCCGGATAGCCGAGGCAGCCGAGCGCCCGCGCATCGTCGGCCGCCAGCACACCGGTCCCGGCGAAGCGGTCGTAGACCACCCCGTTGCCGAGGGTCGCCGCGGTCACCTCGGCGAGGTCGCCCGCGATGGCCGCCAGCCGCGCAGGGTCGGGAAGTTCCCGCAGCACCACGCCGCCGGGCCGGATGGCGCCGCGCAGCAGCCGGTTTCCGGTAACCGCGGCATTGAGCCGCAGCAGCTCCTCGCGCAGCCGCAGGGCGTGCGCGTTGGCCAGGCCGAAACCGACGTCATTGGCCAACGCGCCCAGGTCGGCGGCATGGTTGTAGAGCCGTTCGAGCTCGACCAGCAGGGCGCGCAGCCGCTGGGCCGGCTCGGGAACGGTTGCGCCGCAAGCTTCCTCGACCGCGAGGCAATGGGCCAGCGCGTGCGCGGCGGAGCTGTCGCCACTGACTCGTTCGGCCAGTTCTGTCGCGCCGGTGACGGATCGGCCGTGGAAGAGGCGTTCGATGCCGCGGTGGACGTACCACAGCCGGGCCTTGAGCCGCACCACCGTCTCCCCCACCACCGAGAACCGGAAGTGGCCCGGTTCGATCATTCCGGCGTGCACCGGACCGACCGGAATCTCATAGACGCCCTCGCCGCCGACCCTGAGAAATCGCAATTCACCGGAGCCACCGAATTCGGGCACGACCTGCGGCGCGTCGGCCCGCATCGGATGCCAGTCGTCCGGCCAGTGCGCGTGCCGCACCAGCCGCCGCGGCCGGGGATGCCCGCGCAGTCCGATCCCGTACAGATCGAGCATCTCCCGTTCGAAGCGCCCGGCCGGGAACGACATGTACGCCAGCGACGGCAACACCGGATCATGGCCGGGCAGCGGGCACTCCAGCTCTACACGCCGGTCGGGACGGCCGGCCAGGAACAGATGGACCACGCGCAGCGGCGACCGGCCGTCGTCGTGCGCAGCGGCCAGCGCGAGCCGATAGCCCGCCCCCAGCAGTTCCTCGGCGATATCGGCGAGCTCGTCGACGGCGACCAGGCGGCGGATGCGGTTCATCGGGCGGTCACCTGCCCGGCCGCGGTGGTGAACAGGTCGGTGAACGGTCCGGCGGTCAGGCCCAGGGCCAGTGCGGCGGCGATGCCGGCCGCGAGGGCGGTGGCCAGGGTGGCGGGCACCGCGATGGCCGGCGCGCCGGAAGGCGCCGGGCCCAACAGGATTCGGCTGCTGTTGCGAACCAGCGCGGCGAAAGCGATAGCGATCAGCAGCAGCGCCGCGCCCAGTGCCCACGCCAGCCGGGCGTCGGCGAGGGAGCGGGCGATCGCCAGTTCGCTGGCAAACAGAGCGAAGGGCGGCAGTCCCAGCACCGTCACCATGCCGACCGCGAAAGCCGTTCCCAGCAACCGGGATCGGGCCGCCACCGCGGTGATCGAGCGGATGGCGGTGGAGTCGTGGGCGGCCTGCAACGGGCCGGTGGACAGGAACAGCACGGTCTTGCCGATGCCGTGGGCCAGGACGTGCAGCAGCAGTGCGGCGATGGCGAGCCGGGTCCCCGCGGCGGCCGCGACGGCCACCAGGCCCATGTTCTCCATGGACGAGTAGGCGAGCATCCGTTTGACGTCGCGGGTGACGGTGAGCAGCAGCGCCGCGATCGCCAGGGTGAGCAGGCCGAGTGCCAGCAGACCCGTGCGCAGATAGCCGGTTCCGATGGCCTGGTCGGCAACGGCCTTGACCCGCAACACCACCGAGAACGCCACCGCCAGCAGCACCCCGCTCATGAGTGCCGACACCGGTGCGGGCGCCTGGCTGTGGGCGTCGGCGAGCCAGGTGTGAAAGGGCGCGAGCCCGGCCTTGGCGCAGTATCCGATCAGGAGCAGTCCGGCGGCGAGCCGGGTGACGCCGGGATCGAGTCCCGGTGCGCGCGTGAGCAATACGTCGAGATCGAGAGCATGCTCCGGCGGCGCGCCCGCGTTCCGGGCGGCGAAGTACAGCAGCACGGTGCCCAGGAAGGCGACCACGATGCCGACCGAGCAGATCACCACGTACTTCCAGGTGGCCTCCAGTGCGGCCCGGGTGCGGCGGTGGCCGACCAGGAACGCCGTCGCGACGGTGGTGGCCTCCACGGCAGTCCAGACCACGCCGATATTGCCGGCGCATACCGCGACCACCATGGCCGCCAGGAAGGCGGGGACCAGGGCGGCGTAGGCGCGGGCGGCCTTCGCGTCGGTGTGGCCGTGGGCGAGTTCGGCGTCGATGTAGCCGATTCCGGCCCAGGTGGCGAGCGCACCGACGACACCCATGACCGTCAGCATGGTCACCGACAGCCCGTCCACCCGCAGCAGCCCGTCGGCCAGCACCAGCTCGCGGCCGTGCAGCCGGATGCCCAAGGCCACCGCACAACCCAGAACGACGAGCGTGGCGAGGACGGTGAGCACCGCGGTGGCCCGCCGCCATCCGCCGAGCGCGCCGGCGATCGCGGCGAGGACGGGCGCGAGAATGGCGGACATCACGATCGAAGTCATTCGTGCAGCTCCCGCAACTGGTCGAGGTCGGCTCCGCCGAAGGCACGGCGCAACCGGCCGGTGAGAATCCCGATCACCATCACCGCGAAGAAGACATCAAGCGAGACGCCGAGTTCGACGATGAGCGGGACACCGGCGGTGAGCAGGAAGGCGGTGGCCGCGATCCCGTTGTCCAGCATGAGGAATCCCGCCGCCTGGGAGATCGCGTGGCGGCGGGTGACCATGACGAACAGCGCGATCAGAATGACGGCGAAGGCCGCGGGCACGGCGGCGGTCTCCGGTCCGGGTTGCAGGTTCACCAGCGGCCGGGTCACGGCGAAGGCCACCACGGTCAGCACGGCCGCGATCAGCAGGGACGCCGCGGTGTTCACCAGCGGAGTGGCCTCACGGTATTCGCCCCGTTCGGCCCCGACCGCCCGGCCCAACAGCCACGGCAGCACGCCCGCTCGCAGTCCGAGCACGATGCCGCCGACCACCACCAGCGGCAGGTCGCGATGCTGGATGCCCTCGACGATCGGGATCACGGCCAGCGCGCCGCCCTGCACACCCAGTAGCCGGGTGATGGCGTGCAGATCGCGACGCCACACCACGAACACCGCGACCAGCACCAGGGCACCGGCGGCGAAATCGAGCAGGCTGGCATACCCGTTCGCGGTCACGCTCCTCCTCGCGCGGTGAAGAAATTGGCAGCTGTCACCGCGAGCAGGGCGAGCAGGAACGAGCCGGCCAGTAGTTCGGGGACGCGGAACAACCGCAGCTTGGCGATGAACACCTCGGCGAAGGCCAGGGCCACCGCGAGTACGAGCACCTTCACGGCGATGGCCGCGATCCCGAGCCCGACCGCCGCCACGCCGGATGCGCTGCCCGCGATACCCCACGGCAGGAACAGATTCGCCAGCAGGGCCAGCAGCACGGTCAGCCGCATGGCGGCGGCCCATTCGATCAAGGCCAGCCTGGGACCGGCGTACTCGAGGACCATGGCCTCGTGCACCATGGTCAGCTCCAGGTGCGTGGCGGGGTTGTCCACCGGCAGGCGGCCCGTCTCGGCGAGGATCACGATCACCAGCGCGGCGGCGGCCAGCACCGCGCTCAGCGTGGCCACCCGGCCCGGATGGTCGATGGTATTGCGCACCAGCGCACCGAGATTCGAGGACCCGCCCGGAATCGAGAGAGCGAACACCGACAGCAGGATGGTGGGCTCGACCAGCGCGGCGATGACGGTCTCCCGGCTGGCCCCCATGCCACCGAAGGCGGTACCGGTGTCGAGCCCGGCCAGGGTCAGCGCCACCGTGCCGAGAAACAGCAGGCCCACCACGGCGAACAGATCGGCCGCGCCGTCGAGCGGGGACCCGGTCGCGACCAGCGGCGCGACGGCCGCGATCACCAGGGTGGTGCCCGCCAGCACCAGTGGGGCGCAGGCGAAGACGACGGTGGTGCCGGCCGGGATGATGGACTGCTTGCCGAACTGCTTGCGCAGGTCCCGCCACGGCTGCGTGACGCCCGCGCCTGCGCGGCCCTCGGCGCGCGCCCGCACCTGCCGCATCACCCCCGTGACCAGTGGCGCTCCGGCCATCACGCCGCCGATCTGGGCCGCGCCCGCGACATACGACAGCACGGTCATCGCGACACCACCAGCACGATCAGCACACCCAGCGCGCCATAGGCCAGATACAGATGGACGCTGCCGTTGTGGGCGCGGGCCACCGCGGCCGCGACGAGCCGCACCGCGCGCACCACCGGCCGATAGAGCCGCTGCTCGACGGTGTCGGCGATGCGGGCGCGGTAGGCGACCTTCTCGACCAGGTACCGGGATTCGGCCAGCGGGGTGATCTCGATATCGGTGTCGGGGCGCAGCACATCGTCGAAGACCCGCTGCAGAGGTTCGGCGAAAGAGGTTGCGGTGTACTGCATCCGGTGCGTGGGCTGGTCCGCGCCACAGGCCCACAGCGGCAGGGCCGCGGCGGCCGGATTGCGCCGGGCGCGCAGGGCGGCCGCGACGGCGACGGCCGCCACCGCACCGGCCACCACGATCGCGATGACACCTGGTGAGATCGATCCCGCCATTCCGGGCAGCCGGACCGTCCAGCCGAGGCCGGTGAAATCCGCGCTCCGGGTGACCGGCAGCTCCGCGAGGGTGCGGCGCACCACCGGCCCCACCACCATCGGCACGACGGCCAGCACCCCGCACACGCTCGCGCACAACGTCATTCCGGCGATCATCGACGGCGGCGCTTCACGCGCGGCGGCGGCCTCCCCGGAGCGAGCACGCGCCAGGAAGCCGACGCCGAAGGCCTTCACCATGGCCGCGACGCCCAGCCCGGCGGTCAGCGCGACCGCGCCGACCGCGAGCGGCGCAGCCAGGGTGACCACGAGATCACGTTGCGGGCCCGTGTGAATGAGCGACTGCACGAGCAGCCATTCGCTGACGAATCCCGCGCCCAGCGGCAGCCCCGACGCGCCGAGCGCGGCCACGCCGAACAGCGTCGTGGTGGCGGGCATGCGACGCGCGAGGCCACCGAGAAGATCCAGATCACGCAGGCCGGTGGCGGTCAATACCGAACCGGCGCAGAGGAATCCGAGGCTCTTGAAGGCGGCATGCGCCATCAGGTGCAGCAGCGCGGCCGCCATCGCCACGCTGGCGGCGGCGGTGGATCCGGCCGCGCCCAGCAGGGTCGCCGCGCCCAGCGCGAGCGTGACCAGACCCATGTTCTCGGTGGTCGAGAACGCCAGCAGCCGTTTGAGATCCGCGGCCACCGACGCCTGGAGCACGCCGTAGACGGCGGTGATCCCGCCGACGAACACCAGCGCCAGCCCCCACCAGCGCGGGCCCGGTCCGAGCAGTTGCAGATCGAAGCGCACGATGCCGTAGATGCCGAGATTCACCATGGCCGCGCTCATCAGCGCCGACACCGGGCTGGGCGCCTCGGGATGGGCGCGGGCCAGCCAGGCATGCAGCGGCACCAGCCCGGCCTTCGAGCCGAAACCGGCCACGGTGAGCACGAAGACCGCCGTCCGGGCACCGTCGGGTACCGCGGTCAGCGCCGCGAACCGGCCGGCGCCCTGCGCGGCGGCCGAGGCGACCAGCAGCCCCGCCAGGATGGCGGCGAAACCCAGCTGGGTCATGACCGCATAGAACACTCCGGCGGTGCGGGCGGATCGGCGGTGGTGTTCGGCGAAGACCAGGACCATCGAGGCGATCGCCATGGATTCCCAGGCCAGCAGGAACGTGGTGACCGATCCGGCGGCGGGGACCATCAGCATGGCCGCCACGAAGATCGGCAGGACGGCGAGCGGTACCGGGCCCAGGCGCTCACGCCGCGCGTACCCGATCACGTAGGCGCCCACCGGAATCGCCACCGCGCCGGTGAGCAGGAGGAAGAATCCGCCGAGCCGGTCCAGCCGCAAATACACCCCGGACAGCGGCAGCAGCCAGCCCAGCGACAGGGTGCGCGGCGGGCCGAAGAGGCCGGTCAGTCCCGCCGCCACCCCAGCGGCGCCGGTCAGAGCGGTGGCCGCCCCGGTGAGCACCACGCCGGCGCTGTTGTCCCGCAGGGGTATTGCCGGCGGCCTCGCGTGTCTCGCTACGGCCGTCGTCATCGGCCGGTCACCGAGCGCAGCGCGGCCACGATCGCATCGGGTGTGGGCGGGCAACCCGGGATCTCCACATCCACGTCGACCACATCGCCGACCGCCCCGGCGACGCCGTACGCGCCCGTGAATATCCCCTGATTCAGCGCGCAGTCACCACAGGCCACGACCACGCGCGGCGCGGGCGTGGCGGTGTGCGTGCGCCGCAATGCCTCGGCCATGTTCCTTGTCACCACACCGGTGACCAGCAGTCCATCGGCATGCCGGGGCGAGGCCACCAGCCGGGCACCGTAGCGTTCGCCGTCGTATACCGGACCGAACGCGCCGGAGATCTCGAGCTCACAACCGTTGCACGAGCCGGCATCCACGTGTCGCAGTTGCAGTGAACCCCGCAGTAGCGCGGGAACATTCGCGGTCGCAGGCGGCTCCGGTGCGGCCTCGGCCACGCGGCCGATCCGCAGGATGGTCCGCAACCAGCCCATGGCTGTCACCGCCCGCTTCGAACGGTGGGAAGAGCAACCCCTACGAGTACGTCACCCACGGCATGAAGGTTTAGCAGATGCGAGCGCCTTGATCCACTGTTTGCGAAACAATGAAAGAAGTAAATTTCGAACACATGGTACGTTCGGGCGTTCCCAGGACCGCCTAGAGAAAGATCGACTGTGCCCCTCGCCACCCTCAACGGCATCCGACTCAACTACGACGTCACCGGCAGCGGGCCCCTGGTCGTGCTGATCATGGGAACCGGAAGCCCCGGCCGGGTGTGGCGGACGTATCAGGTTCCGGCACTGGTGAAGTCCGGTTTCCGGGTCGCCACCTTCGACAACCGGGGCATCGCGCCATCGGAGGAGAGCGCGCACGGCATGCGTATCGAGGATCTGGTCGCCGACACCGCCGCGCTCATCGAATTCCTCGGCGGCCCAGCCCATGTGGTGGGCACGTCCATGGGCGCACGCGTCACCCAGGAACTCGCGCTGGCGCGGCCGGATCTGGTGCGCCGGGCCGTCATGCTGGCCACCACCGGACGGCCCCATCCGCTGGCGAGCACCCTGAACAAGGGTGAGCAGGCGCTGGCGGCGCAAGGGGTGAAGCTGCCCCCGGAGTACGCGGCCGCCATCAAGGCGATGCTGAACCTGTCGCCGCACACGCTCGAGGCCGATGACCAGGCCCAGCAGTGGCTCGACATCTTCGAGTACTCAGCGACCGCGGAGCCCGCGCCGGGCGTGCTGGCCCAGATGCGGATGGACCGCTCCCACAATCGACTCGCCGACTACGCCCGGATCACCGTCCCCAGCCTGGTCGTCGGATTCGCCGACGATCGCATGCTGCCATCGATTTTCGGCCGGGAGGTGGCCGAGGCGATCCCGAACGCGCGCTTCGTGGAGATCGAGAAGTGCGGCCACTACGGGTATCTGGAACGTCCCGATGAGGTCAACCGCACCATCATCGACTTCCTCACAGGCGTGAACGCCTGAGCCCCAACAGATTCCAACCCCCGAAGGAACCACCAGTGAGCGATACCCTGCCGCCGTGCCCCGACTGTTCGAGCGAGTACACCTACGAGGTGGGCGGGTTGCTGACCTGCCCGGAGTGCGCGCACGAGTGGACCCTCGAGGCCGAGACCGAGGCGGTCGGGGACGGGGTGATCCGGGACGCGGTCGGCAATGCGCTCGCCGACGGCGACACCGTCACCGTCATCAAATCCCTGAAGGTGAAGGGCAGCCCGACCGGCATCAAGGCGGGCACCAAGGTGCGCAATATCCGGCTCGCGCCCGGCATCGGCGATCACGACATCGACTGCAAGGTGGACGGCATCGGCGCGATGCAGCTGAAATCCAGTGTGGTGAAGAAGGTCTGACGGCGGGCCGGGAGCGCGTCAGGGCGCACCGAGTTCGGCGGCGATCGCGCCGGCGAGCAGGGTGCGGGCCCGGTCGAGGGTGAGCGAGCCGCTGTGCCAGCGCTCGCTCAGACCCTCGACCAGGGCGGTGAGGCGTTCCGCGACGGCCGCGGCGTCGAGATCCAGTGGGATGGAACCGGTTTCCTGACCGTGCAGGATGAGCGTCTCCACGTCGGAGTTCCAGGATTCGGTGGTGGCCCGGAGTGGTTCGCGCAGTGCGGGATCGAAGGCCGCGCTGGCACGCAGTTCACCCCACGCGACGCTGTTCTCGCGGACCTCGTCGGTGTCCTGCAGTTCCAGCAGCAGCATCCGCTCGACCTGCGCGCGCGGGTCCTCGAGGTCGGCGAAGGCGGGGTCGGTGTAGGACTCCGCCCGGTGATTGATGTGCTCGAGGGCCGCGCGCAGGATGCCGGCGCGATCCTTGAAGTGGTAGTAGATCAGCGCGGTCGACACCCCCGCGGCGGCGGCCAGTTTCTCGACCCGCAGCCCGCGGACTCCGTCCTGCGCAATGACTCGAACGGCGGCTTCCATGATCTGGGTCTGACGGTCCGACACGATTCCTCACTCTAGAACGATTGCGCGGCCGGTCCGGAACGGGCGGCGTCCCGAACCGGCCGCGCCCCGGCGAATCACAGGCTCCGCCGGGAGCTCGGATACCTCAGTCGACGGGTTCCTGCTGCGTGGTGCAGTGGATGCCACCACCACCGGCCGCGATGGCGTCGATATTGATCTGCACCACGGTCCGATCCGGGAACAGGCGCTGCAGGGTGGACTGCGCCGCCGAATCGGTATTCGGGTCACCGAATTCGGGGGCGATGACGCCGCCGTTGCAGACGTAGAAGTTGATGTACCCGGCGGCGAAGTCGTCGCCCGCGCCCCGGTAGCGCAATTCCGAAGGCGCTTCGAGGGTTTCGATCTCGAGCGGGCGGCCTCGCGCATCGGTCGCATTGTGCAGGATGTCGAGGTGACGGCGGGTCACGTCGTAGTCGAAGGACTCCTCGTTGGTGTCGAGTCCCGCGACCACGACACCGGGGCGGGCGAAGCGGGCATAGAAATCGGTGTGGCCGTCGGTGATGTCGTGCCCGGCGATGCCCGGCAGCCAGATCACCTTCTCGATGCCGAGCAGATGCTCCAGCTCAGCTTCGACGTCGGGCTTCTTCCAGCCCGGATTCCGATTGTTGTTCAGCACACAGGATTCGGTGATCAGCGCGGTGCCCTCGCCGTCCACCTCGAGGCCGCCGCCCTCGAGCACCAGATCGGTATGCACGGTCTCCACCCCGGCGCGGCCGTCGACGACGGTGGCGACCTTGGCGTCACGGCGATGCTGCTGTTTGCCGCCCCAGCCGTTGAAGTTGAAGTCGATGCCGGCCTTGGTGCCGTTGCCCTTCACGAACACCGGGCCCGTGTCGCGCATCCAGAGGTCGTCGAGGTCCGCGACGATGAGCTCGACATTCGCGCCGCCCAGCATGTTTCGCGCCATGTCGAGTTCGTCCTGGCGCACCAGCATGGACACCGGTTCGAAGCGGGCGATGGTGGCGGCGATGGTGGCCAGGTTCTGGCGGACCTGCGGCAGCAGCTGCCTGCCCCAGATGGCTTCGCTCGCGCCGAAGGCCATCCAGGTGCGCTTGTGGGGCGCGCTCTCGTCGGGCATCACCCAGGAGCGGCCGTCCTTGGGCGCGGAGGATGAGGTGTCGCCGCTGAACCACGATGAGATCGGCCTGTCGCAGCCCGCGAGCAGCAACCCGCCCATCGTCAAAATCCCGGATCGCATGAACCGGCGTCGTTGCATCTCGCAATCTCCTTGTGTGAGGGGCACGGCGCGGCGTTTCCCTCTCCGGCGCGCTGAATCCGCTGAACCCGCTGGTAGAGCGGCCGTCCGCACACAACGACCCCGAGCCGGGCACCAAGGACTGTATTCCTGACTGAATTTTCAGTCAAGAGATGCGACGCGGGGTCACCCGACATGGGCGGGCCCAGCGCGCGCACCCGGGATCGGCGGAGCCATTTGACGAAAGCCGTATATCTTTGCGCGCCAGTGCCATTCGCCATGGAACCCGCCCTAGGGTGGCCCTGACGACGATCGGCGACAGGAAGGAAGCAGGTGGTGGCAGGCACGGGCTGGCTGGAACCGATCGAGGAGTCCACGCGGCGGTTCCTCGCGACGGTCGACACGCTCACCGACGACCGGATCGGCGGCGACTCGCTGATCCCGCCGTGGACCCGCGGCCATGTCATCGCGCACGTCTGCCGGGCCGGGGACAGCCTGGTGCGGCTGCTGACCTGGGCCCGCACCGGCGTGGAGACCCCGCAGTACGCGAGCATGGCGGCGCGGGCCGCCGAGATCGAGGCGGGCGCCGCGCGAGCGGTGGCCGAACAACTGGCCGATGTGGCCACCGGCGCGCAGCGTTTCGCCGACGCGGTGCGGCTGCTGCCACCCGAGGCGTGGGAGCGGACCGTCCGGCCGCGCACCGGGGAATTGCGGACGCCGGAGACGCTGGTGCCGATGCGGTTGCGGGAATTGGAGATTCACCACGCCGACTTGAATGCCGGATATTCGTTCTCCGACATTCCCGACTCCGCGGCGCGCTGGATTCTCGACGATATCGCCGACGCGCTCTCCGGCCGAACGCCCGACGGCCCGGCCCTGCGGCTGCGAGCCACCGACAGCGACTTCCGCCGGGAGCTGAAAGGCGCCGGGCACGCGGCGCCGATCGGCATCACGGGGACGCAGGCCGACCTGCTCGGCTGGCTCAGCGGCCGGATTCCCGCCGCCGCAACCGGCCTCACCGCCGCGGGCGCCGACACCGTGCCACCCGCCCCGGCCTGGATCTGACCACCCGAATTCGGTCATCTCGCTCCCGCCCGGCCCCGACGCCGGTCAGACTCGAAAGCTATGACCACCGCCCGCATCACCGCCACCATGGCCGCCATCCTCGTGATCACCGGCGCCGGGGCTGTCGCAACAGGTCCGGCCGCGGTGCCCGCGCGGGCATACGGACCGGCGTCGTGCGTTCCGGGGAATCCCACCCAGCCCACCTCCGAGCTGTTCGCCGCCACCAATACCGCCACCATCACCGACCCGGCCGACCTCCGGCTGAGCGACCGGTTGTCGCAGTTCGAGCTGGAGGTGGACGCGACCGCGCTCACCGAACTCGCGCTGCCCGTCGGCTCGGAACTGCTCGACGGGGTGTTCTGGTCCTCGGACACGGGGGCGGCCACCTACGAGCGGTCCCGCCAATTCCAGCTGGCCTGTACCGATTTCAAGAATCTGTGCTGGGTCGCCGACGACCTGCGGGTGCGCTACAACCAGGAATCGGTGCTGACCTTCGAGTACCTGCCCGGCGACGACGTCCGCGCCAATGGCTTCACCGTCACCGTCCCGGGCATCGACCGCACCCGCTTCCGCGATGCCCTGGTCGCGGATCCACAGGTGCGTGACCGGCTCGGCGGCGGATCGGTCACCGAATCGGGCGATCTGGTGCTGGTGGCCGACCGCGCCGATCAGGATCTGGTGCGGAATTTCGTGACCGGACTCGGCGGTGACTGGAACGACGGCCAACTCCGTTACGGCGATCGCGAATTCGTTCACGGCACCGGCACGGCCGCTCTGGCGTGCCAGCTGTAATCGCCTGATGGCATCGCTGTCATCTGCATGGTCCTATGGTGAGACCAGTATCCTCGGGGAATGAAGCGTACGTCGTTCGCGCGGTGGCCCTGCTCGGTCGCCCGGACCATGGATCTGCTCGGCGACTGGTGGACGCCGCTGGTGCTGCGTGAAGCCTTCTACGGGGTGCGGCGATTCGACGAGTTCCAGCAGGAATTGGGGATCGCCCGCAATACCCTCAGCGATCGGCTCAAGCGGCTGGTCGAGGAGGGGCTGCTCGAAAAGCGGCCGTACCACACCGAACCCACCTGGTACGAGTACGTGCTGACCGAGAAGGGCCGCGACTTCTGGGATGTGCTGCTGGTGATGTCGCGGTGGGGCGACCGCTGGCTGGCCGACGCGGACGGGCCCCCGGTGATCCTGAACCACGCCGCGTGCGGGCACGACACTCAACTCAAGGTGGTGTGCGAGCACTGCGATCAACCGGTGCCGATCGAGGAGTCTCGGCTGCGCATGGGCCCCGGCTATCCCGAGCGGCTGCGCGAGCGGCCGGAAATCCAGGCGCGGTTCGCGCGGCAGGAAACCGAGTAGTCACTGTCCCAATTCCGGGTAGTGCCCGGAAATCATGCGTTGACCTGCATCATCTATTTATGCAACCATCGAGCCAGTAGCAGTTTCACAGCGAGGTGACGCATGGAGTGGACCGGCGCGAAGTATGCCGATGGACCGACGGCGCAGGCCGAGATCTGGATCGACGCGACGCCCGAGGCGGTGTGGGCGCTGGTATCGGACATCGCGCTGATGCCGGAGATGAGCGCGGAACTGCAATCGGCGCACTGGGTGCGGCCGGACACCCCGCCCGGCGTGGGCAGCACCTTCGTGGGCACCAGCCGGCACGAGGCGCTGGGCGAATGGTCTACGACTTCCCATGTCGTGGAATGGAATCCGCCGCGCGCCTTCGCCTGGGCGGTGAGTGATCCCGAGAACCCCTCGGCCACGTGGCGTTTCACCGTCGAGTCCGCGGCCGGCGGCACGACTCTGCGGCAGTGGGTCCGGATGGGCCCCGGCCGGTCCGGGCTGAGCATCGCCATCGAGGCCATGCCCGAGAAAGAGGAGAAGATCGTGTTCGTCCGCATGCGGGAATTCGAGGCCGCCATGCAGGCCGTGGTCGCCGACATCAAGCGCCGCGCCGAGGAGGGGACCCGCTGATGCGCACCGCCACCACCGTCGAATTCTCCCGCGACGCCCAGCAGGTCATCGACTTCGTCCGGGAGGCCGAGACCATGGGCCTGGATATCTGCTGGGTCGCCGAGGCCTGGGGCTCGGACGCGCCGTCGGTCCTGGGCTACCTGGCCGCCCGCACCGATCGAATCCTGCTGGGCTCCGGCATCATCCAGGTCGGCACCCGGTCACCGGTGGCCATCGCCCAGGCCGCCCTCACCCTGGCCGAACTCTCCCAGGGCCGCTTCCTGCTCGGCCTGGGCTCCTCCGGCCCGCAGGTCATGGAAGGGCTGCACGGCGTCCCGTTCGCCCGCGCCCTCACCCGCATGCGCGAGACCATCGACGTCATCAAGCAGGCCACGGCCGGCGAGAAGGTCTCCTACCAGGGCGACACGATCCGAATCCCCTTGGACGGCAACAGCAAACCGATGCGGCTGTCGATACCCGCCAACACCGGCATCCCGATCTACATCGCCAGCATGTCCCCCGGGATGCTCGAGCTCACCGGCCGGGTGGCCGACGGCTGGCTGGGCACCAGCTTCGTCCCCGAGGGCTCCCACGCCTACTTCGACCACCTCGACGCCGGCCTCGCCGCCGCGGGCCGCACCCGTGCCGACATCGATGTCTGCCAGGGCGCAGAGGTCGCATTCTTCGACGACGAGGAGGCTGTCACCCGCTACGTCGCCGGCCGAAAACTGGAGCTGGCCTTCAGCATCGGCGGTATGGGCAGCGAGAAGACCAACTTCTACAACGCCGCCTACGCCCGCCAGGGCTGGTCCGACGTCACCGGCGAGATCCGGCAGCGCTGGCAGGCCGGCGACCGCGCGGGAGCAACCGCGCTGGTCACCGACGACATGGTCCTCGCCACCACCTTGATCGGCACCCCGGACATGGTGCGGCGCCGGCTCCGGACGTGGAGCGACGTCGGCGTCGACACCGTCCGCCTCTACCCCGCGGGCGACACCCTCGACACCAAGCTGTCCAACCTCGCCCAGGCCCTGGACCTCGTCGCCGACCTCGACCACACTCCGATCAGCTCGCCCTCGGCCGCCGACTGACAGAGCGCCCGGCCCGGTTTCGGCCAGGGCCACAGTCCCTTCCACGATCACCGCGGCGAGCGGGCTGTCGCGGACTAGGTCTGGCGGACGGGGGCGTAGGTGTCGGCGTCGAGGGTGAAGGTCCAGGCGACGCCCTCTTTCGCGGTGCGGGTGGTGGGTGGGACGCGTAGCCAGTAGGTGCGGTGGGTGCCGTCGGGTTCGGGGGTGGAGTTGACGACCTCGACCATGACGACGTCCTCGTCGTCGGGGAGTTGGATGCGCCAGAGGATGCCGGTCTCGTCGCGGTGGACCGGCTGGGCGCCGGATTCGGCGAGATAACGGTCGTAGCCGAAGAATTCGAGCATGACGCGGCGGAGTTCGGCGTTCTCCTCGGTGCGGATGCGAGCGGCGGTGAGGGAGGTCAGATCGTCGAAGAGCGAAGCGGGGACCGGCATCCCGCGCCAGGCGTGCAGGGCGAAACCGTCGGGGTAGATCAGGGCGGGGCCGTCCTGGGCGTGCAGGCGGCCGGCCTCGTCGCGTTCCAGGCGGTCGGGGCGCTCGCAGAAGACGATGACGTGCTCGAAGGGCCACCACCAGCCCGCAGTGCGGGCGACCCCCGCCAGGCCGGCGAGGCGTTCGCTGTCGGGGAAGGCGGACAGCCAGGCGGCGTCGTGCTGGCCGAGGACGGCATCGAGGAAGACGGCCTGGATGTCGCGCTCGGCCTTGGCGCGTGCCTTCCGGTCGGCGGGATCGACCGCGACCGCGGCATCCACGACGCCGAGGCGGATGCGCTCGGTGAGGGTGCGGGTGGCGTCCCACAGGCGAGCGCCGGTGGCATTCCACAGTTCCGACCAGCCTGCGGGGCCGAGCTGGTCGTGCACACGGCCGCGTTCAGCCGCCCAGGGCCGGGTACGCACCTCGTCGCGAACGCTGCGACCGGGGTCGTCCAGTGCGCGGATAGCGGCGACGGCCGCCAAAGGTGAAGCCACCCAGACATACCGGCTCGGAGCGGCCAGACCGGCGCTGGTATAGGCACGCCGCGCTGCCTCCTCGGCGGCGGCGCGATCGGCGGGTCCGGTGGCGACCGCGACCGCGCGCCACTCGTCCAGAAGCTGCATATGAAATCCCTTGGTTATCAGGCGGATCGGCACCGGGCAGGCTCAGTCGGCGACGATGCGGACTGCGCCGGGGAAGTACTCCCGTTGGCGGATGACGCGGAACCAGCCCTTGGGCAGGGGAATCGGCGCGTGTTCCTCGTGCACCACGCGCCCGCCCTCGGGCAGGAACATCAGTAGCTGGGCACCGGAGCGCAGGAGCCGCCCGGGCGCGGCCACCGCGTGCGCATGCCCGGTCACCTCCCCCAGCGCGAGCACCATGCGCCCGCGCGCATCCCGCGGTTCTGCCGGCACCTCGACCGCGTGCGCCGGCAGCTCCGACTCGGCGATCGGCATGATCAGCACATCTCCCTGACGGAACATGAGGTCCTCCCCGTGAGCACCGGCGCCCCGTGCGTCCGGCTCGCTCTCGAAACTAGCGATGGGGTACGACAGTTCGCGATGGCCGCCGGACGCCCGCGCCATCGCTACGCCGCTGTCGCCGAATGATCGGCGCGCCGAGGGCACTCTCCCGCGCCCCCGCGCCGGTGACCTGTCGGGCGGTCTTGGTAGAACTGGCGGGCAGCACGGACAGATCACAGCCCTGGCGTACGGAGCCCGTCATATGACCATTTCCACCCATCTGCAGGAATTCCACGGCCTTCCCATTGTCGAGTTCCCCGGGGACGCGGCGGAAGTCGCGCTACCCGCGCCGGACGCGGCCGCATGGCGAATCGCCGTCGATCCCTACGGCGATTCGCCGGAGGAGTGGCCGGCGGCCTTCGCGCGCTTCCTCGCGGCGGTGGACACCGCCCGGGTGCGGGCGCTGGTGATCGGGCAGTGGGGCGAGGTATACGACCACAACTCCGATCTGGTGATCGACGAGCTCATCCGGGTGCGGGAGCGGTTCCCGGCGCTGCGCGCGGTCTTCATCGGCGAGATCACCTACGAGGAGGCGGAGATCTCCTGGATTCAGCAGTCGGATGTCACGCCGCTGCTGGCCAATTTCCCCGCGCTCGAGGAGCTTCGGATCCGCGGCGGCGAGCACCTGGCATTCCCGCCGACCCAGCACGCGGCACTCCGCACGCTGGTCGTGGAGACCGGCGGCCTGGGTGGGGACGTGGTGCGCGGGATCGGCGCGAGCTCGCTGCCCGCGCTCGAGCACCTCGAATTGTGGCTGGGCGTATCCAGTTACGGCGGCGACGCCACCGTCGCCGATCTGGCCCCGCTGCTGTCCGGGGACCGGTTGCCGAACCTGACCTCACTGGGCCTGCGCAACAGCGAGATTCAGGACGAGGTCGCCGCCGCGGCGGCCGGTGCCCCCGTGGTGGCGCGCCTGCGGACCCTGGACCTGTCGCTGGGCACACTCGGCGACGAGGGCGCGACGGCACTGCTGCACGGACAGCCGCTCACCCATCTGCACACCCTCGATCTGCACCACCACTTCATCAGTGCCTCCCTGCGGGCGCGACTGATCGCGGCGCTGCCGGGTGTCACGGTGGATCTGTCGGAGGCGGAGGTCGAGAACGACGAAGAGAATCCGGCCGATCGCCGCTACACGGCCGTGGCGGAATGACCGGTGCGGGGGCGACGCGCCTTGCCGTGGTGGGCAATCCGGGCAACCGGCGCGTGACCATGTTCCAGGACGCGGTGCGGCGGGCCGGGATCGCCGAGGCGCGGGTGGTGCCGTGGCTGGATGTGCTGTGCGGGCGCGCCGAATTCGGTGCGGGCGAGCTGGTGCGGCTGGACTCGCCGGGTGAGGATCCCGAGGTCGAGCGGCGGCTGCGGGATGTCGAGGATGCGACGCGGGTCGAGGGCACGGCCGTCTGGTACGAACGATTCATCGCGGCCGCGCGGACGGCCGGTGCGCGGGCACACGCCAGCGGCGCACGGCTGCTCGACGACCCGGACGAGCTGGCGGTGCTGTTCGACAAGCGCCGCTGCCATGCCGTGCTGCGGGAAGCCGGTGTGCCCGTGCCGTTCTCACCGACGTCGGGGACCGTGACGCGAGTGCGCGGCTGGGACGATGTCCGGGAACTCATGACCGCGCACCGGCTGCCGCGGGTATTCGTCAAGCTCGCGCACGGCTCGTCGGCCTCGGGGGTGCTGGCCGTCGAGACCGCCGGTGGCGGCCGGCTCCAGGCGACCACCTCGGTGCTGCGCGATCCGGATGGGCGGCTGTTCAATTCGCTGCGGGTCCGCCGGTACACCACCGAATCCGAGATCGCGGCCATCGTCGACGCCCTGGCGCCGGACGGTCTGCACATCGAACGCTGGCTGCCCAAGGCCTCCCAGCGCGGCCGGAGCGCAGACCTGCGCGTGGTGGTCGTGGGCGGGCGGGCCACCCACGCGGTGCTGCGCACCAGCGCCTCCCCCATGACCAATCTCCATTTGGGCGGCGCGCGAGGCGATCTGGTCGAGGCCCGTGCCGCCATCACCGCCGCGGGCGCCAGCTGGGACGACGCGCTGGCCATCTGTGAGCGCGCCGCCGCCTGCTTCCCGGGATTTTCCCGGGTGGGTGTGGATCTGCTGCCCGCCACCGGCTGGCGGCGCTTCGCGGTCGGCGAGGTCAATGCCTTCGGCGACCTGCTGCCCCGGCTGCGCGGCCTCGACGGGAGCGGTGCCGAGCAGGCCGACACCTACGACACGCAGGTGGCCACGATCCTGTGCCGGATCGGAAGCGAGCAGCATGTCATCGCCTGAGCATCCGAGCGTGAAAACCTGTGCGCCGGACCCGGATATGAACGAGGTGATCGGCCGCGACGACCTGCTGCTGGTCACCCTCGACACGCTGCGGTTCGATGTGGCGGCCGAACTGGCCGCCGCCGGACGGCTGCCGAACCTGGCCCGGCATCTGCCGGGCGGCCGCTGGGAGAAACGGCATGCACCGGGCAGTTTCACCTACGCCTCGCATCAGGCCATCTTCGCCGGATTCCTGCCCACGCCGGCGACGCCGGGCCCACATCCGCGGCTGTTCGCCGCGCGATTCGAGGGCAGCGAGACCACGGCCGGACGCACCTTCGTCTATGACACACCGGATTTCGTGTCGGCGCTGGCCGGGCGCGGATATCACACAGTGTGCATCGGCGGTGTCGGGTTCTTCAACAAGCGTGGGCCGATGGGTTCGGTGCTGCCCGAGCTGTTCGCGGAGAGTCACTGGGACAGCGACTTCTCGGTGGCCTCGCCGACCTCATTCGAAGCGCAGATCGCCCGCGCCGAGGAGGTGATCGCGGCACTGCCCGCCGAGCGGCGGCTGTTCCTGTTCGTGAATGTGTCGGCGCTGCACCAGCCCAACTGGTTCCATCTCCCGGGCGCGACGCGGGAGGCGGGCGACTCGCGTGAGACCCACGCCGCCGCACTGGAATACGTGGACCGGCACATCGGCCGCCTGTTCGCCGCGGCCGCCGGCCGTCGCCGCTGTTTCGCCATCGTGTGCTCCGATCACGGAACCGCTTACGGGGACGGCGGTTTCACCGGGCATCGGCTCGGCCACGAGGCGGTGTGGACGGTGCCCTACGCTCAGTTCTTCCTGGAGAGATCCGCATGACCCCGATTGCCACCAGGCCGCGGCCGTATCAGAGCTACGTCTACGGATATCCGCACAAGACGGCGTACCGGCCGCTCGGTGCGGATCGACCGCTTCTGAGCGAGCTGTGGGCGTCGGAACCGAAGGACGCGTTGTCGCTGTACGCGCACATTCCGTTCTGCGAATACCGGTGTGGCTTCTGCAATCTGTTCACGCGGGTGGGCGCGCCGGAGGATCTGACCACGCGGTATCTCGACGCACTGGAGCGGCAGGCCGGGGCGGCGCGGGCCGCGCTGGGCGACGAACCCGTGCGATTCGCGGCCGCGGCCTTCGGCGGCGGGACACCGACGTTCCTGACCGCCGGTGAGCTGGAACGGCTGTGCGACATCATGGAATCGGTGATGGGCGCGGAGCTGCCGGCGATTCCGCTCTCGGTGGAGACCTCACCCGGAACCGCGACCCCGGACCGGCTGGCCGTGCTGGCCCAGCGCGGCGCGACCCGGGTGAGCATCGGCGTGCAGAGTTTCGTCGACGCCGAGGCGCGGGCCGCGGTGCGGCCGCAGCGGCGCGGTGAGGTCGAGGCGGCCCTGGAAGCGATTCGGGCGGCGCGGATTCCGGTGCTGAACATCGATCTGATCTACGGCATCGAGGGGCAGACCGAGGCGACCTGGCAGACCTCGCTGGACGCGGCGCTGGCCTGGCGGCCCGAGGAGCTGTACCTGTACCCGCTGTATGTCCGGCCGCTGACCGGGCTCGGGCGGCTCGGCGCGGACGCCGACGCGGACTGGGACGAGCAGCGCCTGCGGCTCTACGCGGCCGGCCGCGACCGGCTACTGGCAAACGGCTACGAGCAGCGGTCGATGCGCATGTTCCGGCGGATCGACGCGCCGGCTGCCGGGCCGGACGATTACGCCTGCCAGACAGACGGAATGATCGGCCTGGGCTGCGGTGCCCGGTCCTACACGTCGGGGCTGCACTATTCGTTCGACTATGCGGTGGAGACCCGCGAGGTCCGCGGCATCATCGACGCCTATACGCGGACAACCGATTTCACGCGCGCCGAGGTCGGTCGCCGGATCGACGGCGACGAGGCCCGCCGCCGTCACCTGCTGCAATCGCTGTTGCAGGCCGAGGGGATGGCGGTGGCCGCCTACCGGACGCGATTCGGCGGCGAGCCCACCGACCACTACCCGGCCGAGCTCGCCGAGTTCACCGAATCGGGTTGGCTGGACCCCGATTCCGGCCCGGAGATACTACGCCTGACGCCCGCGGGCCTGGCTTACTCCGATGCCCTGGGCCCGCGACTGTTCTCGCCCGCGGTGCACGCCGCCATGGCCTCCTACGAACCCCGGTGAGCCGACATGGATCTCACGATTCTCTACCGTGGCCCGCTGTCCTCCTGCGACTATGACTGCCCCTACTGCCCGTTCGCCAAGCGCCGCGACAGTCGCGAGCAGCTGCGCGCCGACCGGGCCGCGCTCGAACGCTTCACCGCCTGGGTCGCCGATCAGCGCCGTGACCGGTTGTCGATCCTGTTCACGCCGTGGGGTGAGGGCCTGGTCCGCTCCTGGTACCGGCGCGCGCTCGTCGAACTGTCCCGGCTGCCGAATGTCGCGCGAGTCGCCATCCAGACCAATCTCAGCTGCCGCACCGACTGGCTCGCCGACGCCCATCCGGACACCGTCGCCCTGTGGTGCACCTACCACCCCGGCCAGACCCCCTACGACCGCTTCGCCGCGAAATGCGCCGACCTGGACCGGCGCGGTATCCGCTTCAGCGTCGGCATCGTCGGCTTCCCCGAGCATCTTCCCGAGGCGCGGCGCCTGCGCGCCGACCTGCCCTCGCACGTCTACCTGTGGGTCAACGCCCCCGAGGGCCACGCCCTCTCCGATTCGGACGCCGCCGCGTGGACCGCCCTCGACCCCCTGTTCCCCTACAGCCGACACCCTCATCCCGCCGCCGGACTCCCCTGCCGCACCGGCGAATCCGTCATCTCGGTCGACGGCGACGGCACGGTCCGCCGCTGCCATTTCGTCCGCACCGAACTGGGCAACCTCTACGACGGCAGCTACCGCGCCGCGCTGCACCCCCGCCCGTGCCCGCTGTCGGCCTGCGACTGCCACATCGGCTACGTCCACCTCGACACGCTGCCCCTCTACGACGTCTTCGCCGGCGGCATCCTCGAGCGCATCCCTGCTAACTGGGCCTATCCATCTCCTCCAGAAAGATCCGCAACCCCTCCCCGATCTTCCCCGCAGCATTCTCCAACTGCTCCGGCGACAACACCTTCCCGAACGACGCCGCCTTCAGCAATTGCCGCTGCACCTCTTTGAGGTTCATCGTCGCCCAGTCGCGTCGTGAGAGTTCCGGCATGGCCCGGAACGATACCTCGAGTAGAACGTTTGTTCGAGTACGCCGGTTCGATCGCACGCACCTCCCTCACAACGGCAACCGTGAGGCACCCACGGTGACGTGGGGCCTGAGGTGGCCCGCGAATCGCGACACCGCCCGCGTCGGCGCGTTTGCCACCGCCGCAGAATCATCCATGCAGTAGCCGAAAGGAACCCACCCGACCATGGCCTCCATCCGCCACGAGATCGCGATCAATGCCTCGCCGCACCATGTTTGGGAGGTGATCCGTGATATCGGCGCCGTCCACGAACGCCTGCTCCCCGGACGCGTGGCCGGCACCCGGATCGAAGGTGTCCACCGGTTCCTCACCTTCCCCGACGGTCACGTCATCCGGGAACTCATCGTCAGCGTCGACGACGACACCCGCCGTCTGGCCTACTCCGTGGCCGAGGGCTCCCGCCCCCGGCTGGACTATCACCACGCCTGCTTCGAAGTCCGCGCCGACGCCGACCATGCGCGCCTGATCTGGACCACCGATCTCCTCCCCGATTCCGCCGCCCCCGAGGTCCGCATTCGCACGCAGTACGGCATCGCCGAGATGAAGCAGGCCATCGAAGCCTCCGGCGAACCCGGGTGACGCGTTCCGAGACCGCTCACCGGGCAATTCCAAGATCAATTAGGGTCGCGGTGTCACAGATCGCCCGCGCCCGGTGTCTTGTGGACTGACACGGGTCGAGAGTGAGGACAGGAGCCACACATGACCGGGACCACGGCCGCGACCGACGCGTTCGTCGCGCATCGGAATCTGCTGTTCACCGTTGCCTACGAGATGCTCGGCTCGGCGGCCGACGCCGAGGACGTGCTGCAGGAGACCTGGCTCCGCTGGACCGGCGTCGACCTGGACACCGTGCTGGATCAGCGCGCCTATCTGGTGCGGATCACGACGCGCCAGGCGCTGGTGCGGCTGCGCACATTGGGCCGCCGCAAGGAATCCTATGTCGGTCAGTGGCTGCCGGAGCCGCTGCTGACCACGCCCGATGTGGCCGAGGATGTCGAGCTGGCCGAGAGCGTTTCGATGGCCATGCTGCTGGTGCTCGAGACGCTTACGCCGACCGAGCGGGCGGTGTTCGTGCTGCGCGAGGTGTTCGACCTGCCCTACGACGAGATCGCCGAGGCCGTCGACAAGACCTCGGTAGCGGTGCGCCAGATCGCCCATCGCGCCCGCACCCATGTCGCGTCGCGGCGTCCGCGCGAGGCGGTGTCCGCGGCCGAGACCCGCGATGTGCTCGAAGCCTTCCAACGCTCGCTCAATACGGGCGACCTGCAGGGGCTGCTCGATCTGCTGGCCCCCGACGTGGTCGCGCTGGGTGATGGCGGCGGCATCAAACAGGCGCTGCCGCGGCCGATTACGGGCGCGGACCACGTGGCGCGGCTGTTCAGCGTGGGCTGGAAGACCGTCGCCGCGGGCATGGATATCGAGCCGGCCATGGTCAACGGTCATCCGGCGCTGGTCTTCCGGGTCGACGACGAGGTGGACACCGTCCTGGCGATCCGCATCGACAACGGTCTCATCACCGGGTTCTACTCGGTGCGCAACCCGGAGAAGCTCTCGCGCATGACGCAGGAGACCAGCCTGAGCCGGTGAATCCGGCTACACGGCAGGGCCGTTCAGGTCCGCGTCCACGGTGGCGCACGCCAGTGACAGCGGCCGGTAGGCCGCGAGCGCCTCGTACCAGGTGGGTGCGCACGGCGCGGCCGCTCCGCACGGACAGATCTCCGAATGCTGCTGCACGCCTTGTGATACCACGCGTCGCCGGTGGTCAGCCGCGCCCGATGTAGGGCATGCCCGTCGCCATCACGGTCAGGAACGGCACGTTCACCTCGAGCGGCAGTTCGACGGTCTGGACCACCAGCCGGGCCACGTGCGCGGCGTCGATCGTCGGCTCCGGACGGATGCTCCCGTCCGCCTGCAGCGACCCCGCCGCGATTCCGGCGGTGAGTTCGGTTGCGGCATTGCCGATATCGATCTGCCCCGCGGCGATATTGTGCGCGCGCCCCTCCAGCGCCAGCGCCTTGGTGAGCCCGGTGATGCCGTGCTTGCTGGCCGCGTAGGCGACGGTGTCGGGCCGCGGCGTATGCGCGGAGATCGACCCGTTGTTGATGATCCGCCCGCCCTGCGGCGTCTGTGTCCGCATGATCCGGAATGCGGCCTGCGCGCACAGGAACGACCCGGTCAGGTTGATGTCGACGACCTGCTTCCAGTCCGCCACCGGCACCTCGTCGATCGGCAGCGTGGGCCCGAAGATCCCGGCATTGTTGATCAGCACATCCAGCCGCCCCCACCGCTGCACGATGTACGCGAACACCGTGTCCACCGCCGCCGGATCGGTGACATCGGCGGGCACGGCCGCCACGCTGCCCGGCCCGGGCGCCGAGGCGACAACCTCGTCCAGGGTGGCCGCCGTGCGCCCGACCGCCACGACCTGATGTCCGGCCGCGGCCAGCGCATGGGTCATGGTGCGGCCCAACCCGGTCCCAGCACCCGTTACAAGAACGATCTTCGATGTGGTCACGAGAGCCGAGCGTATTCGACCGGCTCGGCTGCTCAACGACACAGTCGAGTCACGCAACCCGTATATGTTCCGGACACAGGAAGATTCGGCGCCCGGACTTCGACAGGCCGACCGCTGTCAGTCGGCGGGTTTGCCAGTGGCGAGGACGTTCGCTCGCAGGTGCCGCACCAGCGCCACGAGCCGTTCGATCGTGGCATGTTCCGGATCGGCCAGCCGCAGCTGCAGCAGCTCCCGGCCCGCCGCGTGCACTACATCGAATCAGGCGAGGCATTGAACGACCACAGCAATTTCCCGACACAACCGCTGCCGACCCACCGGCCCGTGCGCCGCACCACCGCCCGGTCGGACAGGATGCTGTGACCTCGCACTACGCCCGATAAGGCCATTGCGGCGCCAGGGTGGTGGAGGATGGCGGGTATGGCGCAGGTTGCATTGCTCACGCGGATCAGGGTGCGGGAGGGGAAGGCTGGGGAGTTTCTCCAGTCGTTCCAGGAGGTTTTCACGCAGGCCGAGAAGGAGCCTGGGACGGTGCTCTACGTGTTGAATCGGGCTCAGGATGATCCGGAATTGTTCTGGGTCAGCGAGATTTATGCGGATGAGGAGGCCCTGGCCACGCATCGGGGGAGTGCCGCGATGGATGTGGCCAGGGCCGTGTTTCCGGAACTCCTCGCGGAGTCGGAGTTTTTGATCGGAGAGCCGGTCTCCGTCAAAGGGGTCGCCGGCTGGGAATCTGCTGAATAACGTGTTGTTGGGGCGAGCGGTGCCTCAGACCGAATCGCTGCGGCGGCCGCCGGGGAACCAGCGCCGGAAGCGGGCCGCCGCTTGCTTGCCACGCTGCTGGGCGCGGTGGCGGTCCAGCCAGTCGGGCAACGGTTCTCGCGCGGACAGCCACGCACCGGGCAATCCACCGGGCCGAGTTCCGGTGTGGGCCGCCACGATTCCGCCGACGATGGCGCTCGTGGTGTCGGTGTCGCCGCCGACCGACAGACAGGTGGCGATCGCGGCCCGATAGTCGTCCAGGTAGGTCGCCGCGGCCCACATCGTGAAGGGCACGGTGTCCTGGGCCGTCACGCTGGTGCCATTGCCGATCTCCGCGGCGACCTGCCCGGCCGGGGCGCCGAGCAGCGCGTATGCCCGGCGGGTCAGGCGGGTGGTCTCACCGTCGTCGAGCCGGTCCAGGACGGTGGCGAGGAATTCCGTTGGTGCGGGCCGGGTTCCGGCGAGCCGGGCCTGCGCCGCGGTGGCGGCCGCCACCGCCACCGCGACCGTGCCGATGATGCCTTCGCGATGCGCGTGCGTCACCTGCGCCGACCGGACCGCTTCGGCGGCGGCCCGGTCCGGGTCGCTCGCGTAGAACGCGCCCAGCGGCGCGACGCGCATGGCCGCCCCGTTTCCGCACGAGCCCTGCCCGCCGAAGGCCGCCGAGGTCACCTGCCGCCAGGGCACGCCGCGGCGGATACGCCCCAGCGTGTCCACGGTCATGAACCCGTAGTCGCGGCGCTGGTCGATGCGTTCGGCGAAGGCGGCCACGAGCCGATCCTGGTCGATCGCACCGTGTTCGAGCAGTTCCCCCGCCACGGTGCACGCCATCTCGGTGTCATCGGTCCATTCCCAGCGGCCCGGCGGGAGATCACCGGTCTGCAGGTCGGCCAGGGGCCGGCGCAGGACGAGGAATTCGGCGCCGACCGCGTCCCCCACGGACAGTCCATCCAACGAATCCAGCATCAAGTCGACATGCACCGCGTCGATGCTAGCCACGCTCGCTCGGCACAGCATGCCGGTGCCGACTTCTTGCCTGTGCCCACTGCCGGACTCACTTGTCTGTGCCCACTGCCAGACTCATCGGTATGCGGTGGGCGGTGGCGGAGACGGGTGACGGCGGGGCCCGGGTGTGCCCGCTGGATCGGGCCGGTCGGCCCGCGGGCCCGGTGGTCGAGGAGTCCTCGCTGGCCGAGGCCGTGCGCTCGCATCCCGAGGCCGAGCGGTGGGTGTGGCGTTCGACCGCCGGAACCTATCGGCGGCTGCTCGAGGCGGGCCTGCGGGTGGATCGCTGCTATGACGTGGAGGCGGCGGAGTCGCTGCTGATCGGGCACGAGGAGGGCCAGTCGGGGCAGGCCCGTTCGCTGGCGGCGGCCTGGGCCCGGCTGCATCGGCTCCCCGTGCCGGAAGACGCGCCCGCGCGGGCCGCCGACACCCAGCCGACCCTGTTCGAATCCGGCCCGGTGCCACTGCCATCCGGGACCGACGAGTTCACCGCGCTGCTGGAGGTGTACGCGGGACAGGTCGCCCGCACGGCCGCGGCGGAATACCCGCGCCGCATGCACCTGCTGCTCACCGCCGAGTCGGCGGGCCTGCTGGTGGCCACGGAGATGTCGCGGGCCGGGATCCCCTGGCGCGCCGACCTGCATCGCGAACTGCTCGATTCCATACTGGGAGAACGCATTTCCGGTACCGCGGAACCGCGGCGCATGGCGGAACTGGCCGAGGAGGTGTCGCGGGCCTTCGGCGGGGTGCGGGTCCGCCCGGACCTGCCCCAGGACATCATCCGCGCCTTCGGGCGGGTGGGAATCTCGTTGTCCTCCACCAGAAAATGGGAGCTCCGGGAGATCGACCACCCGGCGGTCGCGCCGCTGCTGGCCTACAAGTCGCTCTACCGCCTCTACACCGCGCACGGCTGGTCCTGGATCGACCAGTGGGTGCACGACGGCCGTTTCCGTCCCGAGTACCTGCCGGGCGGGACGGTCACCGGGCGCTGGACCACCAATGGCGGTGGCGCACTCCAGATCCCGAAGGTGGTGCGCCGCGCGATCCGCGCCGATCCGGGCTGGCGGCTGGTGGTCGCCGACGCCGATCAGATGGAGCCGCGCGTGCTCGCCGCCATCTCCCGCGATCCCGGGTTGATGGAGGTGGCGGGCCGGGGTGAGGATCTCTACGCCGACCTCGCGGCCCGCGCGTTCGGCGGTGACCGCGCCCAGGCCAAGATCGCCATGCTGGGCGCGATCTACGGCCAGACCTCGGGCGACGCGCTCACCCACATGGCCGAACTGCGCCGCCGCTATCCGGACGCGGTGGCCTATGTCGACGACGCGGCGGCCGCCGGGGAGGAGGGCCGCCTGGTGCGCACCTGGTTCGGCCGCACCTGCCCGCCCACGACATCATTCGACCAGGCGGACACCGAGGATGGGGCCGCCACCGGGTACGGCTCCACCCCGAGGGCCCGGGCTCGCGGTCGCTTCACCCGGAACTTCGTCGTGCAGGGCAGCGCCGCCGACTGGACCCTGCTGGTGCTGGCGGGCCTGCGGCATGCGATGCACACGGCGGGACTGCGTGCCGAGCTGGTCTTCTTCCAGCACGACGAGGTCATCGTGCACTGCCCGGAGGAGGAGGCGGCCACGGTCGCCGCGGCGATCACCGCCGCGGCGGACACGGCCGGAGAGCTCGCTTTCGGCCCGACCCCGGTCCGCTTCCCCTTCACGACCGCGATCGTGGAGTGCTATGCGGACGCGAAGTAGGAAATCCCCGGCAGCGCCGCGGGTTTCGCCCCTACGGGGTGCGCAGCGCGGACAGTCCCGCGGCCAGCAGTGGCTCGACCGCCTCGCCCATGTGCTCGAAGCCGGGTCCCACGGTCTGGCCGTGAATGTGACGGAAGTGGATGCCCTCGCTGATCACGGCCAGCTTGAACGACGCCAGCGCGATATAGAACCCGATCTCGGACACATCGCGGCCGGTGCGCGTCGAATAGCGTTCCAGCACTTCGGATTCGGCCGGATAGCCGGGCGCGAGCGCGACATCGCTGACCCCGGGCATGACGCTGTCGCTCATGCGCTGATAGACCAGCAGCAGGCCGATATCGGTGAGCGGATCGCCGAGTGTGGCCATCTCCCAGTCGATCACGGCCGCGACCCGGTCCTCGGCGTCGACGAGCACATTGTCGAGCCGGTAGTCGCCGTGCACGATGCCCGTGGCCGACTGCGCGGGCAGGTTCTTCGCCAGCAGATCGTGCAGTTCGACGGCGGCGGGCAGGTCCCGGCTGTAGGAGGCGTCGAGCTGCTTCTTCCAGCGCCGTACCTGCCGCTCCAGGAATCCGTCCGGCCGCCCGAAGTCCGCCAGCCCGACCGCGCCCGGGTCGACGGTGTGCAGGGCGGCGAGGGTGTCGATGAGGCCGGTGGCGATGACCCGGGTCCGGTCGGCGCCGAGCGGCACCAGTTCGGCCGCGGTCCGGTAGGGCGTGCCGACGATCCGTTCCATGACATAGAAAGGCGCACCGATGATGTCGTCGTCCTGGCACAGCGCGTAGGTGGCGGGCACCGGCACACCGGTGTCCGCGAGCGCGGTGATCACCCGGTACTCGCGGGCCATGTCGTGCGCGGTGGCGAGCACGTGCCCCAGCGGCGGACGCCGCAGGATCCACGCCGACTCGCCGTCGCTGATCTCATAGGTGAGATTGGACTTCCCGCCCGCGATCAACCGGCCGCGCAGCGGACCGGTCACCAGGCCCGGCCGAGTGTCGGCCAGCCACACCGCGAGTCGCTCGAGATCCAGGCCGGGTAGTTCGCCGGGCCGCTGATCGTCGCTCATGTGTCTCCCCGATGCTCAGTGGCCGTCGCCGCTGTCCAGCAGCCGCGCCTGATAGTGCCGCATGCCCGACAGCCAGCGGTCGTAGTCCGCGCCCTTGCGACGGTACATGTCGAGTACCTCCGGGTGAGGCAGGATGAGGAACCGCTCGTCGTCCAGCGCGGCTATGACCAACGCGGCCACCGCGTCGGGGGTCAGCACCGCACCGGCCGAGGTGACCGCCCGGGTGGCGGCCATGCCGATGGCGTCCCCGGAGTTCTCCCCCGCCCGCAGCAGCGGCGTCTCGACGCCCATCGGGCACAGGCAGCTGACCCGGACGCCCTGGTCGCCGTAGGTGACCGACAGCCATTCGGCGAAGCCGACGGCCGCGTGCTTGGTGACCGAGTATGCGGCCGAACCGATCTGGGTCAGCAGGCCCGCCGCCGACGCCGTGCTGACGAAGTAGCCCTCGCCGCGTTCCACCCAGCCGGGGACCAGCAGCCGCGCCGCACGGATGTGGGCGTTGAGGTTGACGTCGAGGGTGGTCTCCCAGTCCTTCTCGTCGCCGAGCCCGACCGGCCCGATCACGCCCGCATTGGCGAAATACAGGTCGACCGGCCCGAATTCGGCCTCGGCGCGGGCGATGAGCTCCTCGATGCGGGCGGTGTCGGACACATCGGCCCCGACCGCCACGGCCGCGCCCGGGAACTCCGCGTTCAGCGCCGCAGCGACCGCCGCGGCGGCCTCGCCGTTCAGGTCGGCGACGACGACCCGCGCCCCGGCCCGCACCAGCCGGGCGGCGATGGCCCCGCCGATGCCGCCACCGCCTCCGGTGACAATGGCGTTCCTACCCGCGACCTGCACGTGTGCTCCTTCCGGCCCGTTCCGGCACCCGACCCCGGGTGGATCGGAGGCGCCGGCTGATGGAATATGAAACCTACGTCGGATTCAAGTTCATGACCCGTCCGGCGTCAACCGGCCCGGCGGCGAGAGGTGAACAACCGATGCGGACAGCACATCTGGTGGACGAGTGGAAACGGCTGGGAAGCGCGCAGGTGGCGGCCAATGGCATCGAGCTGCGGGTGGTCGAGCACGGCGCGGGGGCGCCGGTGGTGTTCTGCCACGGGTTCCCGGAGCTCGGATTCTCGTGGCGGCATCAGGTTTTCGCGCTGGCCGAGGCCGGATTCCGGACGCTCACCCCGGATATGCGCGGCTACGGCGGCAGCTCGCGGCCGGAGCGCGTCGAGGAGTACGACATGCTCACGGTGTGCGGGGATCTGGCCGGGTTGCTCGACGCCTACGGGCTGCAGGACGCCATCTTCGTGGGCCACGACTGGGGTGCGTCGGTGGTGTGGCACATGGCCCGGGAGTACCCGGAGCGGGTGCGGGCGGTGGCGGGGCTGAGCGTGCCCGCGACCCCGCGGTCGTCCGCGCCGCCGCTGTCGATCATGCGCGCGCGGCTGGGTGCGGACTTCTACATGGTGTGGTTCCAGGAACCCGGGGTCGCCGACGCGGTCCTGGGCGCGGACCCGCGGCGCACGCTACTGCAGGACGACATCATGAGCGCCGCCACGTTCCTGGACACCGGCACACCCGAGCCGCCGCTGCCGGAGTGGCTCAGCGAACCCGAATTCGATTACTACGTAGAGACTTTCACCGCCACCGGGTTCACCGGCGGGCTCAACTACTACCGCAATCTGGACCGCACCTGGGAGCGGACCGCGCATCTGGAGGGCGTGAAGATCGCCCAGCCGTCATTGTTCATCGCCGGATCCACCGATCCGGTCATCCGGTTCACCCCCGTGCAGAAGATGTCGGCGCTGCTCAGCGATCTGCGCGGCACGGTCGTCCTCGAGGGCGCGGGGCACTGGATTCAGCAGGAGCGCCCCGCCGAGGTCAATGCCGCGCTGATCGAGTTCGCGCGCGGGTTGGGCTGAGCGCTACTCGGCCCGCAGCTGGAGCGCGTTCACCCACAGCTGGGTCAACGTCGTCACCAGCTTCTCGAACGGAATCCGTTGCTTCTGAACGTAAACCATGTACGCCATGCGGCTCACCATGGCCGAGAGCGCGTGCGCGGTGATCATCGGATCCAGGTCGGCGCTGGCCTGCCCGGACTCCTGCAACCCGCGGATCATCCGGGCATTGCGCTGCGCGAACGCCTTGCCGCGCTCGACGCGCAGGCGGCGGAAGTTCTCGTCGATGTGGGCGACCTGCTCGAACAGTGCCATCAGGCGGGCATTGCGCTTGTAGGACAGCAGGTAGTCGCGATTGGCGGCCTCGATGAGCGCGCGGGTGTCGGTGATCCCGCTGCGCTCGCGCACGTGCGGGTGCAGCATCTCCTCCGAGACCTGTTCGACCAGGGCCGCGAAGATCTCGTCCTTGCTGTCGAAGTAGGTGTAGAAGGAGCCCGATGCCATGCCGGCCGTCTTGGAGATGTCGGCGATCTTGGCGTCGAGGTAGCCGTCGCGTTCGAAGACCTCACGCGCGGCGGCGATGAGGGCGCCGCGCGTGCGCTGACCGCGCCGGGTGGGCGGGGCGGCACGGCGGGATTCACCCTCGCCTGTCATCGATTCGGACGCCAACGCTGATCACTACCTGTCGTTTCGCGGACAACTTTCCAGGCGGACACCGTATCAACCGGCACGGCCCCGACGGCGGGTGACCGGTTACCGCGAGTGTGCGGCGATGCGACGGTCGATGACCGGCAACGCGAACTCGGCCCAGCGAATGTTCTCCTGCTCGAAGGCGATTCCGCGCAGCAGGCTCAGGTAGGGGCCGATGCGGTCGACCTCGGCGAGGTAGGCCTGCTCGCTGCGCCCGTCCAGCAGGCGGCCGCGCAGTCGTTCGTAGCGGGCCAGTTTCGCCTTCGACCACTCCAGTTTCCCGGCGACGGCCGCCCGCACGGCGAGGGCGTCCTCGGCCTCCATGGCCTGGACCTTCACCATCATCTCGTCGCGGATGGCGGTCGGTTTGGAGGGTTCGGCGATGAACGCGTGCAGTGCCGCCCGTCCCGCCGGGGTGATGGAGTGCAGGCGCTTGTTGGGGCGGCGCTCCTGCTCGACGACACGGGTCTCGATGAGACCCTCGGCGGCCATGCGCTCGAGCTCCTTGTAGAGCTGCTGCGGGGTGGCCAGCCAGAAGTTGGCGACCGAGGCGTCGAAGCCCTTGGCCAGGTCGTAGCCCGATGCCTCCCCCTCCAGCAGGGTGGCAAGAACCGCGTTGCGTAGCGCCATCCGCTCAGGCTACCACCATCGGCGATTATTCAATTTCTTGTCTAATTTCCCGTAGACACATAGTTGAGCGGGCGCTACGGTATGAATCACCTATTCAATTAATTGAGTACTAGAGGTGGGGCATGCACGACTACGACGCCATTGTCATCGGCGCGGGCAATGCCGGATTGACCGCCGCGGCCACGCTGCAGCGCGCGGGGGCGCGGACGCTGCTGGTGGAGCGGCACAATGTGCCCGGCGGCTGCGGAACCTCGTTCCGGCGTGGGCGATTCGAGTTCGAGGTGGCGCTGCACCAGCTCTCCGGTGTGGGTGTCGAGGGACAGCCGATCTCCTTGCGCGAGGGGCTGTTCCAGCAACTGGGGATCGCGGACCGGCTGGAGTTCGTGCAGGAGCACGATCTGTACCGGGCGGTGGTGCCCGGCCGGCTGGATGTGACGATTCCGGCCGACTGGGATGCGGCGATCGACGTTCTGGATGCCGAGTTCCCGGGCAGCCGGGATCGGGTGGCGCGGTTCTTCGAGCTGATCAAGCAGGTGACGTTCTGGCAGATCGCGGCCATGCGCGGGATGCCCGCCGAGCAGATCGACCCGGTGCTGTTCCGATACGGGCTGCGGCCGCTGCAGCAGGTGCTCGACGAATACTTCGACGATGATCGGATCAAGGTCGCGCTCGCCGTGTACTGGACCTATCTCGGCCAGCCGCCGTCCAAGCTCCGGTTCCAGGATCTGGCGCTGACGCTGTTCGCCTACTTCGAGTTCAAGCCGTGGCATGTGCGCGGCGGTTCGCAGGCCATGTCGGCGGCGATACTCGACTCCTTCCTGCAGGCGGGCGGACAGGCGCGGTTCAACACCGGGGTCGAGGCGATTCTCACCGCGGGCGGGCGGGTACTCGGGGTGCGGTTCGAGGACGGGACCGAGGTGACCGCGCCCGACGTGGTGTCGAATGCCTCGCTGCCCACCACCTACGCCATGCTGGACGGAATCGCGGTGCCGGCGGCAGTGCGAAACGATCTGGCCACCAGGCGGATCGGGGTGTCCGGGTTCGTGCTGCACATGGGCCTGGACGCGACGCCCGCGGAGCTGGGCTTCACCACCAGCACGACGTTCGTCAACCGGGACACCGACGACGATCGCACCTACCGGGCGTGGAAGTCGTTCGAACCGGCGCGCGGAATCTGTGTCAGCTCCTACGACGTCGCGCCCATCGGGTTCGCACCGGCCGGGACCACCCATGTCAGCCTGATGACGTTGCAGTACGCCGACATCTGGAAGAACGTGGCGCCGGTGGAGTACGCGCGCATCAAGTTCGCCTTCGCCGAGACGCTGCTGGATCTGTGCGAGGCGGTGACGCCGGGTATTCGCGACGCCATCGAAGAGGTCGATGTGGCAACGCCTTTGACGATGACGCGGTATCTGGGTCATCCGGGCGGGTCCATCTACGGCTACGACCAGGACGCCACCGAGGGCTGGCTGTTCCGCAACAGCGAGCGCGAAACCCATGTCCCCGGATTGCATGTCGCCGGGTCCTGGTCCGGCATGGGCGGATTCCAACCCACACTCGAGGCCGGGGCGCGCGTCGCGCGCCGCCTGCTGCGCACCAAGGCCGCCTGAACGGAGCACATCGTGAAACGACACCCCCTGGCCACCCGATTCGAGGGCGCGGCACGCATTCTCGACGAGATCGAGGCCCGCCTGCCCGAAACCCGCGACCACAGTGCGGAAGCCCGCGCGACCGTGGACACCTATCATCCCAGGCGGCTGCTGTTGCGGGTGGACGCCGTGCTCGAAGAAACCGTGTCCGCCAAGACATTCCGGCTGCGCGGCCTCGACGGCGCGATGCTGCCGCCATTCCTGGCGGGCCAGTACGTCAATGTCTTCTTCGACGGCACCAGCCGACCGTTCGCCATTTCCTCCAGCCCCGCGGAGCTCGGGTTCTACGACCTGACGGTGCGGCGGGTGCCGGGCGGCCGGATCAGCAATCTGCTCCTCGACACCGTCGAGGCGGGTCATGTGCTCACCACCACCGGTCCGATGGGGACCTTCCACCACAATCCGCTCTTCCACGGTGACCGCGTGGTGTTCCTGGCGGGCGGTTCGGGAGTCGCACCGGCCATGAGCATGATCCGCGAGCTCACCGACCGCGGGCCGGTGCGCGAACTCCATCTGATCTACGGTTCGCGGGACGCCTCCGACATCCTCTTCGGCGAGGAACTCGACACCTTCGCCACCCACCCCGGTATCACCGTCGACCACGTCATCGCCGACCCCTCCCCCGGCTGGACGGGCCGCACCGGATTCCTGTCCGCCGACACCATTTCCGACCTGGCCGGTCCGCTCGGCAACCGCATGGTCTATGTCTGCGGCCCCCAGGCCCTCTACCCCTACGCCCTGGAGCAGCTCACCACCCTGGGCCACCCCCGCAAGCGAATCCGCTTCGAAGCCAACGGCGCTCCCACCGACCCCACCTCCCAGCCGCACTGGCCCATCACCACCGACCCCACCGAAGAGGTCACGGTCACCGTCCGCGACACCACCTTCCGCACCCCACGCAACCGCCCCCTCCTCGACGCCCTCGAAGACAACGGCATCCGCCCCGAGGCCGCCTGCCGCTCCGGCGAATGCAGCCTCTGCCGCATCCGCGTCCTGAAGGGCGAAGTCCACACCGCCGCCGAAGCCAAACTCCGCCTCTCCGACCCCGCCACCGGCTACACCCACTCCTGCGTCGCCTACCCCCTCACCGACGTCGAACTCGACCTTTGACCCGCCGTCCCGGCCCGGGCCGCGCGCAACGGCGTGGACCGGGCCGAGGGCCTCGTCCCCGGAACAGGTCCACCACTCACGGGATCCGTCCCAGCGGGTGCCCGGGTGACGGAGGGCCGTGGAGCGCCCACGCCGGCTGCGACCTGTGCACCTGGTCGCGGCGGTTCGGTGCGGGCGGTGGAGACTGAGGCGGTGGAGGATGCGGGGCTGGTGGTTGTGGTGGACGCGGCCAACGTGGTGGGCTCGCGGCCGGATGGGTGGTGGCGGGATCGGGCCGGGGCGGCGCGGCGGTTGCTCGGGGAGTTGGGGCCGCTGCGGGAGCGGCTGCCCGGGGTGACGGACGTGGTCGTGGTGCTCGAAGGGGCAGCCAAGGCCGCTGCCGGCAGCGCGGGAGCCGAACTGCGGGTGGTGCTCGCGGACGGTTCCGGAGACGACGCCATTGTCGAGGTGGTCGCGGCCGAGGCCGGAAAGGCCGGGGCCCAGGCGAATTCGGTGCTCGTGGTGACGGCCGATCGTGGTTTGCGGGCTCGGGTCGAGGCGCTCGGCGCGACGACGGCCGGGCCCAGCTGGCTCCGGAACGCCTTGGCTTAGCAGGAAAAACTGCTCGCCCCACGGCAACCGGTCCCAGCGGACCCGGGGCGGCGGGGACCCTACCCTGACCGCACCCTGAGGACGCATCCCCCGCGGGTGGGATTTCCGAGCGGCGGTTTTTCGGTAGCTTCGGAACAGTGCAGCCGCCGTTGATCGTTCGCCCGCGCAGCGCATGCCTGGTGGTGGGCGCGCTCTGCGCGTTCCTGCTGGGGTGGGGTTTCGGGTCCGCGCCCGACGCCCGGGCCGATGGCGCGGCGAGCGGGGGTGATCTGACGGTGGCACAGTCGCTGGGCGCGCGCGAGCTCACGGTGGTGATCCGCCGGGCCGAGCCGGGACCGCTGCGCGTCGAGGTGGTGAGCCATACGGGGTCGGCGGCCGGGGCGTTGACGGTCAGCGCCGCGCCGGGCGATCAGGGTGGCAAGACCTCCTCGGGCACGGTCGAACTCGCGGATCGGCCGGGGCTGTATGCCACGACGTTGCGGGTGGATCATGCCGGGCCGTGGGAGCTGTCGGTCTCGGACGGCGAACGGACCGCCCGGATTCCGTTCCTGGTCGCCGCGCGTGTCGTGACACCGTGGGAGCGCGCCGCCTACGGGGGCTTCTTCGTGGCGGGTGCGCTGCTGCTGGTCGCGCTGGGTACCGCGCTCCTCTCGAAAAGAGGTTGGCCGACACTGATTCCGGTGGGCGCGCTCATCGCGGCGCTGACCGTCGGAACCACGGGGGCGGTGCTGTCCTCGAGTGCACCGCAGCCACGGCCGGCGGGGAGCCTGCTCGATCCCACCTCCGGCAATATCGGCAATCCGTTCCCCGAACGGGACCTGCCACTGACCACGAATTATTCACGGCCGCCGGTGAATCTGGCCGTGCGTGCGCAGCCGCCGGCGGCGGCGGGGCAACCGACTGAGGTCCAGCTGTCGCTGACCGATTCCGCCACGGGGCGGCCCGTGGACGATCTGCTGGTCACCGATGACGCGCTACTGCATCTCATGGTGGTCGGGCCGTCCGGGACGTTCTGGCATCGGCATCCGATCCGCATCGCGCCCGGGGAGTACCGGGTCAACCTGGGGCTCGGGGAATCCGGGGATTACGCGGTCGCCGCGGAGATCGCCCGGCGCGGCGGGGGCGTGCAGTTGCTGCGGTCCGCGCTGCACGTCGGCGGTCGATCCGATTCCGGCGCGGCCGATCCGGCACCGAACGGGACAACCCTGACGACCACCGAGGCGATCGCGGGCGAACCCGTCACCCTCACCGCGGCCTACGGCGGTGCCGCGGATCTACAGCCCTGGCTGGGGATGATCGGCCATCTCATCGCGGTCGGCCCGCTGCCGGACGGCGTGCCCGCCGGGACGTCCGCGGCGACGGCGCCGATCTGGGCGCACGCGCACGCCATGGCCCCGATGCCCGCCGTCGGCGCCCAGCCGCCCGACGAGACCGTCGCCGCCTACGGCCCGAATGTGGCCTTCACCTTCACTTTTCCGCTGCCCGGCCGATACCTGGTGTGGACGCAGGCCGAGCGCGGCTATTCCGTCATGACCATTCCGACCACGGTCGACGTCCGAGCGGGGGTTCCGCAATGACCAGGCGTACAGGACTGATCGCGGCGATCGTCGTGCTGGTGGCCGCTCTGCTGACCTGGTGGCTGTGGCCGTCCGGCAGCGCGAAACCGGTGCCGCGCAGTGCCGCCGGGCCCTACCAGGTGCAGCTCAGCGTCTCCGGCGGATCGCCGCACACCGGCGACAACACCGTCGATCTCGACATCACCGACCAGCACGGTACCGCCGCGTCCCCGGATCGCGTCTCGGTGGAGCCCGCCATGCCGCAGATGGGCCACGCGCTCCCGCCGAGTACGGCCACCGCCGTCACCCCCGGGCACTACCGGGCGACCGTGACGCTGCCCATGCCGGGGCAGTGGGAGATCGCCGTCAAGCTGTCCGGCGCACCGGGATCCGGCAGCGCCACCTTCTCCGTCCAGGCCAACTGAATCGAAGGAAAGAGGATCAGGAGCAGACCATGGACCTCACCGCCAATGGTCGCGGGCTCACCGCCGAGGCGACCGCACCGATCACCATCCGCCCCTGGCTACCCGCGGCCATCCTGTTCGCGGCCGGTATGACCTTCGCCGTCGGATCGACCTGGGACATCCAGTGGCACTCCGATGTCGGGCCCGACACCTTCTTCACGCTGCCGCACCTGTTCATCTACGCCAGTGCGGCGATCGCCGGATTCACCGGTCTCACGGTCATTCTCGTCACCTCGGCGGCGGGCCGGGCGGGGCGTCGGGTGGACGGCGAGCTGGGCGGGCCCGGCATCAATGTGTTCGGGCGGACGTTCACCGCACCGCTCGGGTACATGGTGGCGGCGCTGGGTGCGGCGTCGTTCCTGCTGTACGGGCTGTGGGATCTGTGGTGGCACAGCCTCTACGGGTTCGACGCGATCATCGACTCGCCGCCGCACATCGGACTGTTCCTGTCCAGCACGGTGATCTCGGTGGGCACGGTGATCGTGTTCGGGGCGGCGCGGGCCCATCGGTGGGGGCGGATCGGCGCGTTGTTCGCGCTGGCGCACCTGGCGACCTCGAGCACCGTCACCGCGCTGGCGGTACAGCGGCTCAGCACCGGGACCGTGCGGTGGACGGTCGCGGTCACCGCGTTCATGGTGATTCTGCTGATGGTCGTGGGTGCGGGATTCGAACGGTGGGGCGCGACCGTCACCGCCGTGTTCTCCTCGGCGATCCAGGGCGTGTTCTGGTGGTTCGCGCCGTGGGCGGCACACGCCTACGCCGATTTCGTGGGATTGCCCATGCGCGAACACATCCGGGGCATTCCGGCGACCCCGGCGCTCATTCCGTTCTGCCTGATTCCGGTGGGCATCGTGATCGATCTGCTGCTGCGGCGCACCGACGGCCCGGCACGCCTGCTGCCGACGCTCGCCGGCGGGCTCGGCGGGGCGATCATCGGCGGGTTCAATCCCGTTCAGCAGATGATCATCTACGACGTCCGCCTCTCGCACGCCGCCGTCATCATCGCCACCACGGTCGCGGCCGCACTGCTGGGTGCACTCGGCGGCTACCTGGGCTGGCGCTTCGGCGACATGCTGCGACTGTCCGCCCCGTCCGAGAAGGTCAGCGCATGATCAACCGTCTACTCGCCACCGCCGCAACGATTCTCGCGATTCTCGGGCTGACCGCCGGCACCGCCGCGACGGCGTCGGCGTATCAGCCCGTCAATATCGTGCACACCGAGCACGTGCAGGCCGGGCCCTACTCGCTGACCGTGGGCTTCAGCGAATGGCCTTTGCGCGCAATGCAATCGCTGGACTTCACCTTCATCCCCGACGGGGGCATCGAGGACAAGACCGGCACACTCACCGAGTACCAGCCCAACGGCAAGGTGCGCCACGCCGAAGCGCTGTCGCGGCACCCGCGCAAGCGCGACGTCTGGGGCCTGGACGTGCGCTCTCTGGATCAGCAGGGCGCGTGGACCTTCCACTTCGTCATCGACGGCCCCCAGGGCCGCGGTGAAGGCGATCTGGCGAACCTTCCGGTTCTCCAGCAGCCCGGTCCCCCGCTGGGTCTGAGCTGGGCCGTCAGCACGATTCCACTGATCGGCCTGATCGCCTTCCTGGCCTACGCCTGGCGCCGCACCCGCCGCCCGGTCACAGCACCGCAGCCCGTCTGACGGTCAGTCGATGGCCCCGGCGAACATGCCCGGCTCGTAGGACCCACCCCGCTGATGCAGGATGACACCGAGCCGGTTGGCGGCGTTGATCATGGCCACCAACGCCACCAGGGCCGCGGTCTGATTGTCGTCGTAGTGTTTCCGAACCTGCGCCCAGGTCTCGTCGGAGACCCCGAGGTAGGCATCCGCCAGCCGCGTGCCCTCCTCGGCGAAGGCCAGCGCCGCCTGTTCCGCCTCGCTGAACACCGACGCCTCCCGCCAGGTCGCCACCAGATTGATCCGAACCGCCGGCTCCCCCGCTGCGGCCAACTCCTTGGTGTGCGCATCGGTACACCAGCCACACCCATTGATCTGACTGGCCCGCAAGCTCACCAGCTCCTGAGTCGTTTTCGGCACCTCCGACTGCGTGATCACCAGACTGGCATTGGCAAATCGTTTGGCGAACTTCGCACCGACCTCATTGGCATACATGTCGAGCCGAGCATTCACGGTGTCCATCTCCTTCATCGTCAGTGGGACGACCATGAGGTGCCGACGGCCCCGGATTTGTGACATCCCACTGCTATGACGCAGAACACACGCCTCGCCCGCCCACAGCGCCGATGAATCGCGCGACCGAGGAAATGTCTCCAGGGCGCTTGATCGGTGAGCGATCGGTCCCCGAGATCGAGGACACTCGGGAGGAAGGCATGAGCGCCGGGATGATCGTGCCGACCGTGCTCAACGGCGTGGCTCGGTGATAGGCATCGGCTTCGGAGTGGCTGCGGCCCTTCCTCTTTCGGTCTCGAGTCACGAGGAGAACCCCACCGCAGGAGAACGTTTCTACGCGAGGGCGTATGGAGCGAGAATAGCGCCGTCAGGGCTCTCGCCCTGGTCGCCGCTGCGCTCGCTCAGGCGGGAGATGCAGCGATCGGCGCACGGCGTGGAGAGGTGCAAATGGTTGCCGAACCTTTGTCTGCGTGCGTTGTCCATGCGATCACCGCGATCGCGGTGGCCTAGCAACTCTGGTTCGACGCGAGAAGCGGTCCCGCCCAACGGCCGTGCTGTGTCCGGCAACTCGGTTGCCGGACGAGCCCCCCGCAAGGCATACGTGTTTCGCGATGCCTGGCGCGCAAATCAGGGCAGGGCAACCGGGTGGGCGGCAATTCCGCCCACCCAGTTGCGGGAATCGATCTAGTGGGGCATGCACGCGGGAGCAGTGCTGTCCATCCAGCAGTTCGCGCTTCCTGCGGGCACCAGCAGTGGGCCGAACATCCCCAACGCCATCGAGATGAAGTACATCGTCCGAACCTTTCGCAATGTGATTAGAACCGGCACAGTAGTTTGCCGTCGCGTCGGTGTGCAGCCCCGACTCCTAGGGGCGCCGTTTCGCGGTGTCACCGCAGCCGACGAGGCCGCGACTTCCCAAGGAAGGCACCGTGATTCGTGGCCGCCGGTCTGACCGACGCGCACAGGTTCACCGTTCAGTGCATTCTGCGGGACGGTCAGGTGCGGCGGCTCGATCTCCGTACTCGACTCAGATCAGTGGTGGATCACCTCGCCGAGCCGCGGCAGGACGAGTCGCTTCCAGCTGCGCTCCATGGCGTTGCGCACCATCTTCTGTCGACGATCGTCGATGTCGAAACCTGTCTGCGTCAGCAGAAGTCGTGTGCCACGACCCTGCGGTTGCAACGTCCAGTCGACAATCCACCGAGCGGGATACTCGGCCTGCCGATATATCCAGCTGTAGGTCAACTGCTCACGCGGCCGGGCCGCCAGCACCTCACAGGTGATCTCGTTGATCGATGAGTCCGGGATGGCGAATCGGAAGCGGGTTCCGACCGAGGTGGAGAACCCGGTCGGTCGAAGCAGCCACCGCTCCAGCAGATCCGGCTCCGTCAACGCACGCCATACCGCGTCCGGTGGCTGTCGGAAGAAGCTGCCGAGCTCGACTGCGGCGGGATTCAACCGTGGATCAGCAATCACCGGCTCACCACCTCAGTGCGGAGCGACTGCCCCGGGCTGCTCAATTCGCCTGGCCTTCCTTGTATTTCGCTTCCATTTCGGCGGCGAGCTGCGGCTTCTCGGCCTCCATCTTCTGGACGTAGGCCACCGCGTCGCCGACGGTTCTCAGGCTCGCAAGGTCCTCGTCGGGGACCTTCACGCTGTACTTGTCCTCCAGTTGTACGGCGATCTCCACCAGTGACAACGAGTCGATGTCCAGATCGTCGACGAAAGACTTCTCGATCATTACCTCGGCGGCGTCGATGCCCGTCACCTCCTCGACGATCTCCGCGATGCCGGCGACGATTTCTTCTTGCGTGGTAGCCACGAAACACCCTCCTCGGTGTGACGACATATGCAGTACTCCACTCGTCCGCCACGACCGCTTCGGTTTCCGCTGTCGGGGTCGGACGGGAGTGCCCAGTACGCTAAAACCTCCAGCGGGGTGGAGGTTCAACAGGTTGTGACGGACAACACACACTCCGGTGCGCTGGTGAGCATCGGGGAGTTGGCGCGCAGCACCGGGCTCGCGGTGCGAACGATCCGGTTCTACTGCGACGAAGGCATTCTGGAATCCCAGCGCAGCGCGGGCGGGCATCGGATGTTCGACGCCGACAGCGCCACCGAACGCCTCCTGCTGGTGCGGCGGTTGCGCGCCCTCGGCCTCGGGCTCGACTCGATCACCGACGTGCTGCAAGAAGAGCGGTCGATGACAGAGGTCATCGCTGCCGAAAGTGCGCGGCTCGATATCGAATTCAGGTCGCTGGCATGGCGGCGGGCGTCACTGCGGGCCATGGAGACGGCCGCCCCGGCGCAGCGGGCCGAGCGACTCGCGTTGCTGGCCGCCGCGCAGGACGGTGATGCGGTGCACGATTGCCTCGTCCGGTTCTGGCGGCGCATTCTCGCACCGATACCGCGGTGCGACAGCGATATGTGGGTGTGCTGGAATGTCCCGGAGCCGCCTGCTGATCCTTCTGTCGACGAGGTTGTCGCATATGCCGAGCTGGCCGCTCTGGCGGCCGACCCCGGCATGAACAGTGCCGTGCGACAGCAATACTGGCGGCATCGACCAGAGCTGATCCGCGACCCTCGAGCGTTGTACATCAGCATGGACAACGTGATAGTGGACGTGGTGCCACTCGTGGCGGAAGGTGTTCGACCGCACGCCGGCACCGAACTCGACCGATTCGTCAACGCCCATGCCGACGCACGAGGGGAACATGACTCCCCGCGTTTCCGCGAGCAGTTGCTGATCGACGCAACCGATTCCGACCACCGGATTCACCGTTACTGGGCGCTGACAGAACGGTTCTTCGGACCTCGTGTCACTATCGGGCGAGCCCACAACTGGTTGTACAACGCACTGGCCAACTCCACAACCTCGCCGATACACGGGCACCCCAACCAGCGTTCGCTCCCATGAATTCACCGCACTGATCCGCATCACCGACGCCATGCGTCATACCTGGCCGTGCGCACTCGCATGTGCTACTCGCGCGGTCCGAAGCGGCCACGTTGCCCAGCGGAAGATCAACTGGCCGTGACCATCCGGGGCCGACCGAAGGCACCGTAATGCCGGATGGCGGGCAGTTCGGGTCAGTCAGCGGTCAGGGCGGTGAAAGCTGTGGGCCAGTCCACACGGGTATGCCCGTCATACAGTTCGAAAGTCTTGCCTCGGGATTCGGGGTAGAGCAGGGCCGCGACCGCTGCCTGGGCGACGATCTCGCGGCTGACACGACCGTCACCGCGATCACCCTGTTCGAGATGCACACCGGTGGCAGGTGAATTCGTGAGCCAGCTGGGGCGGACGATCGCATACGGCGCGCCGCTGTTCCGCAGTGCCTGTTCACCGGCTCCGCGAGCGCGGATGATGCCTGCTATGTCGGGATGTTCGGCGGCGCGGGTGATGTAGATCTGGGAGACCAGAACGATGGGGATCTTCTGTGCGGCGGCCAGTTCGGCGAGCTCTCCGACTCCGGTGTTCATCACCGCGTCGGCGGCCGCGTCATCCACCGGCGGCTCGACCGAGACGATGACACCGTCGACACCGGCCAGCAACCGGGGATCGAGCGGGCTCGCCAGGTCGACCGCGATGCTCTGCTCGTCCCGAGGACGCCGGGTGCCGACGACCACCTCGTGACCGAGGTTGCGGAGCAGGCCGACGGCTTGCCGGCCAGTGCGGCCCGTGCCTCCGATGACCAGGTACTTCATGAAACTCCTCTGTTGCGGAAAACTTGTCACCAGGGCAGGGGGTGGCCGTCGCGGAAGAAGCCCCCGGTGGGGCCGGAGTCGGGGATGGTTGCGGCCCAGACGATTCCGGCCGCGCCCTCGGCGACGGGGCGGCCGCCGGGGCCGCCCATATCGGTGGCCACCCAGCCCGGGCAGATGGAGTTGACCAGGATGTGGTCGGAGCGCAGCTCGGCGGCCAGCATGCGGGTGAGAGCGTTGAGGGCCACCTTGGTTGTGTTGTAGGCGGGGGTGCCGCCGTCCATGCCGGTGAGGGAGGCGGCTTCGCTGGAGACGTTCACGATGCGGGGATGGGAGCTCTTGCGCAGCAACGGCAAGAAGGCATGGACCATGCGCCAGGGGCCGTAGAGGTTGGTTTCCGCGGCCTCATGCACGACCGCCAGGTCCGCGGTCGCCGCGCGCTGCCAGGTGTCGTAGGTGATTGCGGCATTGTTGATCAGGACATCCAGTCGACCGTGCAAGCCTTCCACTTCCTGGGCTGCCGCCACGACACTGGCGTTGTCGGTGACATCCAGCAGCAACGGGAGCGCCCCCACCTCCGCGGCCGCGGTCTTCCCGGCTTCCTCGGACCGCGCAGCCAGCAGCACGGTGAACCCGCGTTCGGCCAGCTGCCTGCAGACTTCCCGGCCGATCCCGCGGTTGCCGCCGGTGACCAGCGCGATATCGCTCATAATTGTCGATCTTGCCGCCGAATCGCCGAGTCGTCGAGCCGCTTTCGCTCAACGGGGCCGGGAAGGCCCTCGAAGCCTCCCGGGTTCAACGACAAGCGCTGGAGTTTCGGGCTCAATGTCCGTTGGGCAACAGTGCCTCGCGCACCGCGATGCAGAGCGGGCGAGGTATCGCGTTTTCGGCCACGAGCGCATCGGCTTCGGAGACAATCTGTGCCGCAGCATTCGATGATCAGCGATGTGACGTCACCTGAATCATCATCGACTTCCCACACTCCCGTGCCCGCCCAAATCAATGCGGCCCCACGACGGTTGTCGTCGTAGGGAATGCTGACGTGGCACCAGAGATTGTGCATGTGCATCATGGCATCGAACGAGTCGATCACTCCCATCCGCCAGGCCCGACCATAGGAATCGGCCACTGCGTCCCAAGGATCCAGCCTCGGCTGATCACCGAGAATGCCGTCGATGCGCGTGCGACACACTATTTCGACGCGACGAAGCAGACCGTGCAGAGCTCATACAACGACCTGTACATTGCGCTACTTGCCGCCTATCCGTTCAAGGATCTGGTCGGATAGCGACGATTGATCGGAGTCAGAGGAAGGCCACCAGCGCCAGTAACCGAATCCGCTCCCCGACCCCAACGGCACACAACACCCGCACCGACCCGAGCGCACTGAAATCAGCGGAAGTGCCTGTGAACAAACTGATCGTATAGAGGTTTCAGCGCCTGGAGTTGTCACCCACTGAAATCTGCCTTTACGCCCCCGCATATCCGAGCACACCCGTGACTATCTCACCGAGCACGGCTACACCGACCGCGGTGACGGCCTGGCCGAACGCCGTTGGCCCGCTGGACACGATTACGCCCGTGCGGCCGCCACTGCCGCTGTCGTCCTGCTCCGATACGTCGACATACCGATGGACAGGCACGTAGGACGTGCGGTCGATGGCGAAAGCTGTTCGTGCACAGCCAGTCTCGCACTTGTCTAGACGTTTTCAGAGTCCATTTCAGCATCAACTGTTCTCGTATCGTGTGGCTTGACTTCACGGTAGCTACCAAGCCCCCGGCCACCATCAAGTTCCCGCACCAACGTATGGTGCGCCGAATCCACATTCTTGCCCCCACTCCTCGGCAGCCCCTGCGGCACAACCGATCCGCCCACACGATGTCGATCACTGCCGACCAACAGGCACCGTCGGCCAACCCACGACTGTCAGTACTCCCGAACCCGCAGAGCGTCGGCCGGAGCAAGCAGGAACGGCATCAGAATCCAATGCCGCCGAACACCACCACGACCACTGTCGAACGCACTCATCTGCCGCATACCGCGCTGACCGAACCGGCCAGCGTGCTTGACCAAGATCACGTCGCGGTGGCCGCATCCGCCTACAACGCCATCGCCGACCGCTACGCCCAGTTCGCCAAGCGAGCCGCCGAGTCCGAGCCGTTCGCGCGCAGCCAGGCGCGCACGTGGCGCGCTCCCGGCCGCATCCGACACTCCATTGGGCCGAGTAGATGACCCGAGTCACAGTCATCGCTCAACTTCGGCTGACATGGAAGTGCTTGTCGGTCGTCGAACAGGCCCAGGGTCATTGCCGGGGCGGGGCGGGTAGCAATATGGGTCAGGCAGCCATCGATCTCGAGCGCAAGGTCAACCGGTTCAACAAGGTCATCGTGGCGTTGCAGAAGGTGGGGATCACGTTCGGGCCGATGCATCTTCTCACCGCGCCAGGGCGGAAGAGCGGGCAGGCGCGCACCGCGCGATCGCCGTGGTGCGGATTGATGGGCAGCGGTACATCATTCAGGCGGATCCGCGGGCGGCCTGGGTGGCCAACGCGCGCAATGCCGAGATGGTGATGCTGAGCCGAGGGCGGCGTTCTTCCGAAGTTCGTCTGGTAGAGCTGCCGATAGAGGAACGCCGACTGTTGCTTCACGAGCATGCCGAAAACAGTCCGCGCCGGGTGGCCGAGTTGTTCGTCACGAGTGGTCTTGCGGCCGAGGCCAATCCGGATGCGATCGCGGCAGCAGCGGAAAGGATCGCGATCTTCCGGCTGGAACCGGTCTGACCCTGCACCGAGTTAGGCATCCGAGTCCGGCCGCTGTGGCTCGAATGCCCTGTATGCCGCATACCTCGCTGACCGCCAGCGCGAGGCGCCGGAGGTTGATGCTCGGCACGGTACCGATCAACGGGTCGCGAATCGGACCCGGCAGTCAGGCGGTTCGGCCCGGTGAGGGGTAGACCTTCGGCCCTGCCGCGAGGCGGTCCCGAAGACGACGATGTGAAGAAAAAAGGGGCCCGGCTAGCGGAGGCGGTGAACGGAATGACGCAGCAAACGACGACATCGACAGAGAAGATCGACGTGAAGGGCGGCCACCTCGTGGAGAGGGTCAAGGAATTGGTCCACGAAGGCAACGTTCGTCGAATCATCATCAAGGACTCCGACGGCAAGACCGTGATGGAGGTACCCGTGACGGTTGGTGTGGTCGGCTTCCTCCTCGCGCCCACGGTGGCCGCGATCGGAGCGCTCGCCGCGCTCGCCGCGGACTACTCGATCGAAGTCGAACGAGAGACTCCCGGCTCGACAGCGACCGGCGTCACTGCGCCGGCGGAGGTAATGCAGGCGGTGATTGGAGGTGGATGATGCCGACGATGAAGGAAGCGGCTTCCGCGTTCCTTGCGAACAAGCGAATCGCGGTGACGGGCGTATCGCGGAAACCCAAGGAGCACGGATCCAACGTCGTGTACAAGCGTCTGCGCGACCGCGGGTATGAGGTGTTCGCGGTCAATCCCAATGCCGACGAGGTCGAGGGTGCGCGCAGCTATCACGACTTGAAGAGCATCCCCGGAGGGGTCGACGCCGTCGTCATCGCCACCGCGCCCGACAAGGCCGACAGCGCGATGCGCGAGTGCGCCGAGCTGGGGATCAAACACGTATGGATGCACCGGTCCTACGGCGCGGGCAGCGTCAGCGACACGGCCACGGCCTATGGGCGTGGGCACGGCATCACTGTGATCGACGGAGGATGCCCGCTGATGTTCGAACCGACCGCCGACCTCAGCCACAAGGTCATGCGCGTGGTCTACCGGAGTCACGTCCCGAAGACCGTGTGACCACTGCGTCCGACCACCAGGGGCCCCCTTCGACGGCGGGGTCTTGGAGAATTTCCTCGAACTCGTCGAAGCGTGAATGGGGGCGACGTCCGCCGTCTCTTCGGAGCTCAAGGAACTCGCATACAAGCACGCCGGAGGAATCGCTGTTCACTCGTTCCTCCAAGGCCTCGGAACCGCGGCGGCTGTCTAGGCGACGAGGAAGGGATGTGAGGTCATGGCCGAGACCCGTCTGCTGGAACGGGTGACCGCTTCGGACCTTTTCCTGCTGCTCTGGGGCGACTACGGCTGGTCCACCGACATCGGCGGGCTCGCCATCCTCGACGGCACAAGCCTGCTCGACGAGGACGGCAGCGTCCGACTCGACGCGGTCCGGCGACACCTCGAGCCGAGAATGCACTTGGTGCCTCGTTTCAGGCAGCTGCTGCGCCGGCCTCGGCTCGGGCTGGGCTGGCCGCTGTGGATCGACGCGCCCTACTTCGACCTCGCTGAGCACATCCACGTCCATGCGCTTGCCGCGCCCGGCGACCAGGACCAGTTGCTGCAGATATGCCAGCAACTGGCCCGGCGACCGTTCGATCCCGCTCGGCCGTTGTGGGAGCTGTGGCTGCTGCCCGGCCTGCCGGACCAACGGGTCGGCGCGTTCTTGAAGCTGCATCACGTCCTCGCCGATGGCCCGGCCGCGATGGCCGCCTTCGGGGCGCTGCTCGACCGGGCCGCCGACGCGCCCGTCGAGGGTGCACCGCCGTGGACGCCGACACCCACCCCGTCCACCGGTGAACTGCTCCGCGACAACCTGCGACGCCGCCGACACGAACTAGGGCTTGGGTGGTCGGGCCTTGTCCATCCGAGCAGAACGCTGCGCCTTGCGCGCCGCGCGTTGCCGGCCTGGCGGGAGGTGCTTACCGAAAAGCCTGCCCCACGAACCAGCCTCAACCACCCCGTAGGCCCCGAGCGCCGACTGGCCATTGTCCGCGGCCGGCTCGACGCCATCAAACTCGTCGCCCATGTCCATCACTCCACGGTCAACGACGTGGTGCTGACCGCGGTTGCCGGTGGCCTGCGCCGGCTGCTGGCAAGCCGCGGCGAGGATGTCCACGGGCTCGTCCAGCGCGCGATGGTGACCATCTCCCACCACGAAGCGCGGCCCGGGGAAGCGCAAGGCAACACGCCCGGGTGGATGATGGTGCCGCTGCCGGTCGGTGAGCCGGACTCGTTGCGCCGGCTGACGTTGATCGCCGCAGAGACAAGCGCACGAAGGGACAAGGCTCGCCCCGAGGCGGGCAGCGGGATCTTCAGATTCGTTGCCGGCCAGCGCATCTGGTACCGGCTGTTTCCGCGGCAGCGGTCAGTGAACCTGGTCGTGAGCAACGTCCCGGGTCCGCCGATGCGGCTGTATCTCGCCGGCGCGCCGCTGCTGGAGGTGTTCCCCGTGTTGCCGCCCATGGGCAACCTGACACTTGTCGTCGCCGCCCTGTCGTACGCCGGCCAGCTCAACTTCACTGCCGCCGCTGACCAGGACAGCTGCCCGGACGTGGAGGTGTTCGCCCGCGGGGTGCGCGATGCACTCGATGACCTCGCGCAACCGATCCTGGGGTCCGAGGCGGGCGGTCGGGCTGGTGCCACGGAGTCGGTACCGACGCCTGACGCACCGGTTACGCCGCGTCGGTCACCGCGGTGATCGACGCGGCGCCAACGGCCGGAACCGCGGCCGTCGGCGAACGCACTATGCCGAGGAGGACCGCGCTATCCGGCTCGGCCAACAGGTCGGCCGGGTATCGTCGAGCCCAGGAGATGGAGGGGCGGTTATTCCATTGGTGTGGTTGGTCGTTGGCCTTGTTCTCGTCGCCGCTGCACTGGACCGCGCAGGCGTGTGGGCCGTCATCCGTGGACCCGACGAAGCTGTGTCGATGGTGGCGCAGCGTATCGCCGACGGTTCGGACTACATCAAACTGATCCTGGAGGCGCGGCGGGAAAGTGGGCCCGACGTGGCGACAGCGAAAGCCGTTGTCGTCGAGGCGCATGCGCGGAATGTCGGAGTCGTCGCGCACGTTTCCACGCCTGGCGCATACGCAATGGCCATAGACGCCGGGGTCGATATCCTGACCCACGTTCCGGTGGGTGCTCGGTTGCCCTCACGCGATATCGAGCGGCTGGCGGCCGGGCGGCACGTTGTCGTTCCCACCCTGACCATGATGGAGGGATCTGCCGAAAAGTACGGCGCCGCTGCGATGTTCGCGGACTCATTGACCAATGTGGCGGCGCTGCACGAGGCGGGTGTCACGGTCCTGGCCGGCACCGACGCCAATGCGACACCGGGTATCCCCTTCCATCCGCCGCACGGATCGAGCATGCACCATGAACTGGAATTGCTTGTGCGCGCTGGTCTTTCACCCATCGAAGCCTTGAATGCGGCCACCTCGCTGCCCGCCCGCGTGTTCGGGCTCGCGGATCGCGGCGTGATCGCACCCGGCATGCGCGCCGATCTCGTCCTGCTCGACGGCGATCCGCTCGCCGACATCCGCGCGACCCGAGCGATACGCAGAATCTGGTGCGGCGGCACCGAACACGCGCCCGCCGAGTCCCTCGATTCGACAACCGGTACCCGGCCCTGCTGATGGAGTCCCGACGGTCGGAAGGTCGATGAACTCTCGACAAGATCCGCTGCTCGCCGGTCTGCGCGGTCTCGAGTTGGCCTCGGTGGTGCTTGTCCGGGATTACGTCCAACTCGACTTCGACGGCCCACGGTCGAGCTGCTATGCCCGGCCGGTGCTCGGCCTCGATGGAAACGTCCCGCATATCCACGATGCCGGACTTACGGCTCGGACAGACCGGTCGCCCGGCTCCTTCATGGATCGAGAGTTCAGCTGTGCTGTCCGGAATGGCTGTCCAGGTCGACATCGGCGAAGGGTTCGCCCAGGTGCCGAAGGACTCGCAGGCACGTGTCGATATCAGCGGCGGTGAGGTTTCCGCCGACGCCGCGCAGCACGGCGTGTTCGCGGGCGGTGGTCGAGGCCATCGCGGCACGTCCCTTCGCGGTCAAACCGACCAGCGGCGAGCGTTGATGCCGCGGGTTGTCGCGGCGGCCTGAATTCCGGTGATCGGATAGACCGCAGGCTGATACGGGGCGGTGAACGTTTCCTCGGGACCGGGCATGGTCCGGACGGCAGCCGAGCGGACAGAGCGAGAACAGCAGTTTTTCCGGCGTGGCGCCGGGGCGATCGGCGCACGGGAAGGCCACACCGAACACGCGGGTGATCACTTGCCGTATTCGGGCACACACGGAGGCCGGGTTCGCCTAGCGTGAGCGGGGTTGACGTCGAGAGGGGTCAAGAATGCGGGCCGGGATGCTTACCGTGGCGGAGCTGGTGGCGCGGGTCGAGGCGGGAACGCTGGACACGGTGCTGGTGGCGATGACCGACATGCAGGGGCGATTACAGGGAAAGCGTTGTTCGGCACGGTATTTCGTGGAGGAGGTACTGGATCAGGCGACGGAGGCGTGTAACTATCTGCTGGCCGTCGACGTGGAGATGACCACGGTCGAGGGCTACGAGATGTCCTCCTGGGACACCGGCTACGGCGATTTCGTGCTGCGCCCCGACCTGAGCACGCTGCGGCTGGTGCCGTGGTGGCCGGGCACCGCGCTGGTGCTCTGCGACGTCGAGCAGGTGGACCCGCACGGCCGGCCCGGGCAGCCCGTGGCCGCTTCACCCCGACAGGTGCTGCGCGCCCAGCTGGATCGCCTGGCCGAGCGCGGCCTGTCCGCCTATGTCGGCACCGAACTCGAATTCCTCGTCTTCGACGACACCTACGAGTCCGCCTTCCGCAGCGGCTACCGCGATCTCACCCCCGCCAACCAGTACAACGTCGACTACTCGATGCTCGGCACCGCCCGGATCGAACCGCTGCTGCGCCGTATCCGCACCGACATGTCCGGCGCGGGAATGTATGTCGAGTCCGCCAAGGGCGAATGCAATCCCGGCCAGCACGAGATCGCCTTCCGCTTCGACGAGGCGCTGATCACCTGCGACAACCACACCATCTACAAGACCGGCGCCAAGGAGATCGCCGCCCAGGAGGGCCGCAGCATCACCTTCATGGCGAAATACAATGAGCGGGAAGGTAATTCCTGCCACATCCACCTGAGCCTGCGCAACAGCGTGGGCGAGCCGGTCTTCGCCGACGGCGACGACCCCTCGGCCCTGATGCGCCACTTCATCGCGGGCCAGCTGGACTGCCTGCGCGAACTCACCTATCTGCTGGCCCCGAACATCAACTCCTACAAGCGATTCCAGGCCGGCAGCTTCGCACCCACCGCGCTGGCCTGGGGTCGCGACAATCGCACCTGCGCCCTGCGCGTCGTCGGCCATGGCCCCTCGCTGCGCCTGGAGAACCGCATCCCGGGCGGCGATGTGAACCCGTATCTGGCGGTCGCCGCGGCAATCGCGGCCGGTCTGCACGGCATCGAACACCAGCTCCCACTGGAGCCGGAGTTCCACGGCAACGCCTACCGTTCGCACCGCCCGCGCGTCCCGCACACCCTGCGCGAGGCCGCGCAGCTGTTCGGCGACAGCAAGATCGCCCAGAAAGCGTTCGGTCCGGAGGTGGTGCGGCACTACCGCAATGCCGCGCAGGTCGAGCTGGACGCCTACGACGCGGCGGTGACCGACTGGGAGCGGATCCGTGGCTTCGAACGACTCTGACTCCGGCCGCCGGCCCGTCATCGGCCTGCCCACGTATTCCGAACGCACCCGTTTCGGCCACTGGGACGTCGACGCCGCGGTGCTGGCCCGCACCTACATCGACCTGACCGAGCGCGCGGGCGGTATCCCGGTCCTGTTGCCGCCCACCGGAACTCCGCGCCCCGAGCTCGTCGAGCGCCTCGACGGCCTGGTGCTCACCGGCGGCGCGGACCTCGACCCCGCCCACTACGGCGCGCCACCGCATCCCGCCACCCGCGGACTGCGCCCCGACCGCGACGAGTCCGAGTTCGGGCTGTTCGCGCTCGCCCGCGCGGCGGGACTGCCGGTCCTGGCCGTCTGCCGCGGACTGCAATTGGTGAACGTCGCCCTGGGCGGCACCCTGCTGCAACACGTCCCGGATGCCGTGGGGCACACCGACCACTCACGCTCCCCCGGCGTCTTCACGGTCAACACTGTCACCACTGTTCCCGGCAGCCGCCTCGCCGACATCGTCGGCCCCGAGGTGAAGGCACACTGCCACCACCATCAGGCCATCGGCACGCTCGCCCCCGGCCTCACCGCCACCGGGCACACGGTGGACGGCGTCATCGAGGCCGCGGAGACCCGCGACGGCCCGTTCCTGCTGGGCGTGCAATGGCATCCCGAGGAGAACCAGACCGACCTGCGCCTCATGCGGGCCCTGGTCGACCACGCGGCACAGTACGGAAAGGAGCGCACCCCGTGACAACCACCGACATCGTCAATCCCGCCACCGAGCAGGTGCTGGCCACCATCGCCGCGGCCGATACGGCCGCCACCGACGCCTCCATCGAACGCGCGCACCGGGCGACGGCGAACTGGCGCGCCGTCGCCCCCGGCGATCGGGCGCGGCTGCTGCGCCGCTTCGCCGAGGCGGTGGATGCCGAGATCGAGCAGCTGGCCCGGCTCGAGGTCAGCAATGCCGGCCACACCATCGGCAATGCCCGCTGGGAGGCCGGCAATGTCCGCGACGTCCTGCACTACAGCGCGGGTATGCCGGAACGCCTGCTGGGCAATCAGATTCCGGTCCCGGGCGGGGTGGACATCACCTTCTGCGAGCCGCTGGGCGTGGTCGGCATCATCGTGCCCTGGAACTTCCCCATGCCCATCGCGGCCTGGGGCTTCGGTCCCGCCCTGGCCGCGGGGAACACCGTGGTACTCAAACCGGCCGAGCTCACCCCGCTCACCGCCATCCGGCTCGGTGAGCTCGCCGTGGAGGCCGGCCTGCCCGAGGACGTCTTCCAGGTGATCCCGGGTCGCGGCGCGGTGGTCGGGGCCCGTTTCGTCACCCATCCGGCCGTGCGCAAGGTGGTGTTCACCGGTTCCACCGAGGTGGGCAGGCAGATCATGGCCGGCTGCGCCGAGCAGGTGAAGCGGGTGACCCTCGAATTGGGCGGCAAGAGCGCCAATATCGTGTTCGCCGACTCGGACCTCGAGCGCGCCGCCGCCACCGCGCCCTACGGCGTCTTCGACAATGCCGGTCAGGACTGCTGCGCCCGCTCCCGAATCCTGGTGCAGCGCAGCGTCTTCGACCGCTTCCTGGAACTGCTCGAACCGGCGGTCCAGGGCGTGCGGGTGGGCGATCCGTCCGACGAGTCGACCGAGATGGGGCCCCTCATCTCCGCCGCCCACCGCGACCGCGTCGCCGGATTCCTCGAACCGTCGACCAAGGTGGCGTTCACCGGCGCCCGCCCCGACGGCCCCGGATACTGGTTCGCCCCCACCGTCGTCCTCCCGTCGAGCCCCGAGGACCGGGTGCTCACCGAGGAGGTGTTCGGCCCGGTGGTGGCGGTGCTGCCCTTCGAGGACGAGGCCGACGCCCTGCGCCTCGCCAACGCCACCGACTACGGCCTGTCCGGCTCCATCTGGACCAGCGATGTCGGGCGGGCGCTGCGGGTGGCCCGCGGGGTCGAGGCCGGGAATCTGTCGGTGAATTCCCATTCCTCCGTGCGCTATTGGACGCCGTTCGGCGGATTCAAGCAGTCCGGTCTGGGCCGCGAACTCGGCCCCGACGCCGCGCGCGCCTTCACCGAGACCAAGAACGTCTTCCTCGCCACCGAGTAACCAGCCCCTCATCGAAGGAGATACGTTGCAGCGCTTACAGGATCGAGTCGCGGTCGTCACCGGCGGCGGCAGCGGTATCGGGCTGGCCACCGTCCGGCGCTTCGCCCAGGAGGGCGCGAAGGTCGTGGTCGCCGATATCGACGCCACCAGCGGCGAGGCCGCCGCGGCCGAGGCCGGCGGGCTCTACGTGAAGGTCGACGTCACCGACGAGGAGCAGGTGCGGGCCATGTTCCAGGCCGCCGTCGACACCTACGGCGGCCTCGACATCGCCTTCAACAACGCGGGCATCTCACCGCCGGAGGACGATTCGATCCTCACCACCGGCATCGACGCCTGGAAGCGGGTGCAGGAGGTCAATCTGACCTCGGTGTATCTGTGCAGCAAGTACGCCATCGAGCACATGCTCGAACGCGGCCGGGGCTCGGTCATCAATACCGCGTCCTTCGTGGCCGTCATGGGCGCGGCCACCTCCCAGATCTCCTACACCGCCTCCAAGGGCGGCGTGCTGGCCATGAGCCGGGAGCTGGGAGTCCAGTTCGCGCGCCAGGGCATTCGCGTGAACGCGCTGTGCCCCGGACCGGTCAATACTCCCCTGCTGCAGGAGCTGTTCGCGAAGGATCCCGAACGCGCCGCCCGCCGCCTGGTGCATATCCCCGTCGGCCGGTTCGCCGAGCCGGAGGAGATCGCCGCCGCCGTGGCCTTCCTCGCCAGCGACGATTCCTCCTTCATCACCGCCTCGCAGTTCCTGGTCGACGGCGGTATCTCGGGCGCGTACGTGACGCCCCTGTAGCGCAACGATTTTCGGGCGCTGCGGTTCAGGCGCCGACGGGGGCCTGGTCGACCTCCGGCGGCTCCTCCACGGTTCGTTTGGGCCCGGTGAACCAGCGCCGGGCCGAGACGAGCCACCAGACGGCGATCGCGCCCACCACCCCGACCAGGGTGAGGGGCGCGTAATTCACCGCGTTCCAGGTGAATCCGTCCACCCACGGATACCCGTGGTCGTCGGTCGGCAGGATGAACAGCACGCTGATGATCACGATCCAGATCAGCGCGATGATCCCGATCGGCCGATACCAGCGCCCCAGCTGCCAGGGCCCGGCCTGGAATCGGTTGCCGCGCAACAGCCGCAGCAGCACCGGAATCCCGTAGGCGATGTACAGGCCGATGGTGGCCACCGAGGTGGCGGCGGCGTACGCGGTCGGGGCATTGGCGGCGGGCACCAGCATCGACGGAATCAGCAGAATGAACGCGAACACCGAGACGAAGAAGACCGCGTTCACCGGCACCCGGCGGGCCGACAGCTTCGCCCACAGCTTGGATCCCGGCACCGCGCCGTCGCGTGCGAAAGCGAACAGCATGCGGGAGGCCGCGGTGACCGAGGCATAGCCGCAGAACAACTGCGCGACGGCGGCGATGATCAGCAGCAGCCCCGACCAGAACGAATTCAGCGAATTCTGCAGGATGTAGATGACCGGATAACCGCTGTTCTTCGCCGGATCCAGCGCATCGTCGAGATTCGGGATCGCGAACGTCACCGCCATGATGAGCAGATACCCCGCGACCGCCGACACCACAATGGTGTTGATGATCCCCTTGGCCGCCATACGCGAGGCGTCGTGCGTCTCCTCCGACATGTGCGCCGAGGCGTCGTACCCGGTGAACGTGTACTGCGCGTGCAGCAACCCGAGCAGGAAGCTGAACGCCACCCCGCCGAACCCGATCGCGCTGTTGTCCACGGTCTTGGTGAACACGAAGCCGATGCTCTGGTGGTGGCGCGCGCCGAACCCCAGCACCACCACGAAGATGGCCACACCGCCCACATGCCACCAGGCCGACACATTGTTGATGACCGCCGACAGGTGCGGTCCGATGATGTTCAGCAGCGCGTGCAGCACCAGAATCCCGGAGAACACCGCGAAGATGGCATTGCGGTCGGTCCCGATATCCCATCCGATCACATTCAGCACCACGGTGGTGAAGATGGCGGCGCCGTAATCGATGGCCGCAGTCACCGCGATCTGCCCGATCAGGTTGAACCATCCGGTGAACCAGCCCCACACCGGCCCGCCCAGCTCCGACGCCCACCAGTACAGTCCACCGGACGTCGGATAGGCCGAGGCCAATTCGGCCATGGCCAGCCCGACGAACAACACCATGACCGAGACCAGCGGCCAGCCCCACGCCATGGTGATCGGCCCACCATTGGACAGGCCGATCCCATAACTCGCCAGGCCGCCGGTGAGAATCGAGACAATGGTGAAACTGATGGCGAAATTGGAGAATCCGGACCAGGATCGCGCCAATTCCTGCTTGTAACCGAGTTCGGCGAGCCGCCGTTCATCATCGGATCGAGGCTGGGTTGCGGTCATGCTAGCTCCCGAGTGAAAACGCCGCCCTCACACGGCGTTTGCCAGGAGCCCAGTGTGCGGTAATCCAGTGTCGAACCGCAGGCCAACGGGCAAACTAGTCGCCCGGTCCAGAAACCGCGAGGGGCTCGCGGTGCAGGACCAGCTTGGTGGTGTGCGCCGCGTACGTCGCGGGCGCGTCTTCCCAGGCGGCGGTCATCGTGGTCACGACTTCGGCCGGAAAATTGTGGCGGGCAACGAAATCCAGTACATCGGGCAGGCTTGGCCGGACATTCGAGACGCCGATCTCGACCGTCGCGTCGGTGGCGTACATGTGCACGAGCGGGACCTTTGTACCCACCGGCAGGTATTCACGCATCCGACCGCTGCCCCTGGGCGAGGGCGGCCAGCTCCTTGAACTTCACGACCGAACCGGCCGCGCCCCAGGTGCCTTCGGGCTGCTCGTGGATCAGCACCCACATCCGCAGCGCCTCGCTCTGGCCCAGACCCGCGGCGGCGAGCACCTTTTCGGTGACCTCGGCGATGAGCCCGGTCTTGCGGCGATCGGACAGCGCGCCCGCGGGGACGGTCACGTCGACCCGGAAGCGCGGCAGATCGTCCTCGAGCGCCCCGAATCCGCCGTCGGCGACCTCCTCGATGCGGCACCATGCCTGCGCCCGAAAGAACGCGGTGTCGGGTGCGCCCTCCCACTTCAGCAGGGTCTGCGGCAGCGCCTTCGACAGCTCGCCGCGCGCGTCCCCGGTCAGCACCCCGGCGGGCAGGGACAGATGAATCATCGGCATCTACGTGCTCCTTCGCTTCCAGCCGACCGTCTATAACAGTCGTTATAATCGAGGGACGGTACTCTATGACGGTTGTCATAGACAAGGAGGAGTCGATGGCGGGGACGGCGAGCGAGACCGCGGATTCACGCGGCAAACTCGTGGCCGGGGCGGCCGACATGATCAGGCGGCGCGGCCTGAACGCGACCAGCGTGCGCGAGCTCGCCAAATACGCTCGCGCGCCACTGGGTTCGACGTATCACTACTTCCCCGGCGGCAAGACCCAGCTCGCGACCGAGGCGGTCACCTTCGCCGGGGATCTCGCGGCGACGCTGCTCGCCCGCGAACTGGACCAGGGGCCGATCGAGGGGCTGCGGGCCTTCCTGCAGATGTGGCGGAAGGTCGTGGTGGACACCGGCTTCCGCGCCGGGTGCCCGGTGCTGGCGGTCGCCGTGGAGGACCTGCCCGAGACCGAGGGCGCACCCCGCGAGGCCGCTGCCGCGGCCTTCGGCCGCTGGACCGAGCTGCTGACCGACTCGATGTGCGCCCACGGGGCCGAACGCGCCGAGGCCGAGCGCACGGCCACCCTGATCGTCGCCGCCGTCGAGGGCAGCGTGGCCATGTGCCGCGCACAGCGGAGCGCGGAGCCCTTGGATCGCATTGCCGCACAGCTGGAACCGCTTGTGCGGTCGACGATTACGCGCGACCGGACCTGAGGTCCCGACTCCCGCCCGAAGCGCGCCGATCCGGGACAGCGAAAGCCGCGCGGTGGATCAGACCGCGCGAAGTCCCGCCGCGGTGACGGATACCAGGCGCCCCACCGCGGCCTCCGACGTCGCGTCGGCCGCGGCCGACAGGGCGTGCAGGCAATAGGCGGCCAGTTCGCCGGGCGGGACGTCGGCGCGCAGTTCACCGGCGGCGGCGCCTTCTTCGATCAGCTGCCGGAGCAGATCGCGCAGCTGGTTCAGGGCGGCGACGATGTGCTCGTCGGGATGCAGGAACTTCACCAATTCCCGGTCGTGACTGCCGGTTTGGCGGGCGATGTGGGCATAGGCGGTGAGAACGGCGTCGAGCCGGCCGCCGGCACTGCCCTCGCCGTCGCGGACCTTGACCAGCTCGACCAGGTGGGCTTCGATCCGTCGGGCGTGCCAGATGCGCAGAATGGTCTCGGCATCCGGGAAGTACTTGTAGAGCGTGGCCCGTCCGATGCCGGCGCGAGTGGCGATCCGCGACATGGTCACCCCGCGCAGTCCCTGCTCGAAGGCCAGGGCCGCGGTGGCGTCGAGGATCGCGTCCCGAACCTCGCGGCGATGGGCGTCGATCGTCTCGTTCCACAGCTTCGGCACGCCTCAACCATACAGACTGACTGCTCTGCAGACACCGACTCTTGACCATAGACACCGTGTCTCGATAAATTCGAAGCATCAGGTCAGGGCCGCCCCTCCCGACAGGAGAATTCCGTGTTCCCACCCATCGACGACCCCAACCCCGAATACCACGACCCCAACGCACCCGACACCCTCTACGCGACGAAACCGCCGTGGGACATCGACCGTCCCCAGCCCGCCTTCGCCGCCCTCGCCGAGGCGGGCGCCCTGCACGGCCGGGTCCTCGACCTCGGTTGCGGCACCGGCGAACACGCACTGCTCGCCGCCGGCCTGGGTCTCGACGCCACCGGGATCGACCAGTCCGGGCACGCGCTCGAACTGGCCCGGCGCAAGGCGGCGGAACGCGGACTGCAAGCGCGGTTCGTGCGCCACAGCGCCCTGGACCTGGCCGGCCTCGGCGAGACCTTCGACACCGTGCTGGACTGCGGCCTGTTCCACCTGTTCGACGGCGCGGACCGCATCGCCCTGGTCGACGGCCTGGCCACGATCATTCCGCCGGGCGGACGGTACTTTGTGCTCGGTTTCAGCGATCGCCAGCCCGGCACCTGGGGTCCGCATCGCCTGAGCCGCACCGATATCGAGTCCGCCTTCACCGACGGCTGGCGACTCGATTCCCTCGAACCGGCCATCCTCGACATCCTTCCCAGCCCGACCCCGGTGGCCGCCTGGCTCGCTGCCCTCACCCGGCAGTGATTCCCATGCCCGCACTCGAATCCCGCGTTCCGACCGACCGACCGGCCCGCTACCTGCGTCAGTTCCGCACCCACGCCGAGGCCATGGCCTCCCCGCGCGGCCACCGCGTCCACGCCGGCAATCCCCAGGCCGCCGGCGAGATCCACCTGCGCGTCGAAGGCACCGATAGCCGCACCACAGCCCATTTCGGCCCCTGGGGCCACTGCACTCTCACCGCCGAACCCGAGACACTCGTGGTGCGCATCGACGCGACGGACGCAGCGGCCCTGCGCCGCATCCGCGACATCCTCACCCGCGACCTCACCCGCTTCGGCGGCGGTTCCCTCACCGTCGACTGGCGGGATCCGGACTGACCGGCGTTCAGGCCAATCCGGCGCGCAGCACGAGAATCGCTATCTGCGTACGGTTTTCGAGCCCCAGCTTGGCGATGACGCGGCTGATGTGCACCTTGACCGTGGACTCGCTCATGTGGAGGGTGCGGGCGATCTCGGCATTGCCCGCACCGGTGGCGACGGCCCGGGCGACCTCGCGTTCCCGATCGGTGAGCTGGGAAAGCTGGGCGAGCGCGTCCGGTTGCTGCGCGCCCGGACCCTGCGTGAAGGCGGTGAGCATGCGTTTGGTGATGGCCGGCGCGAGGATGGCGTCACCGGCCGCGACCACCTCGACGGCGCGGGCGAGTTCGCGGGGCGGAGTGTCCTTGAGCAGGAAGCCCGCCGCGCCGGATTCCAGTGCGGCGTAGACGTATTCGTCCAGTCCGAAGGTGGTCAGGACGACCACCGCCGGCGGTGTGGGAAGGCCGCGGACCCGGCGGGTCACCTCGAGACCGTCCACGTGCGGCATGCGGATATCGGTGACCACCACATCCGGGCGGTGCCGGTGCACCAGGTCCACGATGGCACGGCCGTCGCCGTCCTGGGCGACCACCTCGATATCGCCGCCGGCCTCCAGGATCATGGCTATGCCGGAGCGCACCAGTTCCTCGTCGTCGAGCAACACCACCCGGATCACGAAACCTCCTTCACCACATCGTCATTCGTCGGCCGTCAGCGGGAAGGTCGCGTGCACCCGGTAGCCGCCGGCCAGCGGACCGGAATGCACGGTCCCACCGGCGAGTTCGACCCGTTCGCGCATGCCGAGCAGACCGAAGCCGGAACCCTGGGCGGCCAGGGCGGTCCGGTCACCGGGGCCGTTGCGGACATCGACGTCGAGACGATCGTCGGCGACGGTGAGCGCCACCCGCACCTCGGCCCCGGCCGCATGCTTGGCAGCATTGGTCAGCGCCTCCCGCACGAGTCGATGCGCGGCCCGGCCGACCGGCCCCGGCACCGGCGGCAGGTCCGGCGGCAGCGACAGGTCCACCTGTTGCCCGGCGGCGACCGCCTCGGCGACGAGTTCGGCAATGGCGCCGAGGTCGGGCGCGGGCCGCAGTGGCGCCGCCTCCCCACCCTCGCGGGCGCGCAGCACGCCGAGCAACTCCCGCATCTCGGTCAGCGCCCGCGATCCGGTGGCGCGGATGGTGCCCGCGATCTCGGCGGGCTTGCCGTCGGCGGACACCTCGAGCGCCCCGGCCAGCACGGTGATCTGCGAAATCCGGTGCGCCACAATATCGTGCAGCTCACCCGCGATACGCAGGCGTTCGGCCTCCACGGCCGCCGCGGCGCGCAGGTCGCGTTCGCGCTCGGCCTGCTCGGCGCGTTCCCGCAGGGCCGCAAGGGTTTCAGCGCGCTGGTTGGTCCACAGCCCGAGCAGCAACGGCAACGCCAGCCCGACCGTGACGATGGCGCCACGGTGGACGAAGAGCTCCCACCAGCTGCCCGTCCCCCAGGGCACCACCCCCACGATCACCGCGGCCGGTGCCGCCAGCCAGGTCGGACGGCGGTTGCCGTAGCGCCGGGCGACCGTGTAGATGGCCAGCAGCATCGGTGCGAACGCGCCGACCAGCAGCTGCCCGAGCAGCGCCACCCCGAGCACCGGCAGCGGCCGGAAGCGCCGCGCCAGCAGGGCGATACCGGCCACCACGGCCACCGGCGGGCCCGCGACGGCGGGCAGCAGACCGATGGCGGAGGTGTGCACCTCCTCGAAACCGGCCGCGCCGAACAGCGCAGCGAGCACGACATCGAGGATCACCGTGCCGATCCGTCGCGTCGTGCTCATTCCGGCAACCCTAGTCGGGCTCGGCATACTCACACGTCACGGCGCGCGAGCAGCACGCCTCCGCCCGCCAGCAACCCGGCCGCCACCAGCGCCAGCGGCAACACCAGCAGGGCGGGATTCCCGGCGCCGGGCTGCACCAGCTGGCCGGCGGACAGGAAGGGCATCACCTTCGGGCTGACGCCGGCCATCACCGCGCCGGTCTCCACCACGGTCGGAAAACCGATGGCCACCACCATCGCGACGGTCGCGTTGCGGGTGACGGCGGCAATGCCCATACCTGCCAGGGCGGCGAGCGACACGTACACGGGCACTGCGGCGAAAGACCTTGCCAGATGTGAGATTTCAGCCGGCAGCGTTGAGGTCAGCAGCTGTACGAGCACGGTCACACCCACCAGCGCGAGGCCGTAGAGGGCGGCGAGCACGCCCACCGTGAGCGCCTTCGCCGCCAGGACCCGGCCCGGCCGGCGCACCGTGAGCACGGTGGTGGTGATGGTGCCGTAACGATATTCGTGCCCGAAGGCATTGACCGCCACCGCGGTGGCGAACAGAGCGGCCAGCAGCAGGGGCAGCCCCGAGACCGAGGCGGCGAATTGCTCACTCGGCGTGGCGTAGTCGCGGGCCGCGGACAGATAGGCGATGAAGGCCTGCAGGGCCAGGCCGACGGCGAGCAGCGCCCAAGTGGAGCGCAGCGTGGCGAGCCGGGCCAGTTCGTAGCGAATGGCATTGGACATGAGCTGAATTCCTGTTCGATGTCAGACGGAGACGTGGCCGCGGTACTCGGCGGAATCGGCGGTCGCCTGGAAGTAGGCGTCCTCCAGGCTGGTGCGCGCCTGGGTCAGCTCGGTGATCAGCAGCCCGGCGCGCAGAGCGAGGGCGGCGACACCCTGCCGGTCGTGACCGTCGATGGCCACCGCGCCGTCGGCCTCCACCCGGGCGCGGAACCCGTGGCGGTTCAACGTCTTCGCGAGCTCTGCGGGCCGATCGGTGCGCGCGGTGATTCGGGGCGCGGAGTTGCGGGCGACGAACTCGCGCACCGATTCCGCGGCCAGCAGCCGCCCGGCACCGATGACGACCAGCGAATCCGCCAGGTGCGCCATCTCGTTCAGCAGATGCGAGGAGACGAAGATGGTGCGCCCCTGGTGCGCCAGCTCTTTCAGCAGATCGCGCAGCCAGCGCACGCCCTCGGGGTCCAGCCCGTTGGCGGGCTCGTCCAGGATCAGGGTGGCCGGATCACCCAGCAGCGCGGCCGCCAGACCCAGCCGCTGGTGCATCCCGAGGCTGAACCCGCCCGCCCGCTTCCCGGCCACATCGCACAGGCCGACCAGGCCCAGCACCTCCTCGACCCGGCCCTCGCCGATGCCCGCCCCGGCCGCGATCATGCGCAGATGCCCGATGGCGCTGCGCTTGGGATGCACCGCGCGGGCATCGAGCACGACGCCGACCGAGCGCAGCGGATCGGTCAACGCGGCGTAGGGCTGCCCGTCGAAAAGCGTGCGGCCGCTGCCGTGATCGAGGCCCAGCATGAGCCGCATGGTGGTCGACTTCCCGGCCCCGTTCGGACCGAGAAAGCCGGTCACCACGCCGGGCCGGACATCGAAGGACAGGTTGTCCACCGCCGCTATGTCCCCGTGGCGCTTGCCGAGCCCACGCGCCTGAATCATCCGTTCACCTCGTATCGGAAGGGCGACGCCCGCTGCGTCACCGTGTCTGCTCCGACCATTCCGGAGTGGAGCGGCGCGGCCATCGGCCGACAGCACACGGCGAGGTACCACTTTCGGCTTACGTCCGGGTCGGTGAGTGTCGCCGGAGCGAACGGTCCTGTCGCTCGGCCGAGCAAACCGCCCTACGCCGTCCCGCTGGCCACCACGCTGCAGTGGCTCGTGGTCCTCGCCGGGCCGATCACCTTCCACATCGTCTACGTCACCCGCAACGGGCTGAAGGTCTGAAACACCGAAGGATTTGCCGGTGGCCCAGCCGAATTGACCGTCGATCTGGCCGAAATTGTGTCAGCCCCCTCGACAGAACTCCTGTGTTTGCGCCGTAAAGTGATACGTTTTCTCTATGGCCGGTTCGGCCGATAACTCTTATTGCGCATCAGGGAGATGCCGTGTCCAGAGCTGTGAAAGCGACCGCCGCATGGGTTTGCGGGGGAATTCTCGGGATTGTTGCCGGTTTTTTCGGCGCGGGCGGCGCGTACGCCGACGACTCGAGCGGGCCCGTCCAGGTCGGCGACACCGTGTATTTCAACCTGGGCGAGTGGAACTGTTCGATCGGCGCGGCCGGCGCAGTGGGGTGCGATCTGACGGTTCCGGCCGCCACCATGAATGTGCTCTATGCCGGGGCGCAGGTGCCGTTCTCGAATGTGCCTGCCATTGCCATCGATTCGACCGCGTTGCCGGCGCATCCGGAGTGGAATTCCAACGGCAGCCACACCCTCGCGGGCGGAAATCCGGGTCTGGCCCGCATCGCGCAGGTGAGCGGGCACGATCCGCAGTTCTCGATCACCCATGCCGGCGCGACCTGTCAGATCACCTTCAATGGCGCGGCCGTGTGCACGTCGATGGGGCACGGGTTCAGTCAAAAGGGACCAGTGCCTTTCGGCTACTGATCCCCTTCGAATCATTGATTTACCGGTACCAGACGCCGGAATCCCAGTCGCCGTAGTCCCAGACATTGAAATCGTAACGACCATGCGCTCCCCCGAAGAGGTAACCCCACCAGCCGGCCGAAGTGTCGCAGATCTGGTCGTCGTGGTTGCACACCGTCAGAACCGGGAAGCCGCCGAACCAGTCGTCGACGCCGGCCAGCGGATAGCCGACGATCCCGCTGCCGGGAGTCGAGGACAGTCCGCCCCAACCCGGGCCGGGGGCCCGCTTGGGATCCGACAGCAGAATGGCATTGGCATTGTCGACGTCCTGGTGTGCGGTGACCCAGGCGTGCACGATGCCGGCGCCCTCACTGTGCCCGATCAACCGGATGTGGTCGCCCGGGCATTCGTTGCGGTGCTGCCAGAACAGCCGGTCCAGTTCGTTCAACCCCGACATCGGGTCGGCGGAGTTGTATCCGACTGGTTGATCGACGTACGGAGCGAAGATGGACGAGGTGTTGTCGCCTAGTCCGCCGATGCCGATCGCCCAATCACCGGTGCAGACATCGGCATTGGCCTTCGGAGCCGCCAGGTGTGTAATGGAAAAAAGGATGGCCAACAGTAATGCGGCGAAGAGCGCCGTTGCTCTACGCATGGTCGTAACTTTCTCTATTTGTGTAACCTCCGGGTCGAGCCCGGCTTGCGCATGATGTACCCAGAAATTGCTGAGGTTCTTGATTTCTGGCGAAACAGTTACACACGCACTGCTTTTGTTGGCCGTATCGCGATGTCAGCGGGCCGCGTGCGTACGACCCGGCGAGCTTGCCGGGCATTGACGCGGGGACGTTCCGCCATCAGTTGCGCGCCGCGCGGGCAGGCTCCGGCCGAATCCGGTGTGCCGGTGCGAAACTCCCGTAACCGAGGATGCGCTGCTCGAAATCGGCGGCACCGCCGGCTCAGTTGCGCAGGCGGACCAGGGCGATGGGGCACTCACTGCCGTGCAGCAGCGCGTGGCCGGTCGAGCCGAGCGCCATACCGGGATAGCCACGGGTGCCGTGGCTCCCGATCACCAGCAGTTGCGCACCGGCGGCGGCATCGAGCAGGACGCGGGCGGGATGTCCTTCCTTCACAACAGATTTCACCTCGACGCCCGGGTAGTTGCGGGTATTGCGATCGAGCACGCGGGTGAGCAGCTGGACCGCGTCGTCGGAGGAGCGGGTGTCGCTGTCCCCGGACAGCTCCCACGCCTGGACCGCGATCAGCGGCACGCCCCGCCGGGAAGCCTCGTCGAAGGCGATCTCGAGCGCCCGGACGCTGTGCGGCGACCCGTCCACGCCGGTCACCACGGGCCGGTCCGACAGCCCGTCCGTCTCGCCGGGCACCACCACCACGGGCCCCTGCGCGTGCCGCGCCACACCGGTGCTGACCGACCCGAGCAGGCTGCGGTGGTAGGCGCTCATCCCGCGCACCCCGACCACCACGTAGTAGGCGGTCGCGGCGAGCTCCGCGAGGACCATGACAGCCGGCATGTCGACGAGGAAGGTGCGGATATCGCGAATCTCGCGGTCCCCGGCGGCTTGCCGGGCGGTCTCGGCGGCGGCGTCGAGGGCGGCCTGGGCGGTGTCGCGCAGCCGATCGTGCAGCAGCCGGACCGGGCTCTCGTCCAGGGGCGATTCGGCGACCGCGGGCACCGCGAACACCAGGTGCAGGGGCGCGCCGCGCAGAGCCGCGTCCACGGCGGCCCAGCGCACGGCGTGCAGGGCGGACTCGGAGGCGTCGACACCGACCACGATCGGCCGGTCGAGACTGCTGGCAGGCACCGCGTTCGGCCTCCTTCCGGGTGGAAAGAACCTTCAGCGCGCGATACTACGAGCCGACCAGCCGGTCTCCGGGCCGACTCGCCGTGGGCAGTCCGACGATGAACAGGTTCCACCCGCCCGACCACCGACCCCGAATCGCCGAACGTTCCGTCACCCGTATCCGCCCCGGAAAGCACTCCACCCGCCCGGATGGACCTCGATCGGTGGGCTACCGCGGGACGGACTCACTCGCCGCCCACGGGCGTGGCGACGGCCGCGGGGGTGGCGGGAAGGTTTCGGCGCGAACGATATTCGCCCCGCCAGCGCAGGAACCCGAGCACCACGAGCAGGAAGAACAGACCGTAGACCGCGCCCGAGGCGTACAGGCCGGATTTCATCGCGAGCGGCACACCGACCAGATCGACGAGCATCCAGATGATCCAGAAGTCGGTCAGGGCCCGGCTCTGCGCGAAGGTCGCGATGGCGCTGCCGACGAAGACGTAGGCATTGGCCCACGGGGACCAGGCGATGTGCAGCCAGCCGAGGTGGGCGAACGCCTCGGCCACCGCGACCGTGCACACCGCCAGCAGGGCCAGCAGCGTCAGGCGTTCGCGGCGGGTGGCCGGCCGGACCTTCAGGTCCCGGTGCTCGGAGGTGCCGCGCCGCCAGGCCAGCCAGCCGTAGCCCGCGAGCCCGATGAACAACAGCTGCTTGAGCGCATTGCCGGGCACATGGGCGTGCACCGACGCCGCCAGCAGCAGGACGGCACCGGCCAACTGCACGGGCCACGTCCAGATGGTCTTCCGCATGGCCAGCCACACCACTGCGAGGGACAACAGGTTGCCGATGGCATCGGTCCAGAGGATGTGTTCACCGAACATGTCGAATCCGGCGTTCACCGGGCCTCCTCCGCTGCCAGCCGAGCACAGCTGCCGGATCCGGGTCCCGGGGCGTGCGTCCTGTCGTGGTGCGGAACCACCGTGCCACAGCCCGATATTCCCCGCCACCGCCCCTTCCTCGATCAGCGGCCCGCGTGCAGCGGTTGGGTCGCCGGGCATCGATTCCGATCGCCCCGCGCCGGCATGGTCCGGCTCGACCGCCCGTACCAGGAAATCGTGGACGGCTCATGGGCTTCCACAAGGCCGGACCTATCCACCGATCTCCTCCGCGCGGCAGGGTCACCGACCGCGCCGAACACCGGGCTAGCGCGGCGGATCTTCGTAGGTCCAGGCAGTCCGAGTGACCAGATCGATCGCAGACCGGACGTTCGACGGCGTGAATTCCAGCCAGATGATGGATCCGTAGTGGATTCCGGCTGACTTCGCGCGGCGGAATGACCTTGTGCGCCCGCGTGAGTACGTTGGCGGATATGCGCACCGAAGGTGATTCCTGGGATATCAAGACCAGTGTTGGATCCACGGCATTGTTCGTGGCGGCCGCCCGGGTGCTGGGTGGCCGCACGGCCGATGCGCCGGCGCACGATGAGTTCGCCGAGCTGTTCGTGCGGGCGGCGGGCGGGGAATGGGCCGAGCTGCTGGCGGGCCGTTTGCCCGAGCACCCGCTGCTGGCACCCGAGTTCGGGGTGCAGTTCCAGCAGCATCAGATCGCTCGCACCCGATATTTCGACGATTTCATGGCTGCCGCCACGGCCTCGGGCGTCCGACAGGTGGTCATTCTGGCGGCCGGACTGGACTCCCGCGCGTACCGCCTGGCATGGCCGGACGGGACCGCGGTCTACGAGCTGGACCGCCCGCAAGTGCTCGAATTCAAGCGGGAGACGCTCACCGCGGCCGGGCACCGGCCGCACGCCGAGCGGCACGAGGTGGCGGTGGATCTGCGCGAGGATTGGCCGAAGATCCTGCGCGACAATGGATTCGATCCCGCCGCGCCGACCGCGTGGCTGGTCGAGGGCCTGCTGATCTATCTGACACCGGCCGCGCAGGACCAACTCTTCGACGCCATCGTGGGGCTCAGTGCGCCCGGCAGCCGGGTCGCCATCGAGCAGATGGATCCGCTGCCCGCGGAGTCGGTCGCCGAGATGACCGGGGAGGGCGAGACCGGCTCGGACTGGATGGACATGATCTACAACGAGCCCCGCAACGACGCCACCGAATGGTTCACCGCCCGCGGCTGGACCGGTGAGCGCGTCAACCTCACCGACTACATTCGCGACCTCGGCGGGACTCCGCCCGACAATCCGCGACAGCAGTCGCTGATCAACCTGGTCACGGTCACCCGGCCCTGACAGCGCGCGGTCCCGGTATCACAGCGGCACGCTGTCCAGGGCCGCGCGCATTTCCGCGAGCACCAGCGGAAGTTCTTCCGGGGCAGGCGATCCCAGCGCGATGCGCAGCCCGTGCGGCACGTGCGCGGTGGTGGCGAACGCCTCGGCGGTGCAGACGCGAATGCCGCGCCGGGACAGTTCGGCCGCGATCCGGTCCATGCGCTGGTCCGGATCGATGGGCAGCCACGCGAAGAAAGAGCGCGGGTGCGCGATCGGATTCCGATCGCCGAGCTCGCGGTGCAGGATGCGCTGATGCTCGTGCGCCGCAACGCGACTCGCCTGTTCGAGAGCGTCGACGGTGCCGTCGGCGAGCCAGCGGGTGGCCAGGGCGCTGGTCAACCCGGGCGGACCGGCCATGGTGGCGCGCAGGGTGCGGGCCAGGGCCGACACGGCCACGGGCGGGTGGACCAGCATGCCGAAACGCAGTCCGGCCGCGATGCTCTTGGACAGGCTCGCTACCCAGAAGGTGCGCTCCGGGGCGATCGCCGCCAGCGGTGGCGGGGCCGGAGCGGCGAGAAACGCGTAGGCGGCGTCCTCGATCAGGAACAGATCATGGTGGCGCGCAACGGAAACGAGCGCTCGCCGCCGGTCGCTATCGATCACCCAACCGAGCGGATTGTGCAGGGTCGGCATCGTATAGACCGCGCGCACCGGCCTTTTCGCACACAACCGCGCCAGGGCGTCGGGATCCAGGCCGTTCCCGGCCGCCGGAACCGGTGCGAGAGTGAGTCCGTGCGCCTGGGCCAGCAGTTTGAATCCGGGGTAGGTGAACTCGTCCACGGCGATCACATCGCCGGGCGAGAACATCGCTCGCACAATCAGATCCAGCCCATGCTGCGCCCCGGCGGTCACCACCACCCGCGCCGGCTCGACCTCGATCCCCCGCCGCCCGATGAACCCGGCGACCGTCGCGCGATCGTGCGGCCGCCCGCCCGGCGGCTGCTGCCGCAGCAGGGCGTCCAGATCGCCGGAGGCCGCCAGCTCACGTAAACCCGTGCGCAGCAATTCCTCCCGACGCGGCGACAGCGGCTGGGTGAAGGCCAGATCCGCCCACACCGTCTCCACGCCCGGCCCATACTCGGCCGCGGCCAGCCGCACCGACCGATCCCGCACGAAGCTCCCCCGCCCCGGTTCGCCGACCACCAGCCCCGCCCGCTTCAGTTCCGCGAACACCCGGGTCGCGGTGGCCACCGCGATACCGTGCTCGGCGGCCAGTTGCCGATGCGTCGGCAGGCGCTGCCCCGGCGCCCAGCGCCCGTCCCGGATCTGCCCGGCAAGGGCGGCGGCGACATCGGTGTAGGTCCGCATCACCCGACTGTACCTAGGACAATTTCTTGATCGTCCTACCGCGGCGTCCTACCGTCCGTTCCCATGACGATCGCGACCACCGAAGTGCCCGTGTTGGACTTCCTGCGCGCACAGCTCGACGGCACCGGGACCGATGGCCTGACCTGCCAATTCCGCTATCCCACCAACATTTCCCGCACGCTGGGCATCCGGCTGGTGGCCATCGACCCCGGCCGTGCCACCCTCGAGATCGACACCGATCCCGCCCGGCACGGCAATCAGCAGGGCACCGTCCACGGCGGCCTGCTCACCGAACTGGCCGACGCCGCCATCGGTACCGCCCACTCCACCGTCGTGGGTCCCGGCGAAACGTTCACCAGCATCGATCTCCGCGCGGTCTTCCTCCGCCCGGTATGGCAGGACACGCTGCGCGCCACCGCCTTCCCAACCCACTCCGGCCGCACCATCACCCACTACCAGTGCGATATCACCCGCGCGGACGGCAAGCCGGTCGCCACGGTGACCAGCATCGTCACCACCCTGCGAGGCGAGCGCTCCCACGGCCGCTGAGTATCGGGCTACTCGACGCCGATGCCCGAGGGACTGCTTCCACGATCCCGGGCGTAACCGCGACAAGCGGCATCAGCTGGAGAAGGCCAGTCGGGCAGTGCCGTTTCGACTGTGACAGTACAACTGCGGGACTGCCGCCTGCGACACGGGAGACGGTCAGGTTGAGTGAGGGTCACCGCGAGAGATCAAGTGCCGCAGACTATTTGCGTGCGCCAACGATCCGCAGGGCGAGGTCGACATAATAGTCGCCAATCTCCTCCGGGGACAGCGGTCCGCCCTCCCGGTACCAGCGCGCGAGGTCGATGCCCAGGGAGAGCAGCGCCACCGCCGCCATGCGCGGATTCGGGTTGTCGAACACGCCCGCGTCGACCCCGCGCTCGATCAGCTGCCGCATCTCGGTGTCGATGACGTGGCGGATCTCTTTGATCTCGCGCTGATGCTCGGGGCTCAACGCGGCGAGTTCGTAGTTGATGACCCGGGCGACGGTGTGCGCGCGGGCGTGGTGGATCGCGAATTCCCGGATGACCGCGACCAACTGCTCGACCGGGTCGTCCGAGGCGGCCATCGACTCCCGCATCCGCTCGAGCGTGTCCAGGTGCCCGCTGTGCGAAACCTGGTAGAGCAGCTCTTCCTTGGAGCGGTGGTGGACGTAGATGGCCGCCGTGCTCAGCCCCGCGATCGAGGTGATGTCGCGCGTGGTGGAGCCGTGGAAGCCGCGCTCGGCGAAAGCGGCGACCGCGGCGTCCAGTAGTCGGGCCCGCGTCTCGTCCGCGCGCGAGCGATCCTCTGATTCGGTCACGTGGACAGTCTTACATCAGAGCGCGAGCACCAGTTTTCCGGTGTTGCCGCCGGTGAACAGCAGATTCAGCGTCTCACCGAAATGCTCCACCCCACCCTTCACGACATGCTCCCGGCTCTTGATCCTGCCCTCGGTCAGCCACTTCGCGATGTCCGCCACCGCCTCGCCGTAGCGGTCGGCGTAGTCGAAGACCACGAAGCCGGTCATGGACGCCCGGAACACCAGCAGCGACATGTACCGCGACGGCCCGGGCCGCAGCTGGTCGTCGTTGTAGGCCGCGATCGCCCCGCACAGCACGATGCGGGCCCCGCGGCGCAGATTGGCCAGCGCCGCATCGAGAATCTCACCGCCGACATTGTCGAAGTAGATGTCGATGCCCTTGGGCGCGAGTTCCCGCAGCCGCTGCAGCACGTCCTCACCGCGGTAGTCGATCGCGCCGTCGAAACCGAATTCCTCGACGAGCAACCGGCACTTCTCCGCTCCGCCGGCGATCCCGATGACGGTGGCGCCCTTGGCCTTCGCGATCTGGCCGACCACGCTGCCGACCGCGCCCGCCGCCGCCGAGACCACCACGGTCTCACCGGCTTTCAGCTTCCCGACCTCCAGGAGCCCGAAATACGCTGTCATGCCGGGCATTCCGAGCGCACCAAGCCAGGTCGGCCCGGGCGCGACGCCCAGGTCGACGTGCTGCACGCCGCGGCCGTCGCTGATCGCGTACTCGGTCACCCCGAAGGTGCCGCTCACGGTGTCGCCCACGGCGAAATCGGGGTGAGTGGATTCGACCACGGTCGCGATGTCCAGCGACCGCATCACTTCGTCCAGCCCGACCGGCGGGAGGTAGGAGCGCACGTCATTGAGCCAGCCGCGCATGGCCGGATCGAGCGAGATGAAGTCGATCTTCACCAGGATCTGGCCCGCGCCGAGCGGGGGCAGTTCCTCGGTGGTCACCTTCCAGGTGCCGACGCCGGGCAATCCGGTGGGACGCTGGGCCAGTCGTACCTGCTGTGTCTTCGTCATGGGGACTCCTCAGATCGCGCCCAGGTCGGGCTCGCCGGCGGGCAGCGGTTCGAAGACCTGGACGTCCGGCGGTGCCGCGAGGGCGTCGGCCAGGGCCGCGCCGACTTCGCGGAGAGCCGCGCCCTGGCCGTGTTCACGCAGCGCGTCCCGGGACGCCCACTTCTCGATCATGACGAACTGCCCGGGGTTCTTGGCGTGGCGGTGCAGCGCGTAGCGCAGGCAGCCGGGTTCGGCATGCACGGCCGGAGCGGCCGCGCGCAGGGTCTTCTCGACCAGGTCTTCCTGGCCGGGCTTGGCGATCATGGTCGCGACGACGACGCAGGGATCGGCCATGGGATCCTCCTCGGAGAATGGATGGTGTCGAAACTCGTTGCGGTTACCCGCGTTTGCCCCAGTTGGGGTCGCGGCGGCGCAGCTCCCACTGCGCGATGGAACGCTTGTGCACCTCGTCCGGTCCATCGGCCAGGCGCAGGGTGCGCAGGTGGGCGTACATGCTGGCGAGCGGGAAGTCGTCGGAGACGCCACCGCCGCCGTGCACCTGGATGGCGCGGTCCACCACTTTGAGCGCGACGCGCGGGGCCGCGACCTTGATCGCCGCGATCTCGGTGCGCGCGGCCTTGTTGCCGACCGTGTCCATCAGATGCGCGGCCTTGAGCGTCAGCAGGCGGGCCATATCGATCTCGATCCGCGACTCGGCGATCCAGTCCTGGACATTGGCCCGATTCGCCACCGGCTCACCGAAGGTCACGCGCGACTGCGCACGGTCGATCATCAGGTCCAGGGCGCGCTCGGCCATGCCGATAGCGCGCATGCAGTGGTGGATGCGGCCCGGGCCCAGGCGGGCCTGGCTGATCATGAATCCGTCGCCCTCACCGGCGAGCAGCGCGGTCCTGGGCACCCGCACGTTCTCGAACAGCACCTCGGCGTGACCCTCGCGGTCCTGGTAACCGAAGACCGGCAGGCCGCGCCGCACGGTCACACCCGGGGCATCCATCGGAACCACCATCATCGACTGCTGCCGGTGCGTGGCCGCGCTGGTATCGGTCTTGCCCATGACGATGAGGACCTTGCAGTTCTTGTGCAAGGCATTGGAGGTCCACCACTTCCGACCGTTGAGCACGTAGTCGTCGCCGTCGCGGTCCATGCGCAGCTGAATATTGGTGGCGTCGGAGCTCGCGACCGCGGGCTCGGTCATGGCGAACGCGGACCGGATCTCACCGTCCAGCAGCGGGCGCAGCCACCGCTCCTTGTGCTCGGGTGTGCCGAAAAGGGTGAGCACCTCCATGTTCCCGGTGTCGGGGGCGGCACAGTTGGTGGCCTCCGGCGCGAGATGCGCACTGCGGCCCATGATTTCGGCCAGCGGCGCGTACTCCAGGTTGGTCAGGCCCGGACCCCACTCCGGATGCGGGTGGAAGAGATTCCACAACCCCCGCTTCCTGGCCTCGGTCTTGAGCTCCTCGACGATCGGCGGCTGGAAGTGCGGATCCCCGGACTCCGCCATCTGCTCCTCGTACACCGCCTCGGCCGGGTAGACGTGCTCGTCCATGAAGGCGAGCAGATCGTCCCGGTAGCGCTGGGCCCGATCGGTCATGTCGAACATGCTCACTCCTCGAAATAGTCTGTGCCGCGCAGGCAAAACTCTACTTGAACCCGGATTCAACTTCGTTTTCCGGCGGCCGAGCCGAGGTCGGCCAGTTCGGCCAGCACCGCGCGGCGCCGGCCCGGACTGCCGAGCCCGAGCTGATCGGCCTTGGCGCGCTTGAGATACAGATGCACCGGATACTCCCACGTCATGCCGATGCCGCCGTGTAATTGGAGCGCTTCTTCGGCGGATGTCACCGCGACGTCCGCGCAGTAGGCCGCGGCGACCGCGGTTCCCACCGCCGCGTCGGGATCGCCCGCCGCGATCGCGCCCGCCGCGTAGCGGGCACTGGCGGCCGCCGCCTCGACCTCCACGAACAGGTCGGCGAGACGGTGTTTGAGCGCCTGGAATCCGCCCACCACGCGGCCGAATTGGCGGCGCATCTTCAGATAGCCCACGGTGGTCTCGAGGCACCATGCCGCGATACCTGCCTGCTCCGAGGCCAGCAGCGCCGCACCGGTCTCCAGCGCCGTCCGCAGCGCGGCCGCTCCCCCGTCGGCCGGGACCACGAGCTGCCCGGGCACGGCGTCGACCACGACATCGGCCAGCGGCCGGGTCATATCGAGCGAGACCACCGGCGTCACCGCGGCCGCCGCCACCGGCACGGCGTGAATCTCGGTGCCGGAGGCGGTATCGACCGCGGCCAGCAGCACATCGGCGTCCAGGACGCCCGCGACGCTGGTCGCGCTGCCGGACAGCTGGCCGTCGGCATCCTTCCGGAAGGACGGGACCGCGTCCGGCGAGGCGGCGGTGAAGGGCGCGAGCAGCGCGACCGTCACCGCACCGTCGGCGAGCTGCCCGACCAGGCCGGAATCGCCGGCGAGCAGCACGGTGGCGGCGATGACACTGCTGGTGAGAAACGGTACGGGCGCGACGGACCGGCCCAGTTCTTCCAGCACCACCGCCGCATCGCGAGCGGAACCGCCCGCGCCGCCACGATCCTCGGGGACGAGCATTCCGGCCAGCCCCAGATCCCGCGCCAGCGCCTTCCACAATCCCGGCGTCAGCGACCGATCGCTCGCATAGGCCCGCGCGACAGCCGCCGGATCACAGTGGGCCGCAAGCAGATCGCGCACCGCGTGCCGCAGCGCCGCCTCGGTGTCGGTATCGAGCAGCAGGATGTCGTCGCTCATCGGGCCAGGTCCTTCCAGGCGGTGTCCTTGTCCCCGCGCGCCTCGGCGGGCAGGCCGAGGACCCGTTCGGCGACGATATTGCGCAGGATCTCGGACGTGCCGCCCTCGATCGAATTGCCCTTGGCGCGCAGGTAGCGGTAGCCGGGCCCGCGGCCGGCGAAGTCGACGCGGTCGGGCCGCACCATCGTCCAGTCGTCATAGCGCAGGCCGTCCTCGCCGAGGATCTCCAGTTCGAGACCGGTCAGCTGCTGGTTGGACCGCGCGAAAGCCAGTTTGAGCGCGGAACTTTCGGGCCCCGGCTGACCGGCGGAGGTCCGCTGCCGCATGCGGGTGGCGGCCAGCCGCCCGGCTTCGGCCTCGACCCACAGCCGCAGCAGCCGGTCGTGCAGCTCCGGGGTGTGCCTGTCCGGATTCTCCCGCCAGGTACGGGCGACCGCCGCGAGCACACCGCTCTCCCGCGGCACCGCGCGCCCGCCGATGGCCGCCCGCTCGTTGTTGAGGGTGGTGGTGGCGACGCGCCAGCCCTCCCCCACCCCACCGAGGCGCTGGGCGTCGGGGATGCGGACGTCGGTGAGGAAGACCTCGTTGAACTCGGCCTCGCCGGTGATCTGACGCAGCGGCCGCACCTCGACACCCGGATGGCGCATATCGCAGATGAAGAAGGACAGGCCCGCGTGCTTGGGACGGTCGGGGTCGGTGCGCGCGAGCAGGATCGCCAGATCGGCCTTGTGGGCCACCGACGTCCACACCTTCTGCCCGTTCACGATCCAGTCCTCGCCGTCGCGGACGGCCCGGGTGCCGACCGCCGCCAGGTCCGATCCGGCGCCGGGCTCACTGAACAGCTGGCACCAGATCTCCTCGCCGGTCCACAGCGGACGCAGGTAGCGCTCCCGCTGTTCCGGGGTGCCGTGGATGGCGATGGTGGGCGCCGCCATGCCGAGACCGATGCCGTTGAGCTCGGCCTGATTCCCCGGAGCTCCCGCCTGCTCGAACAGCTCGTCGACGAACAGCTGGAGGTCGCGCTCGGCACCGCGGCCGCCCAGCCCGACGGGGAAGTACACCCAGGCCAGGCCGGCGTCGAAGCGGGCGCGGTGGAAGGTCACCGGGTCGGTGGTAGCCGGATCATGCTCTGCCAGCAGGGATTCCACCCGCCGGCGCAGGTCGTCGCGAACCGCGTCACTCATCGGTCCTGCTCCTTCGTCTCAGGGCACCAGCAGGGAGACGGCTTCGGCGACGCAGGCCGGTTTGGCGGCGCCGTCGATCTCCACGGTGACCCGGCTGATTGCCTGGAACCCCATGCTCGCCGGCGTCAGCGACACCAGTTCCACCCCGGCGCGCAGCCGTGAGCCCACCGGGACGGGGGACGGAAACCGAACCTTGTTGGCCCCGTAGTTGACTCCCATCGACAGCCCCTCGACGGTGTACACGCTCGCGGTGAGCATGGGCAGCAGCGACAGGGTGAGGAAGCCGTGCGCGATGGTCGTCCCGAACGGACCGGCGGCGGCCCGTTCCGGGTCGATGTGGATCCACTGGTGATCGCCGGTCGCGTCAGCGAACCGGTCGATCTGCTCCTGCGTCACGGTGTGCCAGTCGCTGTAGCCGAGATGGGTGCCGACTGCCTTCTCCAGTTCGGGCAGCCCCTGGAATACCCGCATTGTTCGCGTCCTTCCGTTCGATTCCGTTGCGCGGCTAGTTCTTCGGCCCGCCGGCCACGTAGATGATCTGTCCCGACACGAATCCCGCGCCCTCGCTCACCAGGAACGACACCGTGTGCGCGATGTCCTCGGGCTTACCGGAGCGGGCCACCGGGATCGTGGAGACCAGCGCCTGCCGGAAGTCGTCGAACGAGACACCCATGCGCTCGGCGGTGGCCTGGGTCATCTCGGTTTCGATGAAACCCGGCGCGACGGCATTGGCGGTGACGCCGAACTTGCCGAGCTCGAAGGCGAGAGTCTTGGTGAAGCCCTGCAATCCGGCCTTGGCGGCCGAGTAGTTGGCCTGGCCGCGATTGCCCAGCGCCGAGGTGCTGGACAGGCTGACGATGCGGCCGAAGCCCTGCTCGATCATGTGGCGCTGGACCGCCCGCGTGCACAGGAACGCGCCGCGCAGGTGGACGCCCATGACCGCGTCCCAATCGGCGACGGTCATCTTGAACAGCAGATTGTCGCGGAGGATGCCCGCATTGTTGACCAGCACGGTGGGTGCGCCCAATTCGGCGGCCACCCGGTCCACGGCGGCGGTTACAGCCGCCTCGTCGGACACGTCGGCGCCGACGGCGAGGGCGCGGCCGCCGGCCGCCTCGATCTCCGCGACGACCGGTTTGCAGGCCTCCTCGTCGAGATCCAGGACGGCGACGGCCATTCCGTCGTCCGCCAGTCGCCGTGCGACCGCCGCGCCGATGCCCCGGGCCGCGCCGGTCACCACCGCTACCCGCGGTGTCTGCGTGCTCACGATGTTCTCCTCTGTGGTGCGATCAGGTCGGTGTCGGTCAGGCCGAGGGCGTGCAGACCACGCGCCCCACGGTCTTGCCGTCGGCGAGGCGCTGGACGCCATCGGCGATGTCCGCCAGGGCGAGTCGTTCGCTGACCAGGGGGCGGATCGCGCCCGTGGCGGCCAGCCGGGTCAGCTCGCGGTGGCATTCGCCCACGGCGGCCGGGTCGTAGGCGTTGTAGAGCCCCCAGTGCAGGCCCACGATCGAATAGTTCTTGACCAGTGCGTGATTCAGTGCGGCGCTCTGGATGTCGCCGCCCGCGAAGCCGACGACCAGGATGCGGCCCTCGAAGGCGATGCACTTGGTCGAGCGGCTGTAGGTGTCGCCGCCGACCGGGTCGTAGACGACGTCGGCGCCGCGATTGTCGGTGACCAGCTTGACGACCTCGACGAAATCCTCACTCCTGCGGTCGATCACGATGTCGGCGCCGAGCGCACGCGCGTACTCGGCCTTCTCGGGCCCGCCCACCACGCCGATGACGCGGGCCCCGGCCGCTTTGGCGAGTTGGACGGCGGCACTGCCGACCCCGCCCGCCGCCGCATGCACCAGCACGGTCTCCCCCGCCTGCAGCGCGGCACGGCGATGCAGGCCGAACCATCCGGTCTGATAGCCGACGAACAGGGCCGCGGCCTCCGCATCGTCCAAAGCGGTTGGCGCGGGGAAGGTCTGGGCCGCCTCCATGACCGCGTACTCGGCGAAACCGCCGTACGGCAGCGAGCTGCCGCCGAGCACGCGGTCACCGACCGCGATCCCGGTGACCTCGCTACCCGTGGCCACGACCTCCCCGCACAGTTCGACTCCGGGCGTGAACGGCAGCGGCGGCTTCACCTGGTAAAGGCCCCGGCACATGAGGACATCGGGGAAGTTCGCCGCGGCACCGGTGACCCGCACGACCACCTGACCCGGGCCGGCTTCGGGGCGCTCCACGGTGTCGAGCCGCATCACCTGTGTTGGCTCGCCCAGTTCATGGACCCGCCAGGCCCGCATGTCCGCCACTCTAGACGCCCCCGGTCAGCGTGAGGCCGCCGTCCACCACGAGCAGCTGGCCGGTGAGCCAGGCCGCGTCCGCGGAGAGCAGGAAGGCGACCACGCTGCCGATGTCCTCGGGCACGCCCAGGCGCTTGAGCGGGTAGGCGGCGGCGATCTGCTCCTCGCGGCCCTCGTAGAGCGCGGTGGCGAACTTCGTCTTCACCACCGCCGGCGCGACGGCGTTGACGCGGATGTGCGGGCCGAGTTCGACCGCGAGCTCCTGGGTGATGTGGGTCAGCATCGCCTTGCTGGAACCATAGAAACCGATGCCGGGCGCGGGCTTGAGCCCGGCGACCGAGGAGACGTTCACGACCGCGCCGCCGTGGTCCTTCATCCACGCTCGGTAGGCGTGCTGCACCCACGACAGCGCGGCAAGACAGTTGACCTCCACGATCTTTCGGGCCGCGTCGAGCGAGAGCTCCACCATCGGCCCGAACACCGGATTGATGCCGGTGTTGTTCACCAGCAGGTCGGCACTGCCGAAGGTCTCGACGGCCCGCTCGAGGGTCTCGGCCTGATGCGCGGCATCGTCGGCGCGCCCCGCCACGGCCAGCGCCTTCGACGGCCCGCCCAGCGCCACGACGGCCTCGTCGAGCGCCTCCTGATTGCGGGCGGTGATCACGACCTTGGCGCCCTCGTCCACCAGGCGCTGCGCGATACCGAGGCCGATACCCCGGCTGGCGCCGGTGACAATGGCGGTCTTGCCTTCGAATCTGTTCACGGACAGGTCCTTTCAGGTCGCCCGTGGCCACGGCGGTCCCGCGCCGCGACCCGGGGCCGACCCCGAGCAGGGAACTTACTAAGCGCTTATTTTCTTCCGCCACCATGCGCCAAACTCCCGTCGCGGTCAATACCACCGAGGGGGTCTTATTCCTGTGATACGTCGCACATCGCCATCGAAAGCCGAGGTCATGCAAGAGAAAACGACGCGAACTCGAACCCGGATTCAGATTTCCGAACCCGTGCGACCGCTACCGCCGCGATCCACTCGGACGGGGTCGCGAGCTATTCGGACCCGACCCGCAGGGCATTGACCCACAGCTGGGTCAGGGTGCCGACCAGCTTCTCGAAGGCGATGCGCTGGTGCTGGACGAAGACCATGTAGGCCATGCGGCTGACCATCACCGACAGCGCCTGGGCGGTGATCAGCGGATCGAGATCCGCACTGGCCTGCCCGGATTCCTGCAACTCGCGGATCATCCTGGCATTGCGCTCAATGAAGGCGCGGTTGCGTTCCAGGCGCAGCGCGCGGAAGTTCTCGTTGATCTGGGTGACCTCTTCGAACACCGCCATCAGGCGCGCATTGCGCTTGTAGGCCAGCAGGTATTCCCGGTTGGCCGCCTCGACGAGCTCGCGTGGGTCGGTGACGCCGGTGCGGGCCCGCACGTGCGGGTGCAGCATTTCCTCCTGCACCTCCTCGACGACGGCGGTGAAGATCTCTTCCTTGCTGTCGAAGTAGGTGTAGAACGAGCCGGCGGCGGCGCCCGCGGCCTTGGAGATGTCGGCGATCCTGGCGTCGAGGTAGCCGTCGCGTTCGAAGACTTCGCGCGCCCCGGCGATGAGGGCGGCGCGGGTGCGCTCGCCGCGCTTGGTACGCGGGGGCACGCGGCGAGGCACGGCCTCGCGGTCGAAGGGTTCGGATTTCACGGCGGATCACCCACTCGGTCGCAGGGACGGCTGCCGATTGCCACCGTATCACCGCGTGTACCAGCACATATCGTCCCACACCGACGTACTTCGGCCCGCCCCGTTCGCGCGGCCGCGGCGGCGGCGATCGTTATTGAAGTCGACACCGGATTCAGATATGGTCGCGCACAGGGTCGTGACGCCGCTCACTCCGACCCCGTCTCATTCCATCTCTACATAACTGGATGTTCCATGACAAATGTCGCCGACCGTATCTGGCAGCACGCGTCCGAACGCCCCGACGCCGTCGCGCTGCGTCACCTGGACGACACCCTCTCCTACGCCGAGCTGGCCCGCCGCAGTGCGGCCTTCGGCGGTCAGCTCACCGAATCCGGTGTCGCGGTGGGAGATCGCGTGCTGCTGGTAGCGCCGACCGTGCCGGAGTTCGTGATCGCCTACCTGGGCGCGCATCTGATCGGAGCCGTCGCCATCCCGGTGAACACCATGGCGACCGCACCCGAAATCGGTTATGTGCTCGACGATTCCGGTGCCAGGCATGCCATCGCCTGGCATCTGGCCCGCACCGCGGCCGAGCAGGCCGCCGCCGAGCGCGGCATCCCGGTGCAGGTGCTCGAACCCGGTGCGCACACCTGCCCCGCCCAGCCGACCGCCGAACCGGTCCGACGCGATCCGGACGACACCGCGATCCTGTTGTACACCTCGGGCACCACGGGCAAACCGAAGGGCGTGGAGCTCACCGTCGCCAATCTGATCGAGACCGCACGGATTTTCATCGATCAGCTGCGGCTCACGCCCGAGGAGCGCTTCGGCACCGGGCTGCCGCTGTTCCATGTGTACGGGCAGGCGGTGTGCCTGATCACCACCCTGCACGCGGGCAGTTCGTTCTCCATGGTGTCGCCGTTCGTCCCGGGAGCGATGATCGAGACGATCCGCGATCACCGGCTCACCGTGGTGTCGGGCGTGCCGACCATGTGGAATGCCATGCTGCACAGCGCCGGCGACTACGGTCCGGAGGATTTCGCGAGCCTGCGGCTGGCCTGCTCGGGTGGCGCGTCGCTGCCGGCGGAGGTGATCCGGTCCTTCACGGAACGTTTCGGCTGCACCATCCTCGAGGGCTACGGGCTCACCGAGTCCAGCGGGGCAGCGACCTACAACCCCCTGGATCGCGAGCAGCGGGCCGGGTCGGTGGGTACCGCGCTGCCGGGCACGTCGATCGAGGTGCGTGATCCGGAGGGCACGGCGCTGCCCGCAGACACGGTCGGCGAGCTGTTCATGCGCGGGCCCAGCGTGATGAAGGGGTACTGGCAGCGCCCCGACGCGACGGCGGCGGATCTGTCCGGCGGCTGGCTGCGCACCGGCGATCTGGGCCGCGTCGACGCCGACGGCTACGTCTACATCGTCGACCGCGCAAAGGATCTCATCATTCGCGGCGGCTACAACGTGTATCCGCGCGAGGTCGAGGAGGTGCTCTACGAGCATCCCGGGATTGTCGAGGTGGCGGTGATCGGCCTGCCCGACGACCACTACGGCGAGGAGGTGGGCGCGGTGGTGGCCACCGCGCCCGGCGTCGAACTCGATCCCGGAGAGCTGCGCGCCTGGGCCAAGGAGCGCCTGTCCGCCTACAAGGTGCCGCACCGCTTCGCCTTCACCGACCAGCTGCCCAAGGGCGCGACGGGCAAGATCCTCAAGCGCGCCATCGACCCGAGCCTGTTCACGGACAAGGCATCCCGATGAGCATCGTCCCCACCGTCCCCGGCACCGTCGATTCCAGCGAGCTGGGCCGGGTGCTGGTGCACGAGCACGTCTTCGTGCTCGGCTCGGCATGGACCGCGTCGACGTCCTGCTGCCCTTCGAGGACCGCGTGAACACCATCGTGGAACTCGTCCACCGCGGCTACCGCGACAAGATCGTCATCGCCCACGACGCCGCCTGTTTCATGGACTGGTTCGACCCGGCCGCCAAGGCCCAGATCGCGCCGACGTGGAACTACCGCCACATCAGCGAGGACGTCCTCCCCGCGCTTCTCGCCAAGGGGCTCACCGAGGACGACATCGACGCCATCCTGGTGCGGAACCCGCGCCGCTACTTCGAGAAATGACAGTGCGCGCCGCCGCGAGGATCCCGCGGCGGCGCGCAATCCCCTCCGTCAGTCGGGGACGACGATGGCGAGTTCACCGGCGGCGTAGCGGGCGCGCAGCACCTTCTTGTCGAACTTGCCGACGCTGGTCTTGGGCACCTCGGAGACGAACGTCCAGCGTTCGGGGAGCTGCCATTTCGCGATCTTGCCGGACAGGAACGCGCGGAGCGCACCGGCATCGGGTTCGGCTCCGGCGCGCAGTGCGGCGGCCACGACGGGGCGCTCGTCCCACTTCTCGTCCGGCACACCGAAAACGGCGGCCTCGGCGATATCGGGGTGCGCCATGAGCGCGTTCTCCAGATCGACCGAAGAGATCCATTCACCGCCGGATTTGATGATGTCCTTGGCCCGGTCGACCAGGGTGAGGTAGCCGTCGGCGCTGATGGTGCCGACGTCGCCGGTGCGCAGCCAGCCGTCGCGGAAGGCGTCGACGCCGATTCCCGCGGCATCCGGCGAGTAATAGGAGGCGGTGACCCACGGGCCGCGAACCTCCAGCTCTCCCACCGCTTTTCCGTCGCGGGGCAGCTCGGCGCCATCGTCTCCGATGAGCCGCGCCTGCACCGGGGCCGGGATGCGGCCCTGGGTGACCCGGTAGGCGAAGGCGGCCTCGCCGTCGAGGCCCGCGGGTGGCCAGGCCAGCGCGCCCAGCGGGGAGGTCTCGGTCATCCCCCACGCCTGGATGATGCGCACGCCGTGCCGTTCCTCGAAGGCGCGCATCAGCTGCGGCGGCACCGCGGCACCGCCGACCACGACCGCCCGCAGATGGGTCAGGTCCTGCGGCTTCGCGTCGACGGCTGCCAGCACGCCGTTCCACACCGTCGGCACGGCCGCGGCGAAATTCGGCCGCTCGGCGGCCATCAGCGCCAGCAGCGGCTCCGGTTGCAGGAAGCGGTCGGGCATCACCAGCGACGCCCCGGCCATGAGCGCGGCATAGGGCAGACCCCAGGCGTTGGCGTGGAACATGGGCACGATGGCCAGCATCCGGTCACCGGCGCGCACGCCCATGGCATCGGTGGTGCAGGCCTGCATGGAATGCAGCCAGTTCGAACGATGGGAGTAGACAACACCTTTCGGGTCGCCGGTGGTGCCGGAGGTATAGCACATGGCGGCGGCCGAGCGCTCGTCGAGGACCGGGAAGTCGAAGGTGCCCGGATACTGCGCCAGCAGGGTGTCGAGCTGATGGACGGTGACGCCCTCGGGTGCGGGCAGCGCCGCGGCGTCACCGTTGGCGACGATGACGTGGCGCACGGTGCGCAGGGTCGGCAGTACCGGCGCGAACACCGGGATCAGGGAGGCGTCGACGATCACGACACGGTCCGCCGCGTGGTCGGTCACGAAGGAGATCTGTTCGGGGAACAACCGGATATTGATGGTGTGCAATACCGCCCCCATGGCGGGCACCGCACAGTAGGCGATGAGGTGCTCGTTGTTGTTCCACATGAAGGTGCCGACGCGATCCCCGCGGCCGATGCCCAGCGCGGTCAGGGCGTGGGCGAGCCGAGCCGCCTGTTCCCCCAGTTCACGGTAGGTCAGGACGCGGGATTCGGTGCCGGTCCAGGTGCGGACGGTGGCATCGGCGTGCACCGTGCTCGCATAGCGCAGCAGGGTGGCCAGGGACAGCGGTTCGTCCTGCATGGTGCTGAGCATCGGCAGGTCGAGCTCGTCGTAAGTCATTGTGCGGATGTCTTTCTCGGGTACAGCCCGGGTGAACCGGGCCGGGTGCGCCGTGCGCGGAAGTGGCGCGCCCGGCCCGGTTCGCTGCGCTCAGCCGCGCAGCGCGGAGGCGAAGATGCCCGGCAGTGCGGCGGCGCCGGGTCGCTTCGCGAAGTCGGTCAGTCGCCGCAGGGTGGTGGCGCCGGTGCGATTGGTGACGAACCACGGCGGTTTCGGGGAGAGCGCGAACTCGCCGCGGAGCAGCGATCGCGGGGCGGGCCGGAAGGGGCCGCGAACCACGGTGCGCTCCGGATCTGCGATCAGCAACCCGTTGTGTACCACGCCGATTCCGCTCTGGATGTCGGCGAGGGTGTGCCCGGGGAAGGCTCCCCACGAGGCGCGGGCGGTCAGGTAGCCGAGACCGGTCCAGGCGTTGATGGCGACGGTGCCGTACCGCAGCTCGGCGATGGCCCGGTCGAAGCGGTCACCCAGCCGGTCGATGGTGGCGGGGTCGGCGATGATGTTGACGCCGAGGGTGCCCTCGAACTCCTCGTTGGACACACGCACCGCCTGCGTGAGGAATTCCGCTGCGTCGCCGCCCAATTCGAGCACGCCCAGCACCGGGGCGAAATACTCGGTGCGCAGCGCGGTTTCGGCCCGGTCCGGCACCAGCCCGGTGACGAGGGTGCGCGCGCCGATCCGCTCGGCGCCGGGATAGGAGGTGCGCGCGGCGTCGACGCGGGCGGCCGAGCCCGGGTAGTAGTCCGGACGCTGCGGAGCCCGCTCGAGCGCGGCGCGCAGTTCAGCGAGGAACCGGTCCTTCTGGGGCCAGTCCGCGGAGATCACCGCGACCTGCGCGGCGACGCAGTTGTAGCCGTTGTTGTGCAGGCGCTGGGTGGCCAGGTGCTCGGCCTGGAACCGCAGGTCGGCGTCGGACCAGCGGCCCGGGATCACGATGGTGGGTGAGACGCCGCCCAGTTCACTGGTGATGGGCTTGTCCAGTTTCGGTGTGCCGGCGGCCTTGTTCCGCGCGCCCTCCTCACCGGTGCCGAACACGATGGCGTCGTGGGTGAGTGCACTGCCGGTCATGTGCACCGCGTCCACGCCGGCGTGATGCACCAGTGCCGTGCCGACCTCGGGGCCGCCGGTGAGCAGGCGCACGAAGCCGCGCTCGATCAGGGGAGCGAAGATCTTCTCCAGCACCGGCAGCAGCGGATCGGTGATCGGATTCAGCTTGAGCGCCACCACCCGGTTGTCGGCGTAGAGCTGGTAGAGCACGTCCAGCGGCGCGATCGAGAAGATATTGCCCGCGCCGAGGACCACGCCCACACCGCCGGTCTCGGCAGGGGTGCGCTGCCCCAGACCGGCTCGGGCGCGGACGGTTTCGGCGTCGACGCCGGGCCTGGTCCAGACCTCCGCGCGGAATCCGTTGAGCAGCAGCCAATCGAAGACGCCGTGCGGGAAGACATCGACCGCGGTGCGGCCGCCGGGGGCGGCGTGGATCGGGTAGCCGTCGACCGGGCTGCGGCCCTGCTCCAGTGCCAGCAGCGATTCCGCGAGCGCGGCCGCGCCGGTGAGCAGCGAGTAGGGGCCGCTCACCCATTCCTCGCCGAGCAGCGGCGAGTCCAGGGGCAGCTTCTTGATGCGGGCGGCCGTCTCGACCCACTCCCGCGCGTAGCGTGCGGTATTGGCGTGAATCTGGTCGAGCAGCTGCCGCCGTGCGGGCAGCGCGGCTCGGCCCCAGTCGATTTCGCCCTGCCGTAGTGCGGAGACGGTGGCGTCGATGGTCGCCGCGGCGGTGGTCGTCACGATGCGCTTCCTTCCGAGTCGGCGTCCTCGGCGAGCATGACGGCGGCCTTCTCGCCGATCATGATCGTGGGCGCGTTGGTATTGCCCCGCACCACCGACGGCATGACCGAGGCATCGGCGACGCGCAGGCCCGCGACGCCCAGTACGCGCAGGCGCGGGTCCACGACCGCGCCGATGGCGCAGGTGGAGGTGGGGTGGTAGAGGGTCTGGGCGGTGCGGGCCGCGAAGTCGAGCAGCTCGGCATCGGAATCACCAGCGGGAGTAAGGAATTCGCCGGTGGTGAGCTCGCGCAGCGCGGGCTGGTCGGCAATGTCGAGGGCGCTGCGCAGTCCGGCGATGATGCTCGCGCGGTCGGCCTCGGTGTCGAGGTAGTTGTGGCGGATGCGCGGCGCGGTGGCCGGGTCCGTCGAGCGCAGGGTCAGTTCGCCGCGGCTGGTCGGGTTGATCAGGCAGGGGCCGAACGCGTAGCCGTGCTCGGTCGCCGCGCCCATGCCCTCACCGTGGAAGAGGACCGGGGCCTGATGGAACTGGATGTCCGGGCCCGCCAGTCCGGTACGGGTTTCGAGGAAGCCGCCGGTCTCACCGATATTCGAGGTCAGCGGGCCGCGGCCGGATTCCTGGAGCAGGCCCAGGTTCTCGGGCGTGAGCGCGGTCATCAGGGATTCGCGATCGGTGCGGTAATTGAGGAAAATCGACAGGTGGTCCTGGAGGTTCTGCCCGACCGGCAGATCGCGGACGGTCTCGATACCGAAGGCCGCCAGCTGTCCGGCCGGGCCGATGCCGGACAGCAACAACAACTGCGCGGAGCCGTAAGCGCCTGCGGCCAGCACGATTTCACGCCGGGCCCGAATGGTCTCGGTGCTGCCGCCGCGGCCGATCACCACGCCGGTGGCCCGGCCGTTCTCGATGACGATCCGGTGCGCGAGAGCATCGGTGATGACCGTCAGGTTCTCCCGCTCCAGCGCCGGGTGCAGGTAGGCGACCGCGGCACTGCATCGCATGCCGTTGCGCTGGGTCACCTGGTAGCGGCCGACGCCGAGCTGGGTGACGCCGTTGAAATCGTCGTTGCGGGTGTGCCCGGCCTGTTCGGCGGCACGCAGGAATGCTTCGCCCAGTGGATGATTCGACCGGCTGTCACTGACCGACAGCGGCCCGCCCACACCGTGGTAGGCGTCCTTGCCGCGCTCGTTGTCCTCGGCCTGCACGAAGTACGGCAGCACCTCGTCGTAGCTCCACCCGTCCGCGCCGGCCGCGGCCCACGCGTCGTAGTCCGCGCGAGCGCCCCGGATGTAGATCATGGCGTTCATGGAGCTGGATCCGCCCAGGACGCGGCCGCGCGGCAGGTAGGCGCGGCGGCTGTGCAGCCGGGGTTCGGGTTCCGTGTCGTAGTCCCAGTCCAGCGGGCTCTTGAACAGGGACGGGAAGGCGACCGGCAGGTGGATCGCCTCGGCGGTGTCCCGCGGCCCGGCCTCGATCACGGCCACCCGGATCGCCGGATCCTCGGACAGTCGGCTGGCCAGCACGGATCCCGCGGACCCCGCGCCTACGACGATGTAGTCGTACACGGTCGGCACCTCTCTCCACCTCATCGATCGACCCGGGTCTGCTATGACCCGGGTCACTGTCGCTGTCGGTGTCGATACTGCGGGTCAGGTGCATCCGCCCACCATGTGCGCGGGTTTGCCGATACCGCCCGGCCGACTGTGCTGGAGCACAGTAGGCGTCGAGAGCAAGTGCCTACTATCGAATCCATGACAGCGCTCACCGGCCCGCCGCGCAACGGCTCCACCGCAGTGCCGCCGACCGGTTCGGTCGCGGTAACGCCGAGCGGTTCGACCGCGGTAGCGCCGAGCGGTTCGACCGCGGTAGCGCGCACCCTGCTCGTCGAGGTCGACGACCTCACCACCGAACTCGTCGGCCGCATTCTCACCGGCGAGAACGCCTACGCGGAGGCCGCCCTCACCGAGGCGCAGCTGCACCTCGTCGTCCGCGACAACCTGGCCGCCCTGCTCGAACAGCTCTCCGGGAGCGCCGGGCGGCGGCTGCAACCGGCGACCGTGGTGGGCCGGATCAAGGCGGAACTCGGCGTGCCGATCGCGGCGGTGCTGCACGCGTACCGGCTGGCGGGACGGCTGCTGTGGGAACGCGCGCTCGTCACGGCGCGGGGGACGAATCTGGACGCGCTGCCGCAGCTCGGCTCGGAGATGTGGCGGCTCCTCGACGACTATTCCGGCGCCGCCGCCGACGCGTACGCCGACTACCTCACCGAGCGGGTCCGCCGCCACGACGTGCAGCGCCGCGCCATGCTGCGGCGGCTGTTCGACGGCGAGGCCGACGATCCCACCCAGCGCGACATCGCCCGAGCCCTGCACCTGCCGCCACTGGGCAGTTTCGTCGTCGTGCACGCCGAAACCGATTCCGGCGCAATCGAACCGCTGTTCGGGATCGAGGATCGGCTGCGGGCCGACTTCGTCGAGTCGATCTGGCTCACCGAGCCGGGCGCACGGATCGGGCTGCTCAATGTGGCCACCGCACGCTCGCACGAACGGGTGCTGTCGCGCCTGCGCGCCCATGCGACCGGGCGAATCGGGGTGAGCCGTCCCTTCCCGACGCCGGGATCCGCGGGGACCGCCCTGCGCGAGGCAGAACTCGCGGGGCGGTGCGCGCCACCCGGCAGCCCGACCGTGACCGCGTATGGCAGCACGCCGATCCCGCTCGTCCTCGCCCATGCGCCCACGGCGTCCCGGGAATTGGCGGACGATGTCCTGGGCCCGGTGCTCGAACTGCCGCCGGAGGAACGCGACACCCTCCTCGACACCCTCGAGCTGTGGTTCGAATGCGGTGGCTCCAATACCGAGGTGGCGCAACGGCTCCACTACCACCGCAACACCATTCACTACCGGCTGCGGCGGATCGAGACGCTGACCGATCGCCGGTGCTCGGACCCGAAAGCCGCCGCCGAGCTGTACATAGCCTTGCATGCCGCGCGGCTCGCCGGATTCGATCCGGCCTGAGCCGCAACCGGGTTCAGCGTCCGGATCGCGCGACTTCCTCGCCCAGCTGCGCCGCGAACTCGACGAACCGACCTGGGAACTGCCGGCGATCACCGCCGACACCCGGCACCCGGCGGATCAGCCCGGCCCCGCCGCTGCGCTGATGCCGGGCGTCACGGTGCCAGCGGGAGTCGATCGGGCGTGCGGGCTACCGGCCGTCCCGCGGCGCGGACCAGCTCGCCGATCCGGATCGCATCGCGGACGGCCGCGCCACCGGCATCGTTGTTGAAGAAGACATAGGCGTCGAGATTCCGATCCCAGGTGTCCTCGATGCGCCGGACCCATTCGGACAGAACGCGTTCCGGGTAGCGAGGCGCGGACCGGCCGCGACCTTCATGGAAACGGACGTAGGCCCAGTCGGCCGTGCGCCACAGCGGCGTGATCGGCCGCCCGAGCCGGTCGGCCCAGCACAGTGCCGCACGGTGCGCTTCGAGCACGGCCCGGACCCGGTCGTCCCACCAGCTCTCATGGCGCGGCTCGACCGCCACGCGCAGCTCGGCGGGGATCAGCCCGAGCACCCGGTCGAGCCGCTCGGGTTCGGCGGTCAGGGTGGGCGGCAGCTGAATCAGTATCGGCCCCAACCGATCCCCCAGTCCGCGCGCCGCATCGATCATCCGCTCCAGCGGGACTTCGACGTCCCGCAGCCGGCGATAGTGGGTGATCACCCGACTGGCCTTCACCGCCATCACGAAATCCTCCGGCGTCCGCCCGTGCCATCCCTCGAAGGTCGTCCGCGCCACCGGCCGATAGAAGGCCGCGTTCAACTCCACGGCCCCGAACGCCCGCGCATACACCTCGAGCCACCGCCGCTGCCCGATCCCTCGCGGGTACACCAGCTCCCGCCAGTCGGCGTACTGCCACCCCGATGTCCCGACGAACATCGTCACGGCTCGCCACCCCGGCCGCGCATCACGAGGGCAAACCTCCGGAGGCCATACCCCACTGTCCCACTACAGGTCCGCCAAGATAGTGAAATCTGTGCGTTTCACACAACTTGTCGATTGATCAGCTGTGGTCGAGTAATCTCGTGGCGCCCGCGGGCGCCACGAGCCGCCCCACGTCATACCCAGGACGGTCGTTCGACGCGCAGGCACCGGGAGCTGGGTGGCTGTGACGTACTCTCGGATGGCATGAGCTCAGCCGCTGATACAACTGCCGTGACGAACTTGATCGCGAAGTATGCCGAGTTGGTCGATAGTGGGGATTTCGCCGGAGTGGGTGCGTTGTTCGCGCACGGTGTGTTCGGCGGCAGCGGTGGGTCGGTCGCGGGGAGCGAGCGCATCGAGAAGATGTTCCGGAGCATGGTGATCGTGTACGAGGACGGAACGCCGCGCACCCATCACGTCACCACGAACATCGCCGTCGAATTCGGCGAGGATGCCGATACCGCCACGGCGCGCTCCTATTTCACGGTTTTCCAGGCCACACCGGACCTGCCCTTGCAGCCGGTGGCGGCCGGCCGCTACCGGGACCGCTTCGAGCGCAGTGCCGGGCAGTGGCGATTCGCCGAGCGCCAGGTGCAGATCACGCTGACGGGCGACACGAGCCGGCACCTGCGCACCCCGGCCCCACAGGAGAGCTGACGGGCGGGTCATTCCCACCCGTGCAGGGCGAAGGAAGTGCCGAGGTGGCAGTTGCGGACGCCTGCGGCCTGGTAGGGGATGATATTGGGCGGCAGGGCATTCGGGTCGGCCCAGAGCAGGCCGGCGCATTTGTGGGGCTCCATGTTCACCGGCTCTCCGGTCCAGCGGAGCGCTTCGAAGAAGAAGCCGATGCGGGCGGCCCCGGACTCGCCGCGGTGGTGGAGTACATGTGCGAAGCGCAGGTCGGCGGGATCGATGGTGATTCCGATTTCTTCCACGGCTTCACGTATCACGCCGTCCACCACCGATTCGCCGTCCTCGAGGTGGCCGCTGGGTAGATTCAGCCAGCCGTCACCGTAGCCCGTGTTCGCGCGCTCGCCGAGCAGAACCAGGCCATCGCGCCACAGGACGATGTGGACATCGATGATGCCGCGGTAACGATCCGTCACTCTCCGACCCCAATTCCGTACCGGCGCTGTCGTTCTTGTCGCCGACATTGTCGCCGATCGGGGACTCAGCGTGGTGATTCGCCCGACTTCCGCCCGATTCCACACGCCCACAAGGTCCCCAGCACCGCCCCCGGCGGCACCAGCACCCACACCCACCACGGATAGAACCACTCCAGCGTGACACCCAGCAACAGCCACACGATCAAGTTCAGCCCGCTGAGCGACAACCACACAATGGTCAGCACCGTCATGGCGATCCGCCCGCCCGAGGGCCCCGGCTCTTTGATCTCGGGCAGGTCAGCGGACACCTTGGCCAGCTCGCCCCGGGTACGAGCCTGCCAGATCGACTGCACCCGGCTGTCGAACTCACCGAGATCGAGCACGCCCGCGTCCACCGCGCGGCGCAGCGTCTCCTCGAGCTTCTTTCGTTCGGCATCGGAGATCCGAATGTCGTTGGGGTGCACCGGCTCACTCACGATCCCGATCCTGCCATCCCGGGCTCGATCGCGCTCGCGAGTGAATGCGGAGCGCGGTGAGAAGCGACAGCACCCGGGCAGATCATGATCGCCTCGGCCGCCCGCAGCATGGCCGCCCGGCAGGCGTGGCCGACCTCGGTGTGGGGCAACGGGATTCGGTAGACGACGATCGGCCCACCACGATTCGTGGTGGGCCGATCGTTCGATGAAACCTTGGCCGCACGCCGGTGGCCTGCCCGGACGTGGATATCGCCGGGACTAGCCGCGCCGGGCCGCCGCGGTCGCCGGACCGACGGCCCGGAAGGTGAGGGCGACGACGAAGGCCAGGGCCGCGATGGCGGCGGCGGCCGCGAAGGCGGTGGTCATGCCGCCGACCAGCGCGTGCTGGAGCGAGCCGCCCGCAGTGCGGGAAGCGGTGCCGAAGACCGTGACCAGGATGGCCAGGCCGAGGGAGGCGCCGGTCTGCTGGAGGGTTTGCAGTGCGCCGCCGGCCGCGCCCGCCTCGTGGGTGTCGACATTCGACATGATGATGACGTTCAGGGGTGAAACCGCCAGGCCGATACCGCATCCCATCAGAATCATGGCGATGAACAGGAGCGGGAAGTAGCCGCTGTCGGCTGTCAGCTGGGTGAGCAGGACCAGGCCGGCCACCATCAGGGCCGCGCCGGTGACGGTCACCGGTTTCGGGCCGAAGCGGGGCAGCAGGCGCGGGATCAGCCGGATCATGGTGAACATCAGCAGGGCGGTGGGCAGGAAGGCGAAACCGGTTGCCAGCGCGCTCAACCCGAGCACATCCTGCAGGAACTGGGTGAGGAAGAAGAACATCGACATGCCCGCCATCGGCGCCAGGAACATGTTCGCGTAGGCGGTGGCACGATTGCGGTCGGCGAACAGGCGCAGCGGCAGCAGCGGTTGGGCCGCACGGGATTCGATGGCGAGGAACGCGGCGATCAGGATCGCGCCGGCCGCCAGGCAGATGTCCGTGGTGGCAGTCCCCCAGCCGTCCGAGGCGGCGTTGATGAAGCCGTAGACGAGAGCGGCCACACCGGTGGTGGCGGTCAGCGCGCCGGGCAGGTCGAGGTGGGCCGGCTGTCGTTCGGCCCGAGGCAGGTAGCGCAGTGCCAGCACCACAACGATCAACCCGAACGGCACATTGATGAAGAGCACCGAGCGCCAGCTCAGCCATTCGGTCAGCAGCCCGCCGACGATGAGGCCGATAGCGAAACCGGCACTGGACATTCCGGAGAACAGCGCGAGTACGCGCATCCGGGCTTTCGGATCACTGAAGGTGGTGGTCAGCAGGGCGAGTGTGTTGGGTCCGGCCATGGCCCCGCCGATGCCCTGCACGACGCGCGCGGCGAGCAGCCAGCCGGCGGAGGGCGCCAGCCCGCCCGCGAGCGAGGCCAGGGTGAACAGGGTGGCGCCGGCGATGAACAGGTTGCGGCGGCCGAACAGGTCACCGGCGCGCCCGCCGAGCAGCAGTAATCCGCCGAAGGCCAGGCTGTAGGAGTTCATCACCCAGGACAGTCCGGTGGCGCTGAAGTGCAGGTCGGTCTGGATGCGCGGCAGCGCCACATTCATCACGGTGATGTCGAGGACGATCATCAATTGGCAGGTCAACAGGGTGGCCAGCACGATTCCCGACCGCAGTCCGGGGGCTCGTGCGGGTGCCGGCACCCGCACGGCAGCGTTCGAAGGAAGAGTGGTCGACAAGGAATGCTCCATCGAATGGGATACAAACGGAGGAAGCCTCCGTTTCCGATGGAGTTATCATATGGAGGGTTCCTCCACTTGCGCAAGTCTAACCGGAGGGTCCATCCGTTTCTAGTGGAGGGTTCGTGGAAGCACCGTCGACCGGAAAGCCGATGCGCGCCGACGCGCGCCGCAACTATGAGCGGATCGTGACCACCGCCCAGCAGGCCTTCACCGAACTGGGCCCCGAGGCGCCGCTCGAGGAGATCGCGCGCCGGGCGGGGGTCGGGATCGGCACCCTGTATCGACACTTCCCCAATCGCGAGGTGCTGGTCGAGGCCGTCTACCGTTCCAGCATCGAGCATTTGAGCCAACGCGCCCACGACCTCCTCGAAACCCACACGGCCGGAACGGCTTTCGAATACTGGCTGCGCGAACAGGTGGAGTGGGTGATGGCCAATCGCGTCCTCGCCACCACCCTGAAGGCGGGCATGGACCACAACACGCCGACCTTCACGCTGTGCCGCGTGGCGATCACCGAGGCAGCTTCCCTGCTGGTACAGGCGGCGCGGGACGCGGGCACGATCCGCACCGACATCGAGCCGCGCGATCTGATCAGGCTCGGGCACGGGCTGGGCGTCGCCTGCGAGACCACACCCGATGCCGCCGAACGCCTGATCTCGGTGACCCTCGACGGCCTGCGCGCCACCCCGGCCGACGCTCAGCAATTGTAGAGCCGTTTCTGAACCCAGCCGAAACCGCGCTCCAGCAAGGGAAACGACTTCGGGTCGAGCCGGGTGAACCACGCGGGGATGCGATGACCCGAGTAGTCGTCGGCATCGACGACCATCCTGCCGGGACCCGGCCACCAGTAGCCGAGGCGCATGGCGGCGGGTGCTAGAGCAAGCTGTTGGCGGCGAGGCGCGCGAGGCAGGTGTCGACGACGTCGGCGGCGGACCCGGACGCCTCCCCCGCCGCCCAGAGTTCGGTCGCCAGGCGGACGGCGGTATTGGCCATGGCGGCGGCGAGCGCGACGTCCAGGTCGTCGGCGGGGCGGCCGGTGCGGGCGGCGATGATCGGGATGAGCTGGGTTTCGCAGTCGTATTGAACACGCAGCCAGGTCGCACGCAGGGCGGGCAGTTGAGTTGCGGCCCGGACCAGCGGGCGCAGGCGGCTCTCGGCGATGCCCTCGATCGCGAGCGTGCCGACCGTGGCGGTGCGATACGAGCGGCTCAGGGCTTCCCGCAGCGACAGTTCGGGCGGACAGGCGGCGAGTTCGTCGGCCCAGGCCTGAGTTCCGATGGCGAGCAACGGCGCGACGACGTCCTCCTTCCCGGCGAAATACCGGTAGAACGTGCGCAGCCCCATCCCGGCGGCCGCCGCAATCTCGTCCACGGTCGTTGCGGCATAACCGTTTTCGATGAAAAGACGGGCCGCCACCAGCGCCACTTCCCGGCGTGTGGCCGCACGGCGGGTCTCGCTGAGCGCCGGGCGTCCGGCACGGTTTCGCTCGCTCGTCACCCGGGGAACTGTACCGAGGTCGAAAACGTTTGATGGCGCGGCGTGCCATTTTCGGCATATCGTGTCAGAAACTGTTCCACCGATCAGGAAGTGATCCATGAACCGTCTCGAGCAGCGCCGCATTCTGGTGACCGGCGCCGGATCCGGTATCGGCCAGGCCACCGTCCTCCGTCTGCTGTCCGAAGGCGCGGTCGTCGCCGGCGCCGACGTCAATGCCGAGGGCCTCGCCCTGACCCGCAAGCAGGCCGCCGAGGCGGGCACCGCAGCGCGGCTGACCACCGTCGAGATGAATATCGGCGTGGAGTCCGAGGTGGTCGCGGGCGTGCACACCGCCATCGACGCCCTCGGCGGACTGGACGCGGTGGTGAACGCGGCGGGGATTCTGCGCGCGGCCCACACCCACGAGACATCGCTGGACCTGTGGAACCAGATCCTCAGCGTCAACCTCACCGGCACCTTCCTGGTGATCCGCGAGGCCCTGCCCGCCCTGCTCGCCAACCCGCGCAGCACGGTCGTCAACTTCAGCTCGACCTCGGCGAACTTCGCCCACCCGTACATGGCCGCGTACTCCGCCAGCAAGGGCGGCATCCAGACCCTGACCCACGTCCTGGCCCTCGAATACGGCAAGCAGGGCCTGCGCGCGGTGAGCGTCGCCCCCGGCGGCATCAAGTCCGGCATCACCGACGCCACCCCCGGCTATCTCCCCCAGGACGCCGACTGGTCGCTGTTCGGCCGCCTGATCGCCGTTCTCCCCCAGGACAATCCGGCCGAACTGGCCGGCCCCGAGAACGTGGCCGGTGTCATCGCCATGCTGGTCTCCGACGACGGCCGCTTCATCAGCGGCACCGAAATCCGCATCGACGGCGCGGCCCACACGTAGTACGGCGAGGCCCCGATCGACGATCCGATCGGGGCCTGCTGTCGCAACTACTTTCCGGCACCCGCCAGTTCGGCCGGCGCCCCGCGCAGAATGCCGTCCGCCGTCCCCGCCGCCCATTCGAGCGCCGCATCCAGCCTGCCCAGCACATCCCCCGCGGGCGCCTCGACCAGGCACCGCTCGATCTGACTGATCACACCGGCCGACGGCCCACCCTTTTTGGCCACCTCGGCCTGCGTCCACCCGTTCTCACGCCGCCGCGCCTTCACCCGCTCGGCCAGCGCCTTGATATCCGGCGCGCCCGCGGCAACGGGCTCCGAGACCTCCGCGACCGGGCCGTCCGCGACGATCGGCTCCGCAACCCGCGAGACCACCGCCTCCGCAGACCGTACGACGGCAGCGCCCACCGTCTTCCCGGAAGTGATCATCCCCTGGGTAATGAGCCGAGACCGCTTCCGCCTGCCCATCTTCGCCATACACCACTCCTCGATCCGCAATCCCAGCCTTCGCTGAAGCCCCGGCAAGGTTGCCACAAGTTCGCGCGAATCCCCCGCCAATCCCGCCCCCTCGGCGTGCCAAGCCTTGAAATCGCACGCACAGACGACCGGCCGATCGCTGGATGCCGACCGCACCGGAGCCGCCGAACTCCAGACTCACCCGGATTTCCGACCGCGACGCCGAGCCCGCGGGTGCGAACCTGCAAGTCCCCCGCGAAGCCGACCCTTTACCGCGTCAGCCGTTCTCAGGTGAGTTGTCGCGGTGCAGCGGTACGTCTTCGAACTCGGTGAGCACCTGACGGAGGAAGGCTCGAATCAGCTGCTGGGCTGATGTGGTTGCGCCGTACAGGGTTCCGATTGCCGGTTGCAGCTGCGCGCCGGTGTCGACGACCAGGCGCACCAGGCCTTGTCCGGCGCAGCGGGTCAGGGTCGGCTCGAGAAACTTCGCGGCGTCCGCGGTCCGGCCGGCGGCCGACAGGCAGCAGCCGTACAGCAGTTCGGCATTCGTGAGCGCGCGAAGGCGATTCTGGGTGGAGATCACGTCGACGAGGCGCTGCGCCTGCCGGCATGCCTGTTCGGCCGCTGTCGAGGTGCCCTTGCCGAGGAGTAGCCGGATGGCCGAGTCGTGGGCCAGTTCCGCGGCCACCGCGGTGGGAGCATCGGGGTGGGCGGTATACGGTTCGAGGTGTTCGAGGTCGCGGCGGTCGGTGTCGGTGATCGGCAGACCCAGTCGGATGCGTTCGTTGATCATGCGGGCTGCCAGCCGCGGCAGGTTCATGTTCGCCGCGAGCTTGGTTCCCTCGTCCAATCGCTCGTTCATGGCGTCGATGTCGCCGCGCACCGCGGCCAGGCGGGCGGCGGTGCCGTAGCCCGCCATCTGGAACTCGACCGCCCCGCCTTCGACGCCGAGCCCACCCGCGAGCAGTTCCTCTGCCTCGATGAATTGGCCTTTCTCGTACAGCAATTCGCCGAGCAGCGCGCTGGCGAGCCGGGTGGCCTGCGATTTCGTGCCCGTCTGCAGCGCCTGACCGAGCGCGGTGCGGAACCGGGACTCGGCGGTGCCGACATCGAGCTGCTCGCTGGCGGCGCTCCCGTCGACGCAGTCGCAGTACACCGCGCCGAACGGTCCGCGCGCGCGGTCGCGGTACGGTTCGATCCAGCGATACCAGCTGTGCACCTCGGCGAAGTCGAAGCGATACAGCGCCGAGATCATCGCCCCCACTGCCAGCCCGTGGGCCAGGAAGGGCCGCACCGAATCCCGCGCCTGCGCGAGCTCCGGCGCCAGTACCACCGTCTGGTCGGTGGCGAGCGCCAGGCTGATGCGCACCAGCTTCATCTCGAGCTCGAGGTCGGCGGATTCGCCATCGTGGTCGCGGGCCAGCGCGACCGCCTTCTCGGCGCGTTCCAATGCGGTCTCCGCGGCGGCCGGCCGCTGTACGGCGACGTTCGCCCACGCGATGTGTACCTGCAGTTGCGGATTCGACGCGGTGAGCGAGCCTGGCAGTTTGGCCGCCAGCCCGAGCAGCGTCCCCATGCGCGACTGCTCTATCAATTGCCCGGCGTGCTCGGCGACCAGCCGGCAGGCCCGCTGGGGTTCGCCCGCGGCGAGCAGGTGATCGACGGCCTCGGTGAGCATGTCGTGGGCCTCGAACCACTGCGCGGCGGTGAAGTGCAGTTCCTCGAGCAGTCCCGGATGCTGCCGGATCAGCCGCTCACGCAGGAAGTCGGCGAACAGCGAGTGGTAGCGGAACCAGCGCAGATCGTCATCGATGCTGCGCAGGAACAGATCTCGCTGCCGCACCTGTTCGAGCATGTCCTGGCCGTTGCTCACGCCGGTCAGCGCCTCGGCGAGGTCACCGTTGATACGCACCGGAACCGATGTCCGCATGACGAATTCGAGCAGTTCGGGTTCGAGGGTGTCGACGACGTTCTCCATCAGGTACTCCCCGATGGCGTAGTGCCGTCCCGAGATCTGATCGATGTACGCGCCCGGATCGTCGCGGCCACGCAGCGACATCGAGGCCAGTTGCAGTGCCGCCGCCCACCCTTCGGTGGATTCGCGCAGTCGCTCGACCTCGTCCGCGGCGAGGGCCAGCCCGCTGGTGTCGGCGAAGAATGCCGCGGTTTCCGAATCGTCGAATCGCAGTGCGGACTCGTCGATCTCGGTGAGCTCGTCGCGAACCCGCATGCGCCCCAGCGGAAGTCCGGTGCGGCTGCGGCTGGTGACGATCACCCGCAGGTGATGGCAGCCGTGGTCGAGCAGGAATTCCATCGCGGCCACGGTCGCGGCGCTGGTCACCCGGTGCCAGTCGTCGATCACGAGCGCCACGGTCTGGCCGCTGTTGTGGATCTCGTCGATGAGGGTGGTCATGACGTGCCGCGCGGCATCACTGGCATGCTCCTCGAGCAGCTGTTCCAGATCCGCGGCCACACCCGGATGGGCGTACCGGATCGCCTCCACCACATGGGTCAGGAACCAGACGACATTGTCGTCGTCATCGTCCACGCTGAGCCAGGCCGCTCGAACACCCTCGGCGGCGAGAACATCCACCCATTCCGCGGCCAGCGTGCTCTTCCCGAATCCGACGGGTCCGTGGATCAGTACCAGCCGTCGGCTCTGCCCTTCCCGTAGCCGGTCGAGCAGGCGGCCGCGCAGTACCGGCTGCCGCGGCGAGCTCGGCGGACGGTACCGAGTGGACGGCGTCGGCGCCGGGCTCGAACGCGGCCGCGGCACCGGAACCGGCGGTGTGACCGTCCGGGCTTCGGCATCGGTCGGCAACGCCATCGAGTCGACCACGAGCCCGGAGGCGAATTCGATATTGCGCAGCCGGTCACCGAACTCCCGGGCCGTCTCCGGCCGGTCCGAAGGATCGTGCGCCATAGCGGCTTCCAGCGCCGAGCACAGCGCTGCCGGCACATCACTCTGCCGCAGGTCGGGCACCGGCTCGGAGGTGATTCGTACGAATTGTGCGACCATCGACTCGCCCTCGCGGCGTTCGAAGGCGGCGTGCCCGGTGAGCAGGCAGAACAGTGTGGCGCCCAATCCGTAGATGTCGGCGGCCTCGGCCGGTTCGGCGCCCCGCAGCACCTCGGGCGCGGTGAACGCCGGTGTCCCGGCGATGAGTCCGGACCCGGTCTCGAAAGCCCCACTGATGCGGGCGATTCCGAAATCGCTCAGCAACGGCTCGCCATAGTCGGACTGCAGGATATTGGCCGGATTCACATCGCGATGCACGATCCCGTGCCCGTGCGCGGCCGCCAGCGCACCGGCGATCTTCACCCCGACCGACAGCACCTCCTGCCACGACAGCGGTCCCCGCTCCCGAATCCGCGATTGCAGCGACCCGAGCGCATAGAACGGCATGACCAGATACGGCCGCCCTGTGACGGTGACGTCGGCGGACAGCACCTGAACAATGTGCGGATGCCCGCCGAACCGGCCCAGCGCCCGCTGTTCGCGGAGAAACCGTGCCCGCTCATCCCCGCTCGACCGTGTATCGAGCACTTTCACCGCGACCAGCCGATCCAGCGAATGCTCGTGACACCGGTATACGACCCCGAAACCACCCCGCCCGATCTCCAGGGCATCGTCCAGCCCGGCCGCGGCGAGTTCCTCGGCGACCCCTATCCGCAGGTCAGGCTGCGTACCGTCACTATTTCGTTCGACCATGCCCCGCTCACTTGCCCTGACGAGTTGGGCCCCGATACCCCGATCGTAACCACGGGTATGCCCGATCCGCGGATTGTTTCCCGCACCGGGCGAGGGGATCGCCACCACCTCGGAGTTCTCAGCGGCGGCTCGCGTGCCGATAGCCGACCGCGGCCGGAACCGCGAACACGCACAGTGCGCCCAGCGACCACGCCAGGCTCAGCAGCGGCCGGGCCAGCGATTGCCTCGGCGAGCGCGCACATGGCCTCGATGGTGACCGATCCGGGCTGGTGCTGTGACGGCGGCCGGATCCAGTCCGGATAGGCCGGGGCCGGCACGCGGCCCCCGTCGAGCCGAATTCGGACAGGGAAGCCGCTCAGGAGCAACCCCGCACTGCTCTGACGTCCACGGAGACCATTTCCCCGATTCCAGGGGGGCGAATCGTTCGGTGCGTGGTCCGATAACCGGAACAGCAGTCCGCAAGACAAGACCGTCGGAATCGGCTCCCCCCAGCGATCGCTGCGCGATAGTTGAAGTCGGCGAAGGAGTTCAGATGGCAGAGATCGTGTCCGTCACCGGCGGCAAGGTTCTGGGCACGCGCGAGGGCGGCGTCACCCGATTCCTCGGCATCCCTTACGCGGCAGCGCCGATCGGACCCGCCCGGTTCGAAGCCCCGAGACCGGTCGAGGCCTGGTCCGGGGTGCGCGAAGCACTCGAATTCGGACCCACCTGTGTGCAATCCCCGTATCCGGCACCGATTCACGCCCTCATCGGCAGCGACGGGATCCCCGGCGACGAGTATCTGAACGTCAATGTGTGGACCCCCGATCACACGGGGTCCGGTCTGCCGGTGCTGGTGTGGATTCACGGTGGGGCGTTCGTCCGCGGGTCGAACGCCCGGCGTATCTACGACGGCACCGCCTTCGCGCGCGACGGCGTCGTGGTGGTGTCGATCAATTATCGGCTCGGCATCTCCGGGTTCGCCGCCGTTCCGGGATCCGCGTCGAATCGCGGTCTGCGCGACCAGATCTCCGCTTTGGAGTGGGTGCGCGAGAACATCGCGGCCTTCGGCGGCGATCCCGGCAATGTCACGGTCTTCGGCGAATCCGCTGGCGGGATGAGTGTGGTGGCTCTGCTCGCGTCACCGCGGGCACGCGGGCTGTTCCGGCGCGCTATCGCACAGAGCGCCAACGGTTCCGCGGTCGCCACCGCGGAGGACGCGGGCAAGGTGGCGCGGCAGCTGGCCGATCTGCTGGGCATCGAGCCGACGGCGTCCGCCTTCGGCCGGCTCGGACCGGAGGAGCTGCGCAGCGCCCAGGATTCACTCACCCTGGCACTGATGACCGACCCGGATCCGGACCGCTGGGGTGCATCGATCGTCGCCAACGGGCTCGGCATCATGAGCTTCTTCCCCATGATCGACGGCGATGTGATCCCGGACCGTCCGACGGATATCCTTGCCGCCCAACCGCATCGGACCGTGCCCCTGCTCGCTGGATGGACCGCCGAGGAGTTCCGATTCTTCACCTTCCCCTCCGGTCTCGCCGCCGGAATCACCGAGCAGACGCTGCCGCATTTCCTCGCACGCTACGGCCTGCATCCGTCGGTCGCCGAGCGCTACGCCGCCAACCGCCCGAACGCCACACCCGCGGACGTGTTCGCGGCCGTCCTCACCGACCTGGTCTTCCGCGATGACGCCATGCGCATCGCGGAATCCACCGCCGCAGCGGGCAACCCGGCCTACATCTACGAATTCGCCTGGCGCTCAGCCATCGCCGACCTGGGTGCCTGCCATGTCATCGAGATCCCTTTCGTCTTCGACCAACTCGCCGCCGCCCACACCCTGACCGGCCCGAACCCACCCCAACCCCTGGCCGACGAGGTGCATCGCGCCTGGGTGCGCTTCGCCACCCATGGCGATCCGGGCTGGTCCCGCTTCGACACCACCACCCGCACCGTCCGGGTCTTCGACGCCCCGGAATCCCACGAGGTAGCCGACCTCCGCGCGGACGAACTGCGCGCCCTGCGCCGGGCGAAGCTCACCTCCAGCGCGCCGGTATAGCGGCATGAAATGACGAAGGCCGCAGGTCAGGAACCTGCGGCCTTCGTCGAGCGTGCCTGCTCGATTCCCCGAGAGACGTTGGGCCCCATCGAATCCGGGCGGCGTGATCGGCATGCGAAGCACCGTCCAAGGCCGCTCGACGCACGCCCGGCTTGACGCGAGTGCGGCCCCGCCGCTACCTTGAAATCGAGACAGATCAGTCTCGATTTTGGCTTGATGGAAGCGAGTCGAACATGGTTGCGCAGGCACTGGACGCGCGGGAAGCCGTCCAGATCGTCGAACGATTGGCACAGGCGAAAAGCCGACAGGACGTGGCGGCCACCATGGCCGTATACCACCCGGACGCCGTGCTCGAATCGCCGTCGCTCGGATCCCATTACGCCGGGGCCGAGGTCGAGGGCGCGATCACGGGATGGTTCGCGTTTGCGCCCGACTACGAGGTCCGGCTGGATGGCCACGGACTCGATGAAGAGACGCTGTGCTGCTGGGGCGAGATCGCCTTCACTCCGGCGTTCACCTTCAATGGCGCAGTGCCGAACGGCAATCGGGTCTCGGTGCCGGTCTTCATTCTGTTCCGCTTCCTGGACGGCCGGGTGAGCTGGGAGAGCTTCCACTTCGATGTCGCCGGGGTCGCCCGTCAGTGCGGTGTCGACGCGAGCGCCCTGGTGCGGGCGTCATGATCGTCGGCGCTCGCCGGCCGAGCACTACCACCATGCGCGCGGCTCGGCAC